>JBBIGZ010000120.1:0-6450 GCA_037447295.1 Chloroflexota bacterium | reverse complement strand
TCGACGAAGTCAAAGCAGCCCGCGATCTAGTACTCTGCTGCTGGTTCCCGGAAGAGAGCCGCTAACAGGCAGAGAACGCTCAAAAAGTGAGGACACGAGAAAGCCTCTCGTGTCCTTGTTTTTTGCGCAAACGCTAGCGTTTGCGTTACAGGTATCTCCTCCCTTTCCAGCGCACGCCGCGGCCGCTGAGGACGTTCCAGGCAGAGGTGAGCATCATGGCAGCGAAAAGGGCGGCGCCGAGGGGGGTGAAGAGGATGCTCCACTGTGGGATGCCTAGGTGCTTTGCTGTGCGGTAGCGCCAGAAGAGTAAGTAGAGCCAGACCAAGCATGCCTCTAGCGGCACAAGCCAATTCCAAGGAGTGGCGCTTTGCCAGGCCCAGGCTAAGCCGGCGAGCAACCAGAAGGGCAGGAGGAGGGCGGCGGCCAGGGCGAGCAACGCGCCGAAGGCCCCCAATAGGAGCAGGGAGAGCCGATCCCGTAGCCCTAAGTAGATGTTTTTCGTCCACCCTTCCCAAATTTCGGCCAGGGAAGTGTACATACGCGTTTCGGCGATCGCTTCGCCATCCACCAGGAGCAGGCGGTAGCCCTGACTTTTGACCCGTTCGGCCAGGCCCTTATCTTCGACGATCGAGTTGCGGATGGCCGCATGCCCCCCGATTGCTTGGTAGACCGAGCGGCGGATCAGGATGAACTGTCCGTTGGCGATAGCATCCGGCCGGTGAGGGTCATTAACTCGCCGGGGCGAAAAGCCTACCGAGAGCGCGGTCAGGACA
Source organism: Chloroflexota bacterium (assembly GCA_037447295.1). GTDB lineage: Bacteria > Chloroflexota > Anaerolineae > Anaerolineales > Villigracilaceae > 630D-37. The sequence goes on along the minus strand of JBBIGZ010000120.1, from coordinate 5,677 downwards.
AGGGGCTGGATGACCCATTCCCAGAAGCTTTCCATGCGTTGCCGGGTAAACAGGGTGAACAGATCGGCTCCCTGCTGCACGGCGGTGGCATAAGCAACGGCGATCGCCGCCGGATGTAGGTGTGTATCGGCATCTACGAAGCAAAGCCATTCCCCGCGTGCTTGCAGGAAGCCTTGATGAATGGCATGGGGTTTTCCGGCCCAGCCAGGGGGGAGTTCCTTGCCTTGGATGATCCGCAGGCTAGGCGAGGGGCGAGGGGATTCACGCTGCGGCGCCACCGCAGCCGGCTCAGCGGCGATCCCGCCGGGTCCCCGCCCGAGTGCGAGAGCCTGGGAGCGCAGCTGAGCCAAAATGCGCGGCGTGGCATCGGTGGAGCGATCGTCCACGACCAGGATTTCCAGGTTCGGATAGGTTTGTGCCAGCAAGGCCTCCACACAGGCGCGGATGTTCCGTTCTTCGTTGCGCGCCGGTACGATGACGCTGATCAACGGATAGGGCGGCGGTGGGAGGGGCGTCTCAGGCGTAAGGCGAATATCCAGGTGATATTGCGTGTGCAGCCAGGTGATGATGGGGATGGCGACGATGAAAAGCAGGCCGGAAAGGAGCAAGATCACGCTTCAATCGCCTCCAGCTGGGCAAACTGGCTGTTATACAGCTCGGCATAGAAGCCGCCTTTGGCGAGCAAGGATTCGTGCGTGCCCTGCTCGACGATATCGCCCTCGTTGATGACCAGGATCCAATCGGCATCGCGAATGGTGGAGAGCCGATGGGCGATGACGAAGCTGGTGCGGCCCTGCATCAGGCGGCGCATGGCCTCTTGGATGAGTAGCTCGGTGTGCGTGTCGACGGAGCTGGTGGCCTCATCGAGGATCAGAATGGGCGGATCGGCCAGGAAGGCGCGGGCGATGGTGAGCAATTGCTTTTGACCGGCGGAGATGTTGCTGGTTTCCTCGTTGAGCACCATCTGGTAGCCGCCGGGCAGGGAGCGGATGAAGTGATCGGCATGGGCGGCGCGGGCGGCGGCGATGACTTCTTCATCGGTGGCCTCCGGATGGCCGTAGCGGATGTTTTCCATGATCGTGCCGTTGAAGAGCCAAGTATCCTGGAGCACCATGCCGAACTGATGGCGCAGATCGGCGCGGCGGAAGTTGCGAATATCCTGTCCATCCACCAGGATCGCTCCATTGTTGACATCGTAGAAACGCATCAGCAGCTTGACCAGGGTGGTCTTGCCGGCGCCGGTCGGGCCGACGATCGCTACCCGCTGGCCGGGTTGAATTTCGGCGGAGAAGTTGCGGATGACAATTTTCTCCGGCGTGTAGCCGAAGCGCACGTTGCGGAATTCCACGTGCCCGCGAGCACGTTCGATGATCGCCGGTCGTTCGGGATCTGGGATTTCTTCTGCCTCTTCCAGGAATTCAAAGACACGTTCGGCGGCGGCAGCCGTCTGTTGCAGGACGTTCGAGATGTTTGCCATCTGCATGAGCGGCTGGTTGAACGAGCGCACGTATTGGATGAAGGCCTGGATATCGCCGACCGTGATGCGGTTGAGCATGGCCAGATAGGCCCCACTGATCACCACGCCCACATAGCCCAGGTTGCCGATGAAGTTCATCATCGGCATCATGATGCCGGAAAGGAATTGCGATTTCCAGGCGCTGTTATAGAGTACCGTATTCAAATTGCGGAAGGTGCGAATGCTGCGCGCCTCGGCATTGAAGGCTTTGACCTCCACTTGTCCGCCGAACATCTCCTCGATATGCCCGTTGACATGCCCCAGGTAATCCTGTTGTTCACGGAAATAACGCTGCGAACGGGTGACGATGAAGCGCACCAGGCCGAGCGTGAGCGGGATGATCAACAGCGCCACCAGGGTCATCTGCCAAGAAATGCTCAGCATCATCGCCAGCACGCCGATCACGCTGACGATGGAGCTGACGATCTGCCCCAGGCTTTGGCTCAGGGTCTGGTTCACCGTATCCACGTCGTTGGTCAGGCGGGAGAGCACTTCGCCGTGGCTGGTGCCATCGAAATAGCGCAACGGCATGCGGTGAACTTTTTCGGCAATATCGCGCCGCAGGCGATAGGTAATATCCACGGCAATGCCGGTCATGATCCAGCCCTGGATATAGGCCAGCAGGCCGGAAAGGATATACAGGCCGAGCGCGGTGAGCAGAATGCGGCCGATGGCGGCGAAATCCACGCCGCTCCGGGTGCCGGCGATCTGCCCCATCAGGTCCTCGAAAAGACGGGTAGTCGCATTGCCCAGGATCTTCGGGCCGAAAATTTGGAAAGCCGTGGATGCGGCGGCGAGCAGAATGGCCAGGCTCAGCACCCACCGATAAGCGCCGAGATAGGCGAGCAGCTTGCGCATTGTGCCTTTAAAATCGCGCGCCGATTCCCCTTTCATCATTGCCATCGGCCCACCGTGGCCGAACGGACCGCGGCGCATGCCACCCGGTCCATCCATCGGTCGCCGCGGGGTTGCCGGGCGATCGCCATTTCCACCGAACGATCGATTCTCACTCATGCCAAAGCCTCCTGATTCAACTGAGAGAAAGCAATATCCCGGTACACATCGCAAGTTTGCATCAGCTCCTGGTGCGTACCGAGGCCGATCAGACGGCCCTCATCCAACACCAGAATGCAATCGGCGTCTTTAATCGTCGCCACGCGCTGCGAAACAATAAAAATGGTGCTATTTGCCAGATACTTCTTCAGGGCGCGACGCAGGGCCAGATCGGTCTTGTAATCCAGGGCCGAGAAGCTATCGTCAAAGATATAGATCGGCGCTTGCCGCACCAGGGCTCTGGCAATGGCGAGACGCTGACGCTGCCCGCCCGAAACGTTGGTGCCGCCCTGAGCAATCGGCGCCGCAAGCCCTTCCGGACGGGATGTAAGGATCTCGCGACCCTGGGCAATTTCCAGCGCCCGAAGCAGAACCTCTTCGGCCGCCGTCTCATCTCCAAAGCGCAAGTTGCTTTCGATCGTGCCGCTGAAGAGATTGCTCTTTTGCGGCACATAACCGATCCTCATGCGCAGATCGCTCTGCCGCACCTGGCGAATGTCAATTCCATCGATCAGAATAGCGCCATCGGTCACATCGTAAAAGCGCGGAATGAGTCGCACCAGCGTGGATTTGCCGGAACCGGTGGTACCGATAATGCCGATCATCTGCCCCGGCTTGGCGACGAAGGAAATGTTGTGCAACATATCCTCTTCGGCGCCAGGATAGCGGAAAGAGACATTGCGGAATTCGATCTCCCCACGGAATGGTTCCGGCCATTCGAGCGGTGAAGGCGGATCCTGAATGCTCGGCTGGGTTTCCAGCACTTCGGCAATGCGCTCACCGGAAACCGAAGCCCGCGGTAGCACAATGAACATCATGGACATGAACATAAAGGCAAAGAAGATCTGCATGGTGTATTGCATGAAGGCCATCATATCGCCCACTTGCATGCGCAGCTCGGCCACCCGGTGGGCACCCACCCAGAGCACCAGCACGGTCACCGCGCTCATCAGGAACATCATCAGGGGCATCATAATGACCATCACGCGGTTGACGAACAGGTTCACCTGGGTCAGCTCGCGGTTGGCATGATCGAAGCGCCGACGCTCAAAATCCTGACGGTTGAAGGCGCGCACCACCATCATGCCGCTCAGGTTCTCGCGCATGATGCGGTTGAGGTTATCGATCAGGGTCTGAATCAGCTTGAAGCGTGGCAACGTGATCGAGAAGACGCCCAGGATGATGCTCATCAGCACCACGATCATCAAGCCGATGATCCAGCCCATCGAAGGCGCGGTGCTCAGAGCGCGGATCATCCCGCCGATCGCCAGGATCGGCGCGTAGAAGACCAAGCGGATGATCAGCATGGTCACCATCTGCAGCTGGGAAACGTCGTTAGTGGCGCGGGTGATCAGGGAAGCGGTGGAGAAGCGTTCCATCTCGGCCATGCTGAATTCGGAAACGCGCACGAAAAGCGCGTCACGTAGATCACGAGCGGCGCCGGCCGCCACGCGCGCCGAGATCAGACCCACCGTGATGGTCAGCAGCGCTGAGAACAGGGTGAGCAGAAGCATGATGCCGCCGGTGCGGAAGAGATAGTTGCGCTGCAGCCGGTTCAGGTCCACGCCCAGTGCCTGGTATTCGGCCTTCACTGCGGCCAGGCTCATCTGCTCCAGCATATTCTCGCCGAGCGACTCGAACCGCTGACGGAAGCCGTTCACCAGCCCCTCGCGCATGTTCGGCGGGAGCTTTTCCAGCGCAGCGAAAAGGTCGGTGCCCGGTGGCAGGGTGGGGAGGTTGGCTCCCATTTGTTTCGCCAGCTGGGCGGCCAGATTGGGGTTTTCCTGAGCACGCTGCAGGAAGGAAACGCTCAAAAGGGCGCGGCTCAGTGCCGATCGCATCTCCGGGGAGGGGAGTTGTGCCAGCACGTAGAGCGGCTGTTCGTTTAGCCCGGCATAACGCTGCTGCAAATCGGCGATCTGCTCGGCCGAGGCCGGCGCATATACCTGCTCCAGTGCCGCTTGTTCCTGCGGGTTCAGGAAGAGCCCCAGGCGCCGGTAAGTTTGCTCGCTCAGGAATTCGGGGATCGAGGTGGCTACCCCTCCCTGCTGAATGCCGATATTGACGATCTTCGAGAGATAGTCCGGCAGGGCGAGGTCTACATTCGCCTGGAGAAACAATAAAAGGATCGCCAAAGCGATCAGAAAGGTATAGCGTCGGATGTAAGGGAAAAGTCGAAGCATAGGTCTCCAATTGTCAACTCTTTGGTAGGTTTTCAGAAGCGGGAACGGTTTGATCGAGGGAATGCATTTTGGTCAGCAGTAGCTGGATGGCGGCCTCCACTTGTTCTTGTTCCTGCGGCGAGAGCGCGTTGACCAGTTCGACCAGCCACCCCTGGCGGGCAGCCATCGCCTCGCGCACAATGGCGTGGCCGGCTTCGGTGAGCTGCACCACCTTGTTGCGCCGATCGTGCGGATCCTCACTGCGCGAGGCCAATCCCTGTTGCACCAGGCGATCGAGCAACTGGCTGGCGGCAGCGCTGGTCACGCCCATCTCCTCGCCGAGCTCGGAAATGCCGCAGCTCCCGCGGTGATGGATGCGGAAGAGCGCATTCAGCTGAGCGACCGAATAATTGTGCTCTTTGGCATAGAGCATAAAGTTGCGCATGGAAAAACGCATCACCACGCGCAGCCATTCGTGAAGGGTTTCCAGCAAGGGGGGAGACATTGATGCTCCTTAAAAGTTTAGTTAGCAAAGAAGTTAAGTAGACTAAAATATAAAGCCTTTTTCGATATTTGTCAAGGAGCACGGCGGTAAACACACCCTTTTTTTCCTGCATGGTGATGGTTGACGCTCTATGAACAGGGCTTTGTTTAGTCGGATAGTCTGATGGTCGCTTCGATGGTTGCACGGGATCAATCGTCGTGCCAGGCTGATGCCCGCTGAACCGGGCTTGGTGGAGCGAGGAGATCGTCCAAAGACGAAGAGGAAACGATGCCGAATGATCGTTTGTAAGCAAGGCTACGCTGTCTCCGGTATAATGCGCCTATGCATGGTCGTCTTCTTGCTCTCACTCGCCACACCCGTTTTCTGCTGATCCTGACCGTGCTTTCCGGCTTCCTGGCCGGTCTGTTGGTCATCTGGCAGGCCTGGTTGCTGAGCGGCACG
>JBBIGZ010000119.1:0-6529 GCA_037447295.1 Chloroflexota bacterium | reverse complement strand
TAGAGCAGTAGTAGGCAGGGTGAGCAACCAAGCGATGAGCATTTCCTGCCCGACTTGCCAACGCACTTTTCCGAGCCGTTCGGCCGCGCCGGCGCCGATCACCGAAGAACTGATGACGTGGGTGGTACTGACCGGGGCTCCTAACCAGGCTGCCAAGGCGATCACCGATGCGCTACTGAGTTGGGAAGCAACGCTGTGGATCGGGCGGACGCGGTAGACCCGCCCGCCTAGGGTGCGTATGTTGCGCCAGCCGCCGAGTGCGCTTCCGATGGCAATTGCCGTCGCACACAGTAGGATGACCCAAAGAGGCACGTGAAAGGTGGCCAATGAACCGCTCAGCACAAGTGCCAATGTGATGATCCCCATGCTCTTTTGAGCATCGTTTGCGCCGTGTGCCAGGCTCATGCCGAAGAGTGTCATGACCTGGAGCAGGCGAAAGAGCGTATTGATCCGCGGGGATGCGCCACTTGCCAGGAAATAGATTACGCGCGTCAGGAGAAAACCCGCCAGAAAGCCCACCAGGGGGGAAAAGAAGAGGCCGAAAAGGATCTTCAAGAGCCCTTTGCTCTGGATCACCGAGGGATCGCCGGAAGCGATCAGCGCAGCGCCGATCAGCCCGCCGAACAGGGCATGGGATGAGGAAGATGGAATCCCCAATCGCCCGGTGAGAAAATTCCAGAAAGTGGCGGCGATCAGCGCGGCCAGGATGACCAGCAGGCTAAGGCTTTCGTGCCTCAGCAAATCTTGACCGATCGTAGTTGCTACTGCCACACCGAACAAGAATGGCCCTAAGAATTCACCGATCGCGGCCAGGCGCAGAGCCTGGCGTGGCGAAAGCGCATGAGATGAGATCACGGTCGCGGTGAGTGCGCCGCTATCGTTGTAACCGTTAATCAGATCGTAAAAGATTGCCAGGGCAATACATGTCCATAAGAGCATAATGATCTCTGCTCAGCTAGCGGAAAAGGTCCATCTCTTTGGGGCGCAGCAAATCCCCCAATTTGCCCTCGCTGAGAGGATAGGGAAAGCCACGAATGTGGACGGCTGGGGTTCCCTCGGCGGCCTGTCCCATCAGCAAACTGGCCGCCGCGGCCAGCTCATCCGCCACGCCGACCACAGTGACGCGCAGCTCGTACTCAAAGAGGTCTTTCCAGCCGCGTTCATCCACGATGGCCGGCAAACCGGAAAGCCCAATGCAGGCACCGACCGTGCCGATCCTCCAGGCGCGCCCATGCGAATCTACGATCAGAATGCCCAGGTGCTTGCCGCTGCGGGATTCCAATGCTTTGCGTAGGCGAGCGGCGGAGGCATCCGGATTTTCCGGGAGCAGGAGAACCCATTCTTCCGGCGCGAGCTCTGCCGGGGCATTCGGCGGTGGTGCGACGTTAGAGTGATCGATCCCGGCGTTTGCGCAAACGAAACCAAGACGGTGTTCAACGATGATCGTGCCGGGACGTACCCGCAGCACTTCACGGCTTTCGCCGAGGATCAGCTCGATCAGCCGCGGGTCCTTTTCGCAGCGTGCGGCCAGTTCCAGTGCCTGTTCGGAGGGTGTAACGCGGGAAAGATGTACCAATCGTCCCTCAGATTTGCTGACGATCTTCGATGCCAGTGCAAGAATATCCCCATCTCGCAGCCGAATACGAGCTCTTTCCAGGGCTTGCCAGAGGATCTCAGCCAGATCGTCACCAGGTTGGATGAGCGGAATGCCCGGTAGGGTGGTGAGGGTGAGCTTCATGCCGGCCGCGTGACTCCCGTAATGCGAATGCCGGCATGGGTGCTGCCGTATTGCTTGTTGATGTAAATCAGGATGCTGGTCAGGCCTTCCACTACTACCGAGTTTTGGATCGGGCCGGCATCCCAGCCGATCAGGCCGGCATCTTTTACCAGCTGCAAGGTGCGTTGACGGGCGGCTTTGCTTGTGCCGGTTACCAGCACGTCACATTCGACCTCTCCATTCCCAAGTAGGTGCTCGTAAGAAATGTTCTGAAAAGCCGCGCAGATTTCCACACCTTTGCCAAGGATTTCCAATGCTTCCTGTGTCGCCGAGCCGGCCGGCGGCATCTGTACCTGCGTCACTTTTGGGGGAACCAAGGGAACGGTGACATCGATCAGCAATTTGCCCTGTAGCGCTTCTTTGAGCGTTTCCAGCATTTGCCGGTGTGCGGCATAAGGGACGGTGAGCACGATCACTTCAGCGCGCACCGCGGCGTTGAGATTTTCCATGCCTTCCAGGTTTGCCGAATCGTCGAACAGTTGCTGCAATTCTGCAACCGCCTGTTGAGCTTTTTCGGCTGTGCGTGAACCGATGATCACATGATGACCGGCTTTTGCCCAACGATAGGCCAGGCCTTTGCCTTCTTTGCCGGTGCCGCCAATGATGGCAATGGTGAGGGGAGATAGATTATCCATGAACAGACTCCAAAGAGGGCTTTTCTGCAACAATCCAGGCGTTATAGCGCTCGGTATGGATCGAAACTTTTGCACCTATGCGTTCTAGGTCCTGCCCGATGGCATGCGGGTGGCGGAAATGACTGCGCATGAGCAGCAGCTTTTCGACCAAGGCGACCCCTTTGACCAACGGGTGACGGATATCCGGTTCTTCGATGATCAGCTTGCCGCCGGGACACAGGACGCGCCAGGCTTCTTTGAGGGCCTCTTGTTGATCGAGCAGATGATGATAAGAGTCCACCATCAGGACGATCTCAAAATGTGCGTTGGGAAAAGGTAGATATTCGGCCAAGGCACGAACGGGTATTACCCCCTCGCCGTTTTTCGCCTGCTTGAGCATACCGGGAGATACATCGGCAACGAGTCGCCATCCGACCAGGCCGCCCAATGCCTTAACTACGCGCCCGGTGCCGCCGCCGATATCGAGCAGATCGCCGTTACGCGGCAAAGCGGCCAGTTCTTTTAGACGGGTAGGGTCGTAAGCAAAACGGGCGTAGAGGGGAGCAATCCAATCAAAGTGATCAAATCTCATCGTTTACCTGTCGAGATTATGGGGAGCAATAGAGATTATTCTTCTACGGTGATCAAGTCGCGAATGCGATCTAGCAGTGTTTCTCCGATACCTTCCACGTTGAGCAATTCCTCGATATCTACGAAAGGACCGTATTCTTCCCGATACTCGATAATGCGTTGCGCCAAAACCGGCCCAATACCGGGCAGGGTTTGCAGCTCTTCTAGGGTGGCATAGTTGATGTTAAGTTTTTCTGTAGGGGATGGGGTGGTGCTGCTCTGTGGCGAGGTCGTAGCAGAAGTGGGGGTGACCTCTACCAGCGGAGCGAAACCGGCCTTATAGGGCACATCAATTCGTTCCCCGTCCACCAATAGGCGCGCCAAGTTAAGGGATTGAAGGTTGGCCTCTGCTAAGGGACCGCCGGCCGCCTGGAGGGCGTCCTTCAAGCGACTGCCGGCGGGTAAGGAATAGACGCCGGGGTGTACTACCGCGCCTTCTACCTGAACCACCCAGAGCGGATCGGTGGGAGCCGGGCGCAGGGTGATGGCCTGCCCCTGCGGTTGGCTCCCGATCAAGATCACCAAGGCTGTGGCGATCAATCCCAAACCTATGCCGATGATTACTTTTAGTAGGCTCTGGACGGCCGGGTGATAAAGGAGAGATTTCATTCAATCTTCAGGATTTTGAGACGCACAATCCCGTCGGGCGTCTGCACTTCGACAATATCACCCACTTTGTGATCGAGCAAGGCGCGTCCGATGGGGGATTCGTTAGAAATTTTTCCGTTGCGCGGATCGGCCTCTTTGGCACCGACCAGGTGATAGGTTTCGGGTGGGAAGCCTTCTTCCTGGATGGTCACGCGCGCGCCTAGGGTGACGACATCGCGCGGCCCGTTTTCCTCGATCAGGACGGCGTTGCGCAGCAGGTATTCCAATTCCTGGATGCGCCCTTCCAGGAAGGCCTGATCTTCTTTTGCTTTGTGGTAATCGGCATTTTCAGAGAGATCGCCCATCTGGATGGCGGCGCGCAAGCGGGCAGCCAGCTCCTGACGCCGTGGGCCTTTCAGTTCCTCAAGTTCGGCTTTCAGACGGGCCATTCCTTCGGCGGTGAGGTAAACCGGTTGATTGACACTCATCTTTGCTCCTTCACTCTAAGGCTTGATTTGAGGATCGAACAAACGTTGATGCTCCTCAATGGCATACCGATCGGTCATGCCGGCAATGTAATCGCAGATGGTGCGTTCCAAGCCGCGGAGAGGAATGTTCTTTTGAACGTGATCGGGAAGGATAGAGGGCTCGGCGCGATAGGCCTGGAAGAGATCGGTGAGGATGCGTTCGGCCTTTGTCTGCATGCGCACAATGCGATAGTTGCGGTACATGTTGTGATAGAGGAAATCTTTCAGTTCCCGGTTGCGACGGCGCATTTCGTCGCTGTGACCGACGAGGTTGTACGGTAGGCGCTGCACGTCCAGCGGCGAAGCGACGCCGCTTTCGCGTATCCGAGTCTCGGTGGCCTCGATCACGTCGGTGACCTCTAGCCCGATCAGGCGACGGATCAACCGATGGCGATCCAATTCGTTCAACTCGAGGCCTCGCCAGTGGATGGATTCGGTGAGGATCTCCCAAATGGCAATACTGTTGAGCATGGCCGGGGTGATTAAGCCGGAGCGTAGGCCATCATCCAGGTCGTGGGCTGTATAGGCCAGCTCATCGGCGATGTTCGCGATTTGGGTTTCCAGGTTGCCGCGTAGCTCGGGGTTGTAATCGCGCGCATCGGAAACATCGTATTCTGTTTCGTGCTTGACCAGTCCCTCGCGCACTTCCCAGGTCAAATTCAGGCCGGGGAATTCGGCGTACCGTTGCTCCAGCTCAGTGACAATGCGCAAGGATTGTTTGTTGTGATCAAAGCCGCCATGATCTTTCATCAGGCGGGCCAGGGCGCTTTCGCCGGAATGCCCAAAGGGAGGATGACCGAGATCGTGAGCCAGACAAATGGCCTCAACCAGGTCTTCGTTCACGCCGAGGGCGCGGGCAATGGTGCGCCCGATCTGCGCAACCTCGAGGGTATGGGTGAGCCGCGTGCGGTAATAGTCGCCTTCGTAGGTGATGAAAACCTGAGTTTTATATTCCAGCCGACGGAAAGCGGTAGTGTGTAGAATGCGATCGCGATCCCGCTGGAAGGCTGTGCGGTAATCCGGTTCGCGATCCAAATAGGCGCGACCCTTGCTGTTTTTGCTCCGCACGGCATAAGGGGCCAGGGTGCGATCTTCAATCTCCTCTAGTATAGTGCGAGAGAAATACATAGTTGCCTCACAGGAACAAGAACGGGAACTCGCTGAGTCCCCGTTGAAGATGGGGCGAGTGGGGGTCGAACCCACATGAGGTGTCACCCTCGGAGGATTTTAAGTCCTCTGCGTCTGCCGATTCCGCCATCGCCCCGTTATGGCGTGAAAATATTCTACAGTGAGAAAGGGGAAATGTCAATGTTGTGTCTGTCTGGGTGTGCATGCAAAAGTTGTCAGTGACGAAAAGAAGAACCTGCGGTAAGTACTCGACTTTACCAACGTTTGAACGGTCACTCTGTAGAAGCCTCGTTTTGTAGGGTACATCAGGCGGAAAACGGCAGTATAATCAGAGTGATTCGGTCGAAATAGCGAGGTGAAAATGCTCTCTCCCAGTGCGACAATCTCCTACCGTCGTTTTGAATTTCAGAAGTGGGAAGATATTCAGGCGGAAACCATTGTCGAAGCGCCGCTTTCGTTGACCGTAAACGGCGTTCCTTGGTTGACGCTTATGTGCACACCGACCGAAGCCGAAGCGCTGGCGCTCGGATTCCTTTACAACGAAGGGGTGATCCAGAGCATGGAAGAGGTCGCCGATGTGCACCTATGTGAGCATGGAGATAACGTGGATGTTTGGCTCTATCATGCCGCGGAGCGGCCGCAATCCTGGCGGCGGACCTCCGGCTGCAGCGGTGGCATGACGGCGGTGGATGCCCAGGCGCTCCCGGAGATTTCTTTGGCCGGTTCAGGCCCTCGGTTAACTCCGCAGCAAGTGGAAGCGTTGGTTGAGGATTTGCTCGAAGGGCAAGAGCTTTACCGCGAGACCGGGGGAGTACATACCTCTATTCTAAGCGATGGGGAACGGATGCTGTTGCGCGCCGAGGATATTGGCCGTCATAATACGTTGGATAAGATTGCCGGGCTAATGCTTTTGAAAGATGTTTGGCCGGTTTCGCGCGTGCTGGTCACCACCGGACGCATCAGCTCCGAGATGCTGCAAAAGGCGGCGCGCCTGAAGGCCGCAATCCTCATTTCGCGCACCTCGCCGAACTCACTCTCAATAGCCTTAGCCGAGCGGTATGGGATCACATTAATCGGTTACGCGCGGCGCCATCGCTTTAACCTCTATACACATCCGTGGCGCATTGTGGATAGCGAGGTTTTGCTTTCGAGGCCGATGCTCGAGGCACAACAAGCAATTTCAGAATAGATGGCTATTGGAGAATACCGCCCCCTATCACGATCTCGTCCTGGTAGAAAACTGCTGCCTGACCGGGGGTTATATC
>JBBIGZ010000118.1:0-6584 GCA_037447295.1 Chloroflexota bacterium | reverse complement strand
GTCTTCCTCAGCGGTCATGGCCTTTGGGTGGATTGGCGCGAAAACTGGGCACTTAACCGGGCATTGGAAAAGATCATGTTCCGCTTCGAAGGACAACATAGCGTCTTCGAGATCGCCGAAGAGGTCGGCCTGGACTACTGGATGGTACGCGAATACGTAGAAAAATTTCGCGCCAAAGGCCTGATCGAAGCCCTACCTTTGCCCTCGGAGGCCTCCCTTGAGTGAAAAGGTCGTCGCCATCATCCAGGGACGCATGTCCTCCACGCGCTTGCCGGGCAAAATCCTGGCCGAGATCGAAGGCCGCCCAATGTTGCAGCGCGTCTATGAGCGCGTCTCCCGGGCACAACTTGTGAACCACGTGCTCTTCGCCACCAGCGATCACCCCAGTGATGATGTGGTGGCCGAATTCTGCGCCCGGCAAGGCCTCCCCTATGTGCGCGGGAGTCTCTACGATGTGCTCGATCGCTACTATCAAGCGGCGCGCACCGCAGAAGCGACGATCATCGTGCGCATCACCGCAGATTGTCCGCTGATCGATCCGCAATTGATCGACGAGGCCATCACAGCGCTGAAAACGGGTGGATATGACTTTACCTGCAACCGCTTGCCCCCTCCTTGGCATCGCACCTACCCGATCGGCCTGGATGTGGAAGTCTGTACTTTCACCGCGCTGGAACGCGCCTGGAAAGAAGCCTCCCAACCGCATCAACGTGAGCACGTCATGCCCTATTTTTACGAAGGAAGTGCCCTCCAGCCGATTGCTTCCGGCATGGAGAGTGGCGTTTCGCCGCGCGGCTTCCGCCTGGCCCTGCTCCACGCCCCGGCGGATTACGGTCACTACCGCTGGACAGTGGACACTGCCGAAGACCTGGAATTCGTTCGTCGCATTTTCTCTCACTTCGGCGGTCGCGATGATTTCTCCTGGCAAGACGTGCTCGTTCTGCTAGAGCGCCACCCGGAACTGATGGCGATCAACGCCGGGATCTCGCACAAAACCCTTTACGACATTGACCCGCGAATGGGGAAGGTATAATCCTATCATCAACAGAGCGAGATAAGATGCCATTCTTAACCCTCTTTACTGCGCCGAAACCGTTCACCGATCCCCACATTGCCACCATCCAGCGCAACGCCTTGCGCTCCTGGACCCTGCTTCCGGATGTGGAAGTGATCGTCCTGGGAGACGAAGAAGGTTTGGATGAGGTAGCACGCGAATTGGGAATCCTGCATTTGAAGGATGTGGAACGCAGCGCTTCGGGTGCCCCGCGCCTTTCTTCGATGTTCGCCCAAGCGCGGGCACACAGTCAGAGCCCGCTCCTGTGCGTGATCAATGCCGATATCCTGCTGATGTCCGATTTTCTCCAGGCCGTGCGCCGGGTAGCCGAACTCCGCGAGCGGTTTGTGCTGGTAAGTCAGCGCTGGGATGTGGATATCACTAAGCCGCTTGACTTCGCTCCTGGTTGGGAAGAACGACTGCGGGAACACGTCCGGCAACATGGCAAGCTGCATCGCCCGGCCGGCAGCGATCTCTTCGTCTTCCCGCGAGAATGCTACCGGGATATACCCGCCTTTACCATCGGCCGCGCCGGCTGGGATAACTGGATGATCTACAAAGCGCGCCGTGAACGCTGGGCGGTGATTGATCTGACCCCTTCGGTGATGATCGTGCACCAAAATCACGATTACCGTCACCTGCCCGGCGGCCAGCCACACTATAATTTACCAGAGACCGAAGAGAACATTTGCCTGGCCGGTGGAGTAGCCAACATCCGTTATACCATTTTGGACTCTAATGAACGTTTAGTAGCCGGTCATCTTCGGCGACCCAAACCTTCGTGGGCACGCTTTTGGCGCCAGGTGGAACTGTTTCTGCGCCGCATTTTCTCCTTTCTGCCTGAGCAAACCATCGAAAACATTGCTCGTCCGAAGCGCTGGGGCAAGCGCTTAAACCGATTGTTCCACTTCAGATAATAGCCTCGCTCCTGCCATTGCTAGAGTATGCGCAAAGGTCAAAACCCTGCTAAATTTGTCAAAAACGTCGCCCGCCCACAGCGGATTACCGTGGCGATCTTGAACTATATTCCTTTCCTTAGCGGCTACTATGCCGAAAGTCTGGAGGTGCTCAAAGTATGTCTGGAGAGCGCACGGCGTAACCCCGGCCTGCCTTTCGATCTGTTGGTCTTCGATAACGGCTCGTGTGCCGAGGTGCGGGATTATCTCCTCCAGGAAACAAAAGCCGGGCGCATTCAGTACCTGATCCTCTCGGAGAAGAACCTCGGCAAGGGAGGAGCATGGAACATCATTTTCGGCGGTGCGCCAGGAGAGATCCTGGCCTATGCTGATAATGATGTGTTGTTCTATCCCGGATGGTTAAAGAAATCGGTTGAATTGCTTGAGACCTACCCCAACGTCGGCATGGTCACAGCACGACCGTTTCGAACTCCCGAAAAATTCATCCAGAGCTCGCTTGAGTGGGCACGGCAAAATGCTCAATTGGAGCAAGGCCATCTCCTACCCTATGAATGGTTCTATGAATTCTCGACCACACTCGGCTATTCCGACGATGAACTGAAAAGGATTTACCAGGAAACAAGCGATTATCGTACGATTTACAAAGGCTTGCCTGCTTATCTCGGTGCAAGCCACTGGCAATTTACCGCCTATAAATCGGTGTTAATGCAATTCCTGCCCTTCGAGATGGACCGCCCCATGGGGCAGGTACGCCGGCTCGATGAGCGAATGGATACTGCCGGCTACCTCAGGCTGATGACCGCAGAGCGCTACGTACAAAACATGAGCAATACGCTGCCGGACGATCTACGTAGGAAGCGTCCCATCCCAAAGCGCACAATTCGCTTGGATCGGTTTTGGCAATTACCGTTCATCAAAAAGCCGCTGCTGGCACTCTATAACGCCATCTTCCACCTCTACTACTACAGCAAATGAAAGCACTACTCTCCTCTATCATCGTCTGTCCGCTTTGTAAGCAACCCTTCTCCGTCAAAGAAGCTGATTTCTGGCATTGCACACGCGATCACTACACCGTTCCTATTCAGGGAGATAAACCCATCTTCACCCCCACTCCCCAGACAGCACATATTTACGAGCGCATCGAACGCGGGCCCAACCAGGGAACACCCTGGAGACAGGCAAACTGGAAATTTTTGCAGGAGCAGGTTTCAAAACAAGACTCTCAGGCACTCATTCTCGATATTGGCGCAGGGCATGGAGATTTTGCCGCTATCTTCGCCTCTAGGAAATATCTTGCCATGGATATCGTCCCCTACCCAGAAGTCGACCTGGTATGCGACCTGGGCAAATGTGTTCCCTTTCGAGAAGGGACGTTTGATATGCTCATATTGATGAACGTATTGGAACATGTTTACCATTTTCACGAATTGCTTGATGCGTTACACTACATCCTCAAACCCGGCGGCATGTTGGTGATCGCCGTTCCTTTTATGCTCAAGGTGCATCAGGCGCCGTTCGATTTTCATCGCTACACCCACTACGCGCTAGAAGAGCTGGCACGTCAGCACGGATTTGAGATCGAGTTACTGGAAGGGTATTACGACCCGATCTTTTTTGTCGGCGAAGGGCTCCGCAATTTGCATTTTTGGGAGCTTCCCAAATTTCCACGCTATATCCGCTGGCCGGCACGCGGATTGCTGTTGCTCAGCCAAGGCCTGCTGACCCTGATAAAGTTGCTTATCGGCGCCGGCTATACACAGTCTCCCCGAACAAGCAGGAGTCCTGCGGCCATTGGGTATCATCTCGTCTTGAGGAAACCACCATCACAATGACCCAACGCATCTTCATCTCCGCCGATCACGGCATGGCTATCATTTATTTTCTGCAAAGCGATGTCATTCCGGCTTTGCTCGAGGCCGGTATCGAGGTTGTTCTTTTCACCGATGACGAAACAAAGGATAAAATTGCCCAGCGTTTTGCCCGTCCCGGTCTGATTTTTGAGGGGTTACGGTTGAAACAGGCCAACGAATATGCCCAAGAGGTACAACCGAAATTACAATGGTTGCTCTCCTCTTATCTCCGGCGCGTGGGCGGCTCGTGGCGCATCAACACCGAGGCAATGGATAGCCACATCTGGGAAGTGTGGAAGGAGAATTCCTGGAAATTTCGCCTAGGCATCTGGCTGCCGGGAGCACTGGCGATCCTGCTTTTGCGCTCTAGCCGTCTGGCGCGCCAGGCACTGGTGCAGGCTCAACTGCGATTCGTGCCAAACCTGTACGCGGACCTCTTCGAGAAATATCGCCCGGCCCTGGTGATCGCTTCAACCGCCGGCTGGCGCATGGACCGTTACCTGTTGCGCGAGGCTCACCTGCGTGGTATCCCCACCATGGCCGCCATCGTCGGTTGGGATAATCCCAGCAGCTACACGATCCCCGGCGCGCCGATGGACTGGGCAACCTGCTGGTCGGAAATTCAGAAACAGGAACTGGTGCTCGGTTCGGATTGGCAGCCGGAGCGGGTCCATGTGGGCGGCATTCCATCCTACGATGGATACATCCGCCGCGAATGGTTAGTGCCCAGAGAAGAGTACTTCCGCCGCCACGGACTCGATCCAAAGCGGAAACTGATCTCCTATGCCAGCAGCTTTGTGCATTTCGCACCAAATTTCCCCAATATCGAGGCATTGGCACGGCTGGTGGCCTCCGATTCGCTGGTCGAACCCTCCCAATTGCTAATCCGCCTGCACCCCAGCCATTTTCAGGATCGCCCAAAACTCTTCGCCGAGGAGCGCAAACGCGTCTTTGCTCTGGCAGCGCAATACCCTCACGTGCATGTAGTCCAGCCTGTGCCACTCGGCGGGTCGCTCGGATATTACGGCGGTGAAGATATGGATGAGAAAGCCTCGATGCTGGCCTATTCCGATGTCTTTGTCACCGTTTACTCCACCATGGTCGTTGAAGCGGCCGTCCATGACACGCCGATCGTCTCGGCAGTGATCGATTCTCCGAACGGTTGGGGAGATGCGCGCAAATATTCCCTCTCTCTGCGCAAAATCGGGAACTGGCCGACCCACAAGCGCTTCCGACAGGCCGGTGCCGGGCGCGTTGCCCCAGACGAAGATGCGCTGCGCCAGGCGATCAACGCCTACTTGCAGGACCCGAAGCTGGATGCAGCACAGCGACGCGCATTCGTTGAACAGGAGATCACGTATACCGATGGCAGCGCAGGCAAACGCACAGCGGCGTTTATCCTAAAAGTGCTAGAGGGAACTCAAAGGGTTGCTTAGCACATGTTTCGCTAAGGTGACACAGGGAAAACGGCTTTGGAACGGTGATCAGCGGGAAGATTCCACCGTCACCGGCAAAAAAGCGCTTTCCACGCTACCATCCTGACGCACAACCTGGAGCTGCAAAATATAGATGCCTTCCAGACCCTCGGTATCCCATTCGCCGAGGGTTTCTTCGTTGCGAGGCGTTTCAGCAGAAGCGATAAGCTGCCACTCTTGGGGATTCAAGCCTTGCCCCATCAGGAGACGATAGGAGCGGAAGTTTTCGCCGGCGGCGGTGCCGCGGACGATGAGTTTGCCGGCCACCTGCTCGAAGGCAAGGGGTTGACTGATCCGCACCAACGGGTTGGGCGGGGGCAGGCGGATCGGGTCATAGACCGTTGGCGGTTGCGGCCAACCCTGCGCTTCGGCCCAGCGACGGGCCTGCGGCGGTACTTGCAAATAGATGCGCTCTTCGATCAACGTCGGCGGGGTGAAGACGGTGGCCAGAAGACCGGTTTCACGATTGATGAAATAACGGCGATAGAGGGAATCTACCTCATGCGGCTCATCGCCGCTCAGGAAGACTTCGGTGACACGCTTCGGACAGATCGGTGAGGGAAGCAGGCCGGAGGGATCGCAAACTTCTACCAAGCTGATGCCGGCAGGTGGTGTCCAATCCTGGGCAGGCAAGGAGCGGCTGGCCTGCTCCAGCAAAGCGTACCCTAGCCCTCCTAGCCATTCAGGGGAAACCTGTTCCCCATCCATACTTGCCATCCAGAGCGCTACCAATCGCTGAGGGGTATAGGCAATCAACCAGGCTTGGGTACCTTCGGGGGTGCGGGCAGCGATCACCGCTGCTGGCCGACCGAGGTCCCACACACCGGGGTATCCCCAGGTATCCTGGCGCGCCAACGGGTCGCTGAGGACGTGATTCACCAGATAGGCAACAGGTGAGTCGATCGCTTTCTGGGGCGGGGAGTTCTTGATCGGCCAGAGGGCATGATCGGCACCTTCGAGGCGCAGCAAAGCCCGCAGCGGCAAATAGGTGCCGGAACGGGCCAGGGTGGCATAGGCTGTGGCGAGCTGTGGGAGCGTGATGTGGCTTTCTTGAATGCCCAGGATGGAAAAGGTGCGTTCGATGGCCGCTTCACCTAATTCACGTCGCAAGTGCTGGGTAGGGCGAGGGAGCAGATTGGCCAAGGCTCGACGCATGCGCATGGGCCCTAAATAGCCTTCTGCGCTTTCCCCTTCCGGGGGCAAATCCCATATTAGGGAAGCCGGTGACCAGCCACGGGCGAAAGCGGTCAGGTAGATGAACGGGTCCAGGACCGTTCCCGGCGGATGG
>JBBIGZ010000117.1:0-6674 GCA_037447295.1 Chloroflexota bacterium | reverse complement strand
TGGCGACCCAAGAGGCTATGTTTTCCGCTGATATAATCGTAGACCGTTGCCTGTGTACTTTACGAGGGGTTGCCTGTTGCGGAACAGGAGAAAGCTTTTGCCCATCTTAAGCGGTGATCGACGGTAATGGTATCCACCCTGATCGATCTCGCAAAAGAGGATGGTCCATTTTCAAAACCTTCTGGAGAACGTATGAATCTTTCTCGGCGAATACTCTTCCTCGATATACTGATGACTCTGTTTTTGCTGGGAGCGGTTGTGTTCTATCTAGTGCGGTATCTTATGACTCTATTGCAAAAACCATGCCACCACATGGGCTCGATTCGATAGGACACGGACAAACACGGACGACACAGAAAATTATGACAAGGCTTACGTTAAAAACATTTATTTACCATAATAAACTAAACTTTATTTAAAATTTTGTGATTTTCATATAAATTTTTGGATCTCAAAATTTGAAGTGCTCTGAGGACGCGTCCTTTTGTGGTGAAAGGCCTTTTTGCAATGAATTCACCTGATGGAACGACTACGAGCTACAGCCTACGGTCTACCGTCCACGGTCCACGGTCCACTATCCACGGTGGAGGAAAAGAGAAGCCGTAGGGGTAGTGTCCCTACGGCTAAGCCGGTTTGGCGGGGTGAGGCCAAAGGTCCAAGAAAGGAGGCGCAGGCGAGGGTTAGGGAAGGACTTTTTCGCCCAGGACCTCGCGCAATACGCCGGCCAGTCGGGTGATGCCTTCTCGAATCGTTTCCGGTGAGGAGTAGGAGAAGTTGATTCGCATGGTGTTCTCGCCACCGCCGTTCGGGTGGAAGGGGGCGCCGGGGACGAAGGCCACTTTGCGTTCGATGGCCAGCCGTAGCACTTCGGCAGCATCCAAGCCTTTGGGCAACATCACCCACAGGAACATGCCACCCTGCGGCCGCGTCCAGCGTACTTCGGCGGGCAAGAGCTCATCCATTGTCTCTAGCATCACGTCGCGGCGCTCTTTGTAGACGCGACGGATGACTTTGACGTGCTCATCCAGGAAGCCGCCTTTGCCGACTTCGTAGGCCACCATCTGGTTGAAGGTGGCGGTGTGCAGGTCGGCGGCCTGCTTGGCCATGACCAGGCGACGGATGACTTCCTGCGGGGCGATTACCCAGGCCAGCCGAATGCCGGGAGCCAGGATTTTGGAGAAGGTGCTCAGGTAGATGACGTTGCCGCTGTAGTGTTTGCCGTTTTCGGCGCGGTATTGACTATCCAGCGCTACCACCGGCGGGAGGTGCTCGCCTTCGTACCGTAGCTGACCGTAGGGATCATCTTCGATGATCGGTACGCCGTAGCGATCGGCCAGCTCTACGAGTTTTTTGCGCCGTTCCAGGCTCAAAGTCCAGCCCCCAGGGTTCTGGAAATTCGGCAGCACGTAGATGAACTTCGGGCCGACGCGCAGGGCTTTCTCCAACTCGTCTACGATCATGCCGTGTTCATCGGTAGGGATGGTGATGTATTGGGCGCCGTAGGCGTTCCAGGCCTGGATGGCGCCGAGGTAGGTAGGCGATTCGACGACGATGTAATCGCCGCGGTTGATGAACAGGCGACCGATGAAATCCAGCGCCTGTTGCGAGCCGGAAGTGATCAGGATGTTTTCCGGCGTCACTTCCACCGCATAGCGACGGGTGTGGCGGGCGATCATCTCGCGCAGGGGGCGATAGCCTTCAGTGGTGCTGTATTGCAAGGCCTGTGGGCCAAATTCTTCCAGCACGCGGTTGCAGGCTTGGCGGAATTGTTCCAAGGGGAAGACCTCCGGTGCCGGTAGCCCCCCGGCGAAGGAGATGATATCGGGTTGCTCGGTGAGCTTGAGCAGTTCACGGATCACCGAGCTGCCCATTTGCTTCGTACGATGCGCATAGCGATATTCCCACGGGGTTTGCATAGGAACTCCTCAAAGGTAAGGTGCTTGGGACTGACGGTGAATAAAAAAGCCTGACAGGTAGGATTGCACCTGTCAGGCCGGGCTGACGTGAGGGGGAAAGACCCCGAGTAGGAGGAAGATCAGCCACATGATCATAGGCAACGCATATCTTACCCGCGTTTGCCGTTTCTGACAACCCTTATTCGCGCACTTCGCCTTCGACTACTTCTCCTTCGGTGCGGCCATCGCCGCCGGCCGGACCCGCAGCTTGTTGCTGGGCATAGAGCTGTTGGCTGATGGCGTGGAAGGCATGTTGCAGGTCCTCGCTGGCGCGGCGGATGCGCTGTAGATCTTCGCCCTGCATGGCCTGCTTGAGCTCGTTGATGCGACTCTCGATGTTCGAGCGTTCACCGGCCGGCACCTTCTCGCCCAGCTCGCGCAGGGCCTTTTCGGTCTGGTAAATCAGCTGATCGGCATTGTTGCGCGCTTCGGCCAGCTCACGGCGACGGCGGTCTTCGGCTTCATGCTTGCGGGCTTCCTGCACCATGCGTTCGATCTCTTCTTTATTTAGGTTGGTGGAGGCCGTGATGGTGACCTTTTGCTCGCGGCCGGTGGCCTTATCTTTGGCCGTGACGTGCAGGATGCCGTTGGCGTCAATATCGAAGGTCACTTCGATCTGCGGGATGCCGCGCGGCGCCGGTGGGATGCCATCCAAGCGGAAGCGACCCAGGCTCATGTTATCGGCGGCCATCGGGCGCTCTCCTTGGAGGACGTGGATATCCACTGCGGTTTGGTTATCGGCGGCGGTGGAGAAGATTTCGCTCTTGCGCACCGGGATGGTGGTGTTGCGCGGGATGAGCACGGTCATTACGCCGCCCAGGGTCTCCACACCCAGCGAGAGCGGGGTGACATCGAGCAGGAGGATGTCCTTTACTTCGCCGCCGAGCACACCTGCCTGAATGGCCGCGCCGACGGCAACTACTTCATCCGGGTTGACGCCCTTGTGCGGCTCTTTACCGTTCGTCAGGCGGCGCACTAAATCCTGGATCATCGGCATGCGGGTGGCGCCACCCACGAGTACGACCTCATCGAGATCGGCCGGGGTCAGGCCGGCATCCTTGAGGGCATTCTGGAAGGGGATCACGCAGCGCTGCACCAGGTCTTCGGTCATTTGCTCGAATTTAGCGCGTGTCAGGCGCAGCAACAGGTGCTTGGGG
Organism: Chloroflexota bacterium; assembly: GCA_037447295.1. Classification (GTDB taxonomy): domain Bacteria; phylum Chloroflexota; class Anaerolineae; order Anaerolineales; family Villigracilaceae; genus 630D-37. The sequence goes on along the minus strand of JBBIGZ010000117.1, from coordinate 3,562 downwards.
CCGCTGGCATCGGCGGTGATGTAGGGCAGGTTGATCTCGGTCTCCATCATGGTGGAGAGCTCGATCTTGGCCTTTTCAGCGGCCTCGCGCAGGCGCTGCAGTGCTTGGCGGTCCTGGCGCAGGTCAATGCCGTGTTCTTTCTTGAATTCCTCGGCGGCCCAGTTGACAATGCGTTGATCCCAGTCATCGCCGCCCAGGTGCGTATCCCCGTTGGTGGCTTTGACCTCGATCACCCCTTCGCCGACCTCCAGGATGGAGACATCGAAGGTGCCCCCACCCAAGTCGAAGACCAAAATCGTCTCGTTTTTCTTTTTATCCAGGCCGTAGGCTAAAGCGGCTGCAGTCGGCTCGTTGATGATGCGCAGCACTTCCAGGCCGGCGATCTTACCGGCATCTTTGGTGGCTTGACGTTGACTGTCGTTGAAGTAGGCCGGCACGGTGATCACGGCTTGGGTTACCGGCTCGCCCAGATAAGCTTCGGCATCGGCTTTGAGCTTGGCCAGGATCATGGCCGAGATTTCCTGCGGGCTATATTCGCGCCCAGTGGCCGGAATGCGCACACGCACATCGCCCACCGGACCTTCCACTACCTGATAGGGCACCATCTTGCGCTCGGTCTCTACTTCGCTAAAGCGCCGCCCCATGAAGCGTTTGATCGAATAGATCGTGTTTTCAGAGTTGATGATGGCCTGACGTTTGGCAGTTTGCCCGACCAACCGCTCGCCGGTCTTGGTGAAGGCCACGACCGAAGGGCAGAGTCGCCCACCTTCGGCGGTTGGGATCACCGTCGGTTGACCACCTTCCATCACGGCCACAACGCTGTTGGTCGTTCCCAGGTCAATTCCGATAATCTTTCCCATAGGGTTCTCTCCTTATTCTGTGGTTTGTTACGCCTTATAGTGTAACGGTAGGATACAAGAAATTTATTAACAGGGTGTAGGAAGGAGATTATCAAGAGAGTATCTGGCAAATGCAAAAACGTATCTGCTGCACAGGTTGGATTGAATAGGGTGCGGGCAAATCCAAAACACGGATGACGCGGCAATTATGATGAACGACCCACGGTTTTGATAATCCGCCGGGGCCCCTAACGTTCAAGGTGTGCTCCGTATTTGTCCGTCTCCCATTAACTCGAGCCCGTTTGGTGGACATAGTTTTTGCAAAGTCACCCCAAAAAGACAGAGCAAAGGTCTGCCCAATATTCGTTCCGAGTGCTTTTCAACCTTCGCGACGTGTGCTATGATCTATCCCAAAATTAGGTTAAAATAAATCACACTCTCTTGCGGAGGGACTACATGACTCACGCCCTGCACAACAGCCTGGTGCGCATCCTTAGCGCCGACGGCGCGCCCGTTGGGGCAGGCTTCCTCGCCGCCCCGCAGGTCATCGTCACCTGCGCGCATGTCGTTCAACAAGCGGCGGGAGACTCCGCTGAAGTAACCTTCGACTTCCCCCTCCTCGCGCCCGCCGAGCGCCGCTCCGGGCGCGTTTTGATTCGGGACGAAGCCGCCGACCTGGCCGCCATCGAGCCGCTTTCGCTGCCGCGCGGCGCAGCGCCCGTCCGCCTGGTACAAAGCGATGACCTGTGGGGGCATCCCTTCCGCGCCTTTGGCTGCCCGGCCAGTCACGATGGCGGGGTGTGGGCATCCGGCGTGCTGCGTGACCGCACCGCCCAGGGCTGGCTGCACATCGAAGATACCAAAGAAACCGGTTTCGCCGTGCAGCCCGGCTTCAGCGGCGGACCGGTGTGGGATGAGCGGTTGGAAGGCGTGGTCGGCATGGTGGTAGCGGCGGAGCGTTCGCCGCAGGTGAAAGCTGCCTTCTGCATCCCGGTCAGCGCCCTGCTGCAAACCCTGCCCATGTTGGCAGAGCGCGCCCTGCCGCCCAACCCCTACCGCGGGCTGAACTACTTCCGCGAGCAGGATGCCGCCTTGTTCTTCGGGCGCGAAGCCTTCAGCGAGCGGCTGCTGCAGGCAGTGACCAGCCGCCCGCTAACCGCAGTGGTGGGCGCTTCGGGGGCGGGCAAGTCATCAGTCGTCTTTGCCGGGCTGCTGCCGCGCCTGCGCGCCCGTCCCGAATGGCGCATCGCTTCCTTCCGCCCGGCCGACCGTCCCTTCGAGATGTTGGCAGCCGCGCTGCTGCCCCTGCTCGAACCCCACATGAGCGAGACCGACCGCCTGCGCGAACTGAACAAACTGGCCGCTGCCCTGCGCGAAGGCAAAATCGCCCTGGCGGATGTGGCCGAAGCCATCCTGCGCAAACAGGGCGATGCCCGCTTCCTGCTGCTGGTTGCTGACCAGTTTGAGGAACTCTACACCCAAACCGCCGACCCCGCCCTGCGCGCCCGCTTTGTGGACTGCCTGCTGGGGGCGCTGCGTCCGAACGGCGGCCTGCGCCTGGCGCTCACCCTGCGCGCCGATTTTCTCGGTCAGGCGCTCGAACACCGCGCCCTGAGCGATGCCCTGCGCGAAGCCGCCGAGTACCTGGGGCCGATGCCCCCCGACGAATTGCGCCGCGCCATTTTGGGGCCGGCCGAACAGCACGGCGTGCGCTTTGAGCCAGGGCTGGACGATTTGATGGTGGAGGATGTGGCCGGCCGCCCCGGCGCCCTGCCGCTATTGGAATTCGCCCTGACCCAACTATGGGAGCGCCAGGAGCACGCTCAACTGACCCTAAGCGCCTACCGCGCCATCGGCGGCGTGGAAGGCGCCCTGGCGCGCTACGCCGAAGCGCAGTATGCCGCCCTGCCGCCCACAGAACAGCCGCTGGTGCGCAAGGTACTGGTGCAACTGGTGGCGCCCGGCGCCGGGCAGGAGGATGCCCGCCGCATGGCGCGCCTGCGCGAACTGCCACCCGCCTTGCAAGCCCTGGTGCCGCGCTTGGCGGATGCCCGCCTGGTGACCACCGACCGCACCCCGCAGGGCGAAGAGACGCTGGAAGTGGCGCACGAAGCCCTGCTGCGCGAGTGGGAGCGCCTGCGCGCCTGGATGGAGGCTGACCGTGCCTTTCGCCTGTGGCAGGAACGGGCGCGGGCGCAAGCCCGTCAGTGGCAGGAGAGCGGCGGCGACCCCGATGCCCTGCTGCGCGGCGCCCCGCTGGCGCAAGCCGAAGCCTACCTGAGCGAACGCGCCGACGAAATCGAACCCGGCCTGGCGGAGTACATCCGCCGCAGCCGCGAACAGGTGGAAGCCGAACGGCTAGCGCAGGAACGCACGCGGCGGCGCATTCTGCAGGTTGCTGTTTCTGCCGCCTTGCTCTTTTTGATTTTAGCTGGTGCAGCCTTCTGGCAAGCGGCTGAAGCCCGCCGTCAGCGCAACATGGCAATAGTACGACAGATGGTCGCTACTGGGCAAATGATCTTTGACCAAAAGGCGCAGGGACCGCTGATCGGCACCCTGCTGGGAATCGAAGCCTTGCAGCGCGGCGCACCCTTGGTCGAAGCCGACCAACTCGTGCGGCGCGGGCTGGAGATTTTGCCGCCTGAAGTCACCCGCATGACGCATGAGGGCGTGGTGAATGCGGTCGCCTTCAGCCCGGACGGGCGCTATATAGTCAGCGGGAG
>JBBIGZ010000116.1:0-6763 GCA_037447295.1 Chloroflexota bacterium | reverse complement strand
GTTCGCCAGCGATGCTAAAAGAAATGATGCTCAACACCGACCAGCCGAGTAGCCAATAGAAAACGGTGGGGAAAAAGCTCGGCGGAGCGACGATCTCTTCTTCCGACGGCCGGTCTGGTTCATCCAACTCTGCCACACCCTGCTGCGCCGAAAAGAGGGGCTGCGGCAATGCATCATTGGGAGTAACAATTTCAGTCGCCGGAACCTGGGAAGATTTCAGTATGCGCCGTAGCACCGCAGCGCCGAGGAAAGCGGAGAGAATCATCCCCAGGAAGGGAAGGAATTCGTAGATCGGAATTTGCACCAGGATGTAATAATACCAGGGCTGACTGCCGCGCTGCACCCCCTGTTGCTCCAACCAGTAACCGAGCGAGCCAAGCAAACCGGTGAAAAAGCCATCAGGGTTGGTAAAGACGGTGGTGAATAGGACAATGAAAGGCAACCAGAAAATGACCGCAGCCCGCCACCAGGTTTCCCAATCCCATAGCCAACCGAGGAATAGGCTTACGGCATAAGCGATGAGCACAAATCCCAAAAGGAGTATGACTTGCTGCCAGGACATGGCCTGAACTGCTGCAACATCCACGGGTATTTTCAGCCCCAGCGGTTCTAAGGGTTTGATGATGAAAGGCACCAGCATCGGAAGCACCAGGGTGCCGATGAGCAGCGCCAGGGAAAACGTGCGTTCCCGGCGCAGGGCCTCCCAAGTGTAGCCACGCACCAGGGAGTAGATCGCCGCGATCAGCGAGATCAAGCCGGCCAGCAAAGGCAAAGCTACCAGAGGAGAGATAGATACTTTTTGCGAGAGACCGGAGGGAGCCAAAGGATTGGCCGGCATCACCGTCTCAGTGTCGGAAAGCGTGCCACCGCGCCCGGAAAAGAACAGGCTCCCGCCGATGACAAGCAAAATCAGCGCCAGGGAAAAGGTGATCACAAAGCCGGTGAAATAGTGCTCCGATCTCCAGCGCACGGCCGTGATGCGCACGATGAAGGCGATCGCCAGCAGGATCAGCGCTTGGGCAACATAGATAAAGGCCGTTTCTTTGGCCGCAAAATGGATCAGCAGCGCCGCCGAAAGCCAGTAAAGATATTCCCGTTTCCCTTTCTCCAGATAGCGCAGGATGAGGTAGAGCATAAGCACGCCGGAAAAGCCGGCATAGGCCTCGTTGCGCACATAGCGGCCGTAGTAAAGGAAATACGGCGAAATGACAAACATCACGCCGGCCAGCAAGGCGCCGATTCGCCCTAAATAGCGCCGCCAGTACCAGACCAGGCCAATGGTCGCCAAGTTGAAAAGCACGGCCGGAATGCGCGCCGTGGCATCACTCACACCGAAGAGAAAATAAGCGAGGGCGATCAGGTGAAACTGTAATGGCCCGTGCATCATCGGATTGTGCTGGTACCCCTGACCGCGATAGAGCAGCCAAGAAAAGTACGTATGCAAGCTCTCGTCATGGCTCATGACGCGCGTCTCCAGGTCATAAAAGCGCGTCACGATGGCAATAAGCAGGATCAAGGCAAAGAAGAATCGTTCTCGGTTCAACCAGGGGAGGAAAGGGTGAAGCGGTTTCTCCAGAGGATGCATTCTGTTCCTTCCTAAAGACAACGAGGTTGTAAAAGCAAGCGGATCATGCCGACCCTTCGCGCGTCGCCAACTGACCACAGCCGGCCTGAATTTCAATACCGCGCCGCAGGCGAATGGTGCAGGGAATGCCGGCCTGCTGCAGAATGGCCTGGAAGGCACGCGCTCGTTCTTGAGTGGTAGCCTGCCCCTTGTATCCCTGCGTGGGGTTGAGGGGAATCACATTGACGTGGCAGAGTAGCCCTTTGAGCAGCTTCGCCAGTCGCCGTACCTGCTCCGGCGTATCGTTGACCTCGCGGATCAGCGCCCACTCAAAGGTCACGCGGCGATGCGTCTCTTGGACATAGTCACGGCAGGCTTGGAGCACTTCTTCCAAGGAGTATTTTCGATTGACCGGCAACAAGCTGGAACGCAGCGCATCATCGGCGGCATGAAGCGAGATCGCTAAGTTCACCTGGCGCCGTTCGGCGGCGAAGCGTCGGATCATCGGCACAAGACCGACGGTCGAGATTGTGATCCGCCGTTCGCCGAAATTGTAGCCTTCCGGATCGTTGAGACGATCGATAGCCCGCATGGTGTTTTCATAGTTATGGAAAGGCTCCCCCATTCCCATAATGACGATATTGGTGACCCTTTCTCCTTGCTCCGCCAGCTGACGGGCGTAATACATCACCTGAGCGACGATCTCGCCAGCCGTCAGGTGACGGCGGAAGCCCATTTGACCGGTAGCGCAGAAGACGCACCCCATGGCACAACCCACCTGGGTGGAAATGCAAAGCGTGCGCCGGCGCTCATAGCGCATGAGCACGGCCTCAACGGCTTGTCCATCTTCCAGGCGAAAGAGGGTTTTGACCGTTTCGCCATCTCGGGAGGTCAGAGAGGCCTGGGGAACGAGCGGCGGGAAGCGAAAATGCTCCGCCAGGCGTTGGCGCAGGGGACGGGGCAAATCGGTGAATTCATCCGGCGATTGGCAAAAGCGCCGATACAGGCCGTGCCAGACCTGACGGGCGCGATAGGCCGGCTCACCCCAGGATTGAAAGAGGTCTATCCACTCTTGCAGGCTCAGATCGTATGGCTGAGGCATCGAAAGGGGATTTTATCACAATCTCTCATGGCGTAGCGCATCCAATCGGGCCTGCAGTAGCCGGCGCGCCACCTGCGGATCGGCTTTACCGCGCGTCGCACGAGCAACCTGTCCCATCAGCCATTGGAAGACGCTCTCTTTGCCCTTCAGGTAAGACTCTACCACTTGCGGATTTTCCGCCAGCACCTGATCGATCACGGCCTGCAAGGTCGCTTCATCAGCAATCAGCGCCAAGCCGCGCGCTTGGACGATCTCCTGCGGAGAGGCACCGCTCTCGAACATTTCACGCAGCACTTCTTTCGCCGTGGCGGCGGTGATCGTGTGCCGAACGACCATCTCCAGCAGCTGTGCGAGCACCTGCGGGGCAAACGGCACGGCCTCGACCTCGAGCTGACGCTCGTTCAAGTGACGCTGGAATTCGCCCACCATCCAGTTCGCCACTTCGCGCGCCGGGGTTTCGGTATGTGCTAGGACGGCTTCAAAGTAATCTGCCAGGGCTTTTTCCGCCACCAGCGTGCGCGCATCGGCCGGCGGGAGGGCATAGGATTCAACGAAGCGCTGCAACCGCGCTTCCGGAAGCTCGGGCAGGGCAGCGCGAATAGCCTCCACCCAAGTCGGGGCGATCTCCAGGGGCGGCAGATCAGGCTCCGGAAAGTAGCGATAATCGTGAGCATGTTCTTTGCCGCGCTGCGAGACGGTCACCTCGCGGACCTCGTCCCATCCAAGGGTCTCCTGCACCACCTGCCCCCCGGCCTCATAGAGGGCGATCTGACGGCGAATCTCATAGGCGGTGGCACGCACCAGGGCACGAAAGCTATTCAGGTTTTTGATCTCGGTACGGGTGCGCAGCTCGGTGCTCCCTTCCGGGCGCACAGAGATATTCGCTTCAAAGCGAAGCACGCCTTTTTGCATATCGCCAGAGTTCACACCCAGGTAGCGCAGAACGTTGCGCACGTGCATGGCATAGGCCAAGACCTCTTCCACCGTGTGCATGTCCGGCTCGGAGACGATCTCCAGGAGCGGCACGCCGGCGCGGTTGAAATCAATCAGGGTGAAATCGCCCTGATGGAAGGATTTAGCCGTATCTTCTTCCAGGTGCACCCGACGCACACGAATGCGTTTCGGCCGAGCCTCCTTCCCAACCGTCACTTCCACCCAGCCGTTCACCGCCAGCGGCATTTCGTATTGCGAAATTTGATAGCCTTTGGGCAGATCGGGATAGTAATAATTCTTGCGGGCAAAGACGTTGATCGGCGGAACGGTGCAATTCAAGGCTAGGGCGACCTGTATGCCCTGTTCGACAGCCTGACGGTTGACCATCGGTAACGTGCCCGGCTGCGCCGTGCAGATCGGGCAGATCAGGGTGTTCGGGCTCTCGGCATGGGCATAATCCGCCGAACAGCGGCAGAACATCTTGGATTGCGTTTGCAGTTCGGCGTGAATCTCCAGACCGATCACGGCTTCGTATTTCAGCGTTTCCATTTGCCCTCCTATAGCGGCGGGTACATGTGATGCCATTCGGTGACCTGTTGATAGGCATGCCCCACTTGGAAAAGCAGGCTCTCTGCCCCATGACGGCCGATGAGCTGCATGCCCACCGGCAATCCATCGGCAAAGCCGCAGGGCAAAGCCAGCGCCGGCACGCCAGCCGGGTTAACTGCGACCAGATAGATATCGGAAAGGTACATCGCCAGCGGATCGGCGATCTTTTCGCCCAGCCGGAAGGCCACGCTCGGACTGACCGGGGTGAGGAGCACATCGCACTCTTCAAAAGCACGCTCGAAATCCTGCCGCAATAGCGTACGTACACGCTGTGCCTTCAGATAGTAGGCATCGTAGTAGCCAGCGGAAAGCGTGAACGCACCGAGCAGAATGCGTCGCTTCACTTCCGCGCCGAAGCCTTTTTGACGCGTCTGAAGATAAAGGTCCGCGATCGTTTGCGCTTCTTCCGCCGCAACCCCAAAGCGAACGCCATCAAAACGCGCCAGGTTAGCACTGGCCTCGGCAAACAGGATCAGATAATAAACCGCCAATGCATAGGGCGTATGCGGCAAAGAGACTTCGCACACCTCCATGCCTAGTGCCTCGAAACGGCGGATGGCCTCCCGTAGCGCGGCCTCGACGCCCGCTTCCATGCCGGAGACAAAGTACTCACGCGGCAACCCTAAGCGTAGGCCTTTGACCGGCCGATCAAGAGCGGCACGGTAATCCGGAACAGGATCGGGAAGGGCTGTGCTATCGCGGCCATCCGGCCCGGCGATGACCTGCAGGACGAGCGCAGCATCCTCGACGGTGCGCGTCAGCGGGCCAATGGTATCGAAGGACGAGGCCAGGGCAATCAGGCCGTAGCGCGAAACGCGCCCGTAGGTAGGCTTGAGGCCGACCACGTTGCAGAAGGCGGCCGGCAAACGGATCGAGCCGCCGGTATCACCGCCCAGGGCAAAGAAGCACTGCCCGGCAGCCACGGCCACAGCCGAACCTCCGCTCGAACCACCGGGCACCCGCTGCGGGTCCCATGGGTTACGGGTGGGAAAGAAGGCGGAATTCTCGGTGGAGGAGCCCATGCTGAATTCGTCCAGGTTGTGTTTGCCGATCAAAACCGCTCCGGCTTCCAATAGGCGCTCCACGGCAGTAGATTGATAAGGCGGGATGTAGTTTTCCAATAGGCGCGAGGCGCAGGTGGTGCGCATGCCCTGGGTGATGATCGAATCTTTGACGCCGAACGGAATGCCAGTCAGGGGAGTGAGGCGCTCGCCGCGTTGGAGGCGTTCATCGGCACGACGCGCCTGCTCCAGGGCGGCCTTCTCATCCACCGTCAGCCAGGCACGAAGCACGGGGTCCAGGCGATGGATACGGTCCAGAACCGCTTGCGTGAGCTCGAGGCTGCTGATCTGCCGACTGCGCAGCAGAGCCTGGGCCTGAGAGATGTTCAGGTAGGGCAGATCCATTATTCCTCCAGCACAATCGGCACGCAGACGTATTCCCCTTGCCGTTGGGGAACATTGCTCAAAAAGGCCTGGCGCGTCAGACCCAGTTCGGGCTGATCTGGACGGAAGATATTGCGCAGGCCGGAAAGCAGAAAGGCCGGTAGCACTTGGGTGGTATCCACTTCCTGGAGCAGGTTGAAATATTCCAGGATGGCGTTCAACTGGGGAACGAAGGCTTCGGCCTCGGCTTCGCTCAGCCCGATTTGCACCAGCGAAGCAATGTGCTGTACGAGTTCGGGAGTCAAAAGCGGACCTTTTTCAGGCATTTTTACCTCCAGATCATTCATCCAGCTCGATCTTCAAGTGCAGCTCACGGAGTTGCCGCTCTTCGACCGGGGAGGGCGCATCGGCCATCAGGTCGCGGGCAGTCTGATTTTTGGGGAAGGCGATCACTTCACGAATATTCGGCTCATTGGCCAAGAGCATCACCAGGCGATCAATGCCGGGGGCAATACCGCCATGGGGCGGAGCACCGAATTGAAAGGCCTCCAGCATGTGGCCGAATTTTCGTCGGATTTCCTCTTCGCTCAGGCCGAGCACGCGGAAGACACGATGCTGTAGCTCGCTTTCGTGAATGCGGATCGAGCCGGAGGCCAGTTCATAGCCGTTACAGACCATATCGTAGGCTTCGGAAAGGACGCGGGATGGGTCGCGCTCGAGCAGGTCGGGCTCTTCCAGGCGTGGCCGGGTGAAGGGATGATGTGCCGCTTCCCAGCGCTTTTCTTCTTCGTTCCATTCAAACATCGGAAAGTCCACGATCCAGGCAAAGGCCAGCAGGTCAGAGGGAGCCAGGTTCAGTGTATCCCGCAACCAGAGCCGCACATTGCCCAATGCCTTGCTGATGGCGAAGGCCTCACCGGCGAGCAATAGGCACAGATCGCCCACCTGGGCAGCGCTGCGCTCAATCAGGCAACGGGAGAGGACTTCCGGCAACGGTTCAGGGCTTCCCTCCCAGCCTTGTGCGGTGCGTGTGAGCAGGAGCCAGGGGTATCCCTGCTCGGCGATCAACGCTTCCAGAGTCCGTTTACGGGTGCGCGGCCATTCGGCGGCTTGTGGAATGACGAGGTAGCGAATGGATTCGTTATTCTTAGCGGCGGTCTGTGAAGTGGC
>JBBIGZ010000115.1:0-6849 GCA_037447295.1 Chloroflexota bacterium | reverse complement strand
TCTGCTGAAGAGCGTGGACCGCACCGTTGCCCTGCCCGGTTCAACCCTGACCTTTACCCTGACTCTGCGCCACACCGCCACCAGCAACGTGGACGCCTTCGACGTGGTGCTGACCGATGTGCTGCCGACCGGCCTGACCTACGTGCCCGGTTCGCTCACCATCGTCAGTGGACCAGCCGGCGGCGTGACCGACGATTCGGCCGCGCCCACCCTGCGCGTGACTTGGGCGAACTTCCCGCTGCTAACCGGTGGCAGCCGCACCGAAGCTGTGGTGCGCTTCCAGGCCTCCTTGGGCAACCTCTCGCCGGGGCAGCAAGTCCGCAACACTGCCAGCCTTACTTGGACGAGCCTGCCCGGCGATGTCAGTGTGCCGCAGTCGCCGTACAACACCCTTTCCACCGAGCGCTTCTACGATCCCCTCAGTGATGTGAATGTGTACGGCGTTTCGAGCAGCGCTCTCGTGACCATTCCGCGTCTGCCCGATACCGGCTTTGCTCCGGGAGTAATCACCTCCATTCCCGAACAGCCGGCCGAAAAAGCCTATCAAGCCCTGGGCGATTTCTGGGTGGAAATTCCCAAACTGGGCGTGAAAATGCCGATTGTGGGCATCCCTGCTCAGGGCGAAGAGTGGGACCTGACGTGGTTGTCGAATCAGGCTGGCTGGCTGGAAGGAACCGCCTACCCAACTCACGCCGGCAACTCTGCCCTCACGGCGCACGTCTATTTGCCGAACGGCCAGCCGGGTCCCTTCCTGAACCTCGGCAGCCTGCGCTATGGCGATCAGGTCATCGTCCATCTTGGCGGGCAGCGCTATATCTACGAGGTTCGTCAGGTGCGCCAGGTCTCGCCCTATTCGCTCTCGGTGCTGCGTCACGAAGACCTATCCTGGCTGACGCTCATCACCTGCCGCGAGTACGACGCCAAGGCGAACACCTACCGTTACCGCGTAGTCGTGCGTGCCGTATTGATGAAAGTAGAGAGGGAATAGGGATTGGATGAAAAAAGTAGGGCAACTGCTAGCAGTTGCCCTATGTTTTTTTAAAGCCCGGCTTCTTTTTCCGCCAGATCGATGGCCTCTTCAAAGATTTTCAGGCCCTCATCTATTTCTGGACGCGTGATGCATAGGGGTGGCGCAATGCGGATCACGCTTTTGCCGCAGCTAAGCAAAAGTAGACCGCGCTCAAAAGCCAGCTGGACAATGCGCTCGGTCAGGTTTTTGGTCGGCTCTTTCGTCTTGCGATCTAGCACGAACTCCACCCCGATCATCAGACCAATACCGCGCACATCGCCGATGGAGGGGTGCCGTGCCTGAATCTCCTGCAAGGCATCGAGCATATATTCCCCGGCTTCCGCCGCGTTTTGCAGGTATTCCTGCTCCAGCAATTCGATCGTCGCCAGGGCCGCTGCGCAGGCGAGTGGATTGCCGCCGTAGGTATTCCCATGTGCACCGCGTTCCCAGGTCATCACCGATTTGCGCGCCACGCAAGCTCCCAAGGGCATGCCGGAAGCGATCCCTTTGGCCGAAGTGAAGATATCCGGCTCGGTATTGAAATGTTCGATTGCCCACCATTTGCCCGTGCGTCCCATGCCGGATTGCACCTCGTCAGCGATCAAAAGAATGCCGTATTTATCGCAGAGTTTACGCAAGGCCGGGAAAAAGCCGGGAGGAGGCACAATGTATCCCCCTTCTCCCTGGATCGGTTCAACCAAAATGCCGGCTACTTCATCTGGTGGCAAAATATGCCCCAGAATTTGTTCTTCGATATAGCGCACCACGGTCTCGCCATAGTCTTCCCCGTGTTTACGCTCCAGCACCGGGCGATACGGGTTCGGATACGGTGCGTGGACAACACCGTTCATGAGGGGATAAAAGCCTTTGTGGTATAGAGATTTGCTGGCCGTGAAGGTGATCGCACCCATCGTGCGTCCGTGAAAGGCTCCGGTGAAACCGATAAAGTTCGAGCGCCCGGTGTGATAACGGGCAAGCTTGATCGCCGCCTCTACGGCTTCGGTGCCGGAATTGGTCATGAAGGAGACCGCCGATTCCTGGAACGGGGCGATCTCATCCAGTTTCTCGGCCAGCTGAATCCACTTCTCGTGATAGAAATCCGAAGAGATATGGATGAATTTTTCAGCCTGTTCCTGAATCGCCTTGACCACCTTCGGATGGGCATGACCGGTGGAAAGGACGGCAATGCCGGCCATGAAATCCAGGAAACGGTTGCCATCCACATCCCAAACTTCACAGCCTTTGCCGTGATCCATGACGAATGGGTAGCTACGTGGATAGGAAGAAGAAATGACGGCCGAATCGCGCTTGATCAAAGCGCGGGCCTTGGGCCCTGGTAACTTCAAGGGATCGTTCATAGTGCACTCCTTTACGCAGGAAATGAGTTTAGGTGAGTTTCTACCAAAGCGCGGGCACCCATCAGGCCGGCCTGATCCCCCAAGGCGGCCATGGAAAACGTCAGATCCTCCAGATAGCGCGGGTGGAAAACGCTTTCCCGCAGCTGACGATGCATACTCTCGAAGAGCAAATCTCCGCTTTGGGAAACCCCGCCACCAAAGACAACGATCGAAGGGTCGAAGATATGCAGGAAGCCGGCCAGCGCCAGGCCGAGATACTTACCGGCCCGTTGGAAGGCCTGTTGTGCCAGCGCATCTCCCTGACGAGCAGCACGGGCGATCTCATCGGCCCCGAAGTGCGGAAGGTGCGCTAGGGAAGAGCTCACCCCACCGGCGATCTGCTCGCGCACATAATGCACAATAGCCGGCCCTGAAGCCAGCGCCTCCAAGTGACCGGGCAATCCACAAGAGCACAGTGGCCCTTCCGGCCACACGGTGACGTGTCCCAACTCTGCCGCCATGCCGCGATGACCGCGCAGCAGGCGATCGCCGAGGATCACGCCCCCACCGATGCCGGTGCTGATGGTCAGGTAGAGCACATCATGGTGTCCCTGTGCCGCACCGTAGCGCCATTCCCCTAATGCCGCCAAATTGGCATCATTTTCGATCCAGGTCGGGCAGGAAAAGCGCTCTTCCAGCATCTGTGCCAGGGGCAGATCGCGCCATTCGGGGATGTTCGGCGTCGAAAGCACCACCCCCCGATACGGATCGATCGGCCCCGGCGTCGCCACCCCGATTCCGCACACGCGTCCATCGCTAGGCCAAATGGCTTGAATTGCCTGGAAAATGTTCTCTTCCGGTTTTCGGCCACCCTGGTAGGTTTTGAGGCGGTGATGATGGAGTGGTTTAAGAGAATCGGTGGCATAGCTTGCCGCGCGCAGATGGGTCCCGCCGATATCAACTGCCACAATGTAGTCCATGCCCACAATTATACTTTAGCGCTCGTCGGCTGGCCATTCCCATCATCTGCTATAATGAAAGCATTCTGCCACAGAGCCTTTCTACAAGGATGAGCATAGAGCGGGAAAAAACTTTTGCATCCCCCTGCGAATTCTCTCATACTGCTATGCGACGCTTCCTTGTTCTTTTCATCGCCCTTCTTCTTTGCTCTTGCGCCACCTCGCCGCCGGTCAGTGTAACTTATGAACCGTTCCTCCCCCTGGAGGCCCTACCATCTTCCCCTCCGTCACCGACCCTTTCGCCCACCCCGCGGTATATCCCCACGCGCGCTCCCCTTTCCATCACGCTGCCGCCCTTGCCGCCACCTGGAGCACTGCTCCCTACCCCTACCCCCGACTCTCCCCATCCTATCCCAACCCCGCGCACGAATGCAGAAACCTACATCGTCCAACCTGGCGATAGCCTCTCGCAAATTGCCATACGCTATGGAGTCTCCGTCCTCGCCCTCCAGCGTGCCAACGCCCTCTACAACCCAGACCTGCTCGAGCCCGGCCAGAGTTTGATCATCCCCACTCCCGAAGCCGATCTCGTTTCCCCTGAATTCAAGATCATCCCCGATTCCGAGCTGGTCTACGGCCCGGCCACGGCACTTTTTGACCCGGAAGCGTTCATCCGCCGCAAAAACGGTTATCTCGCCCACTATCAAGAGACCATCGGGGATCGCATCCTCTCCGGAGCGCAGATCGTCCAAATCGTGGCGCAGAATCAATCGGTTAACCCGCGCCTGCTCCTGGCGCTGATCGAGCACCGCAGCGGCTGGGTGACGCGGCCCGATCCCGCCACCCTCAGCCCGCTCAATCTGCCTCAACCGCAGGGTCTCTATCGGCAGCTCTCCTGGGCTGCCAATGAGCTTAACCGCAGCTATTATCTCTGGCGCGTCAACGCCCTTGGCAGCCTCTCCTTGAGCGATGGCACTCTGATCGCCCTTTCGCCGCGCCTGAATGCCGGCAGCGTTGCCCTCTATCGCCTGTTCTCCCTGCTCGACGATCGCACCACCTGGGAGGCCGATCTCTCCCCCTTCGGCTTTTTCCAAACCTATTTCTTCCTTTTCGGCAACCCCTTCCAGTATGCCATAGAACCGCTCCTACCGCCCGGTCTAGAGCAACCGCCTCTACTCCTCCCGTTTGAAAAGGGCGTTCCCTGGGCTTTCACCGGTGGCCCGCATGGCGGTTGGGATAACGGTTCGGCCTGGGCTGCCCTTGATTTTGCCCCCATTGATGTGGCCGGGTGTCAGCCATCTGCCGAATGGGTCACCGCCGTTGCCGATGGCTGGATCGTGCGCTCTGCCGATGGCATTGTCGTCCAGGACCTGGATGGCGATGGGTATGAGCAAACCGGCTGGAGCATCCTCTACCTGCACATTGCCTCCGAAGATCGCGTTCCCGCCGGCACCTATCTCTTCGCCGGCGAGCGCATCGGTCATCCTTCCTGCGAAGGTGGCATCTCCAACGCCACCCACCTTCACCTGGCGCGACGGTATAATGGCGAATGGATTTCCGCCGATGGCCCTTTGCCCTTCAATCTGGAAGGCTGGGTCTCCATCGGACTTGAGCGCGCCTATGAAGGTCTGCTTCGGCGCGGCGATCAAACCCTCCAGGCTGAAGAAGGTTTTAATGAAACCAACACCATCCGTCGCTAACATCTTGCTAATCTTCCTGTTTCTCCTACAAGCTTGTATTCCGTCTTCTGATCTTTGGGGAACCTATCCAACGCCGACCGCCGGCGCGTTGACTGCTCTCGCCGATCCATCGCTCACGCCGCAGCTGACAACTCCGTCCGTGAGCATAGCGCACACATTCACGACCCCGAGCTTGATCCTGCCCTCTTCGGCTTCGGCCACGCCGATGCTTCCTGCCACTCCTACCCCCAGCCTTACCCCCACCGCCACGCCGAACCTCCCCCCTACGCCGGATGGCCCGCTCTTTCAATACACCTCGCAAAGCGGTGATTGGCTCCCCGCCCTGGCAAAGCGCTTTGGTGTCTCCGAACAAGAGATCTACTCCTTTTCCTCCCTGCCGCAGCAGGGGCTGATCCCCCCTGGCACCTTGCTCATCATTCCCAATCGTTTGTCGGAGACCTCTCCCTACCAGTCTTTGCTTCCCGATAGTGAATACGTCTTTTCGGCTACTGCCGCCGATTTTGATGTGGATGTCTTCGTGAGCCAGTCTTTGGGCGCTCTTCGTCGCCACCGCGAATATATCCATCCCAGCGGCTGGACGGATGCCGCCGACATCATTCAACGCGTAGCAGAGGAGAATTCGGTCAATCCGCGCCTGCTCCTCGCCTTGCTCGAATTCCAGGGAAAGTGGGTATATAGCACCCCCGACCCGTTCCACAGCGAATATCCGCTGGGATACATGGATAGCACCCATAAAGGCCTCTTTCTGCAGTTGATATGGGCTGTTTCCCAAATGGACGTAGCGTATTACGGCTGGAGGCAGGGAACATTCACCGAGCTAACCTTCCCAAATGGCGAAACCTTGCGCCTGGATCCGCGCCTGAATGCCGGCACGGTGGCACTTTACCACCTCTTTGCCCGACTCTACGATCGCCCTTCCTGGGATGCTGCGTTGAGCGGGTTTGCCGAGCTCTATCGGCGCATGTTCGGAGATCTCGAAGCGCGCGTTGCCCAGGTTGAGCCCCTCTTCCCTGCCGGCCTGACCGAGCCACCTCTGATCCTGCCCTTTGAACCTGGCGTCATGTGGGTCTTCACCGGCGGTCCACATGCCGCCTGGGAGCGCGATGGCCCTCTGGCGGCGATCGATTTTGCCCCCTCCAGTGCTACCCAAGGATGCGATCCATCCGATCAATGGGCGGTTGCCGCCGCTTCCGGCTTGGTCGTGCGCTCGGAAAACGGCCTGGTGGTGATCGACCTAGATGGCGATGGCCGGGAACAAACCGGCTGGGTGCTGATTTACCTCCATCTGGCAGAAAAAGGCCGCGTGCCGAGAGGCGTCTTCGTCAATGCCGGCGATCGTCTGGGGCATCCCTCCTGCGAAGGCGGCATCTCCACCGGTCGCCACATCCATTTTGCCCGCAAATATAATGGCGAATGGATCCTCGCCGATGGCCCCTTCCCCCTCATCTTGGATGGCTGGCGCGTGTATCAAGGCGAAAAACCCTATAAGGGCACAATGGTAAAAGGAGATCGCGTCATCTTTGCCGATATCTACGGAAGTTCTGTTTCTGCCATTTGGCGCGAAACCTTGCAGCAGGGTGGAGAATAAACCATGGACCACCGACCGTGGACCGTAGATACTGCCTATGCTCCTCTCCTCTCTCCCATCTCTCCTCTCTCCCATCTCTCATCTCCCCTCTCCCGTCTCTAATCCCCTCCAGGAGTTAGTTGACCTCATGCCCATCCTTCGCTCCATTCGCCTTTCGGAAGCCCCCCGGATCACCATCCTAAGCACCCTCCTGCTAACCGTTGATGCCTATCACCATCTCACGCCTCGCAAAGAATTTGATCGTCTGATCCTCTAT
>JBBIGZ010000114.1:0-6990 GCA_037447295.1 Chloroflexota bacterium | reverse complement strand
GCGCCCTTTATAGACGACTCCTTTGCTATCTACGAGCATGATGTTTTCCCGCCGTACTCCCCAGCGAATGGCCAGCTCGGCGCAGGAGATGGCCGAAGCACCGGCGCCGGAAATGACGATGCGGATCTCATCATGCCGTTTTCCGACCAGTTCCAGGGCATTGGCCAGGGCGGCGGCGGAGATGATCGCCGTGCCGTGCTGATCGTCATGGAAGACGGGGATATCGAGCATCTCCTTGAGCTTTTCTTCGATGTAGAAGCATTCCGGTGCCTTAATATCTTCCAGGTTGATACCGCCGAAGGTGGGAGCAATGGCCGCTACCACGCGGATCAGCTCATCTGGGTCGTGGGTGTTGACTTCGATATCGAAGACATCTACATCGGCAAATTTCTTGAAGAGCACGGCTTTGCCTTCCATCACTGGTTTGCTGGCCAGCGCGCCGCGATCTCCCAGGCCGAGGATGGCCGTGCCATTTGAGATGACGGCTACCAAATTGCCTTTGGACGTATATTCGTAGGCCAGTTCCGGGTCTCTTTCGATCTCAAGCACCGGTTCGGCGACCCCCGGCGAATAGGCCAGGCTGAGATCGCGTTGGGTATCCATCGGTTTGGTGGGGATGATGGCCAGCTTGCCGGGCTTGCCTTTTAGACGATGGTATTCCAGTGCATCTTCGCGGGTGATACGTGCCATACGGGCCTCCTGTGAATTGGGGAACAAATTAAGCCAGGGATATTTCCCTGCGTACATTATGGCATTACCATGGAGTGTTGACCAGTTTCGTTTGTCACTCCTTGGGCGTAACCATTGACAGAAAACACTCAACCCCTTGTGTCGGATGCGATGGGTAGAGGGAAGCTTCCCGATCCCCGCGGCGACGATAGCTTTCTCGGACGAAGTGCATAAAGTCCTGCACCGCGTCTTCTTTTACCAGGGCCAGGGCGCAGCCACCGAAGCCGGCGCCGGTCATGCGCGCGCCGTAACAGGCCGGGTGTTCCCACGCTGCGGTGACGATGACGTTCAGGGCCGCGTTGGTGACCTCAAAGTCTCGATCCAGGCTGCGATGGCTTTCCCGGAGCAGGGCGCCTAGGGTGAGCACATCGTTCGCTTCCATCGCCTGAACCGCTTGGCGCACCCGTTCGTTTTCCGTGATCACATGGCGGGCGCGGCGGTAGAGCACTTCATCGAGATTCCGTGCGGCGGCTTGGCGTTCAAAGTCTTCGGTGGATAGGTGACGCAGGGAAGGGACGCCCAACAGGTGCGCAGCGCGCATGCATTGTTCTCGGCGCTCGTTATAGGCCGAGTCGACTAGCTCGCGCCGTGTGTTCGTATCCATGACCACTGCCGTGACCCCTTGCGGAAAAGGCACCTGGCGCGTTTCCAGGGTGTGACAATCCAAAAAGAGCGCATGGTCGCGCTGCGCCAGCGCGCTGGCCATTTGGTCCATGATGCCGCATTGCACGCCGACCCATTCGTTTTCGGCTTTTTGACATAGCAGTGCCATCTTTTTGCCATCCCATTCCCATCGGGAGACGGCGGCAAAGGCGCGGGCGGCGGCCACTTCCAGCGCGGCGGAAGATGAAAGTCCGGCTCCGATCGGCACTTCTCCGGCCACTATCCCTTCCCAGCCTTGCAGGGCGTATCCGGCTGCTTGCAAGGCCCAGGCTACCCCTTTGACATATTCTCCCCATCCGCCTTTCTTCTTCAGATCGGAAAGGGAAAATTCGATCGTTTCGTGGAAATCGAGCGAGTGCAGGAAAACTTTTTCATCGGCACGGGGACGCAAGGCGATCCAGGTGGAAAGCTCCAGCGCCATCGGGAGCACGAATCCCTCGTTGTAATCCGTGTGCTCGCCGATCAGGTTCACCCGTCCCGGTGCCCGGACGAGGAAAGCCGGAGATGCGTGAAAGAGGGAGCGGAAAGCGGCGGTGATAGAGAGGGCGTCCATGTTTTGAATTATAACCCTCCCAGGCCCATGCCGGCAGCAAGGCCTTGTGCCTGCCATTGTGCTATAATCGTTGTGGAGTCGGGCTAGAAGTGGAAGGCGAGCGTGTGGTCGTGGGGGTCAGCGCCCAACGCTTTTTGCAAACGGATAGTGGCTTTGCTGCTGCGGATCGGCGCCGCGAGTCAGCAAAGATTTTGGTAGTAAAGGTGTCTTGCCTGCGCCGCCGCTGCCGCTGAAACCAACCGTTGGCTGACTGATCTATGGCAGATATAACAGGAGGTGCTCAGTGTCCATATTAGTTATTTGGATTATATGTGGGCTCATAACCGGTTATTTGTATCGCCAGCGTGGACGCTCAGAAGCGACAGGATGTCTGGGCGGTTTCTTGTTGGGCCCTTTAGGCATTGTTCTTGCATTAGTGACCCCACCAGATCGTCAAGCATTAGTTCGCAAAGAAAAGGAGTTGGAAGGTGAAAAGTTGCGGCGCGGTGAACTTAAGAAATGCCCTTTTTGTGCTGAATTGATAAGACCTGAAGCAATAGTATGTCGCCATTGCGGAAGAGAACTAAATCCTGCAAAACTAGTTGTTGCCAATCCAACGAATATATCTGCTCAACAATTGCCGCCGCAGATACAGCCATCATCGGTTTCCGCTAAACTATGTCCAAAATGTGGTGTGCCGATGGAAATACGGGTTGCCCCCAGTGGCGAGCATAGAGGCAAAAAGTTTTATGTATGTCCCAATTACAAGCAGTGTCAACAAGTCTTTCTCGTTGAAATGGGCAAGTAGCAATTCAATCCACAGAGTCTTAATGTCAAACCCCAGCCAACAATGCGTGCACTTGATGCTGGGGAGTCTGCGCGTTTTTTAGGCTGTTTCTCTGCTTCAGTTTTTCCGTTCGGACGGCGTTCCGCCGCCCGCCCCAGCGCACGTAACGCAAACCGTTGGACGCGAAAACTGGATTTTTGGCTGAATCTGCCGCGTGGCGCGGCCAAAGTAGGCCTTGCCTGCGAGGGTGGCTTCAGGCCATGGACGTGAGGGTTAGGGCAGCCGGGCCCGCGATGTTCGCTTGCCGGGCAGTGGGGTTGCCCTATCCTGGCCTTGCCCGGCACGGTGGTGGCAGGGTCGGCGGGCTTTTGGGCAGTTGCCTTTTGCCTGCCGTTGTGCTATAACGGTTGTGGTGTTGTAGTTGCGGAATCAGGCCAGAAGTGTAAAGCAAGCGTGTGGGCGATGGGGTCTTGCGGCGGCGGGGGGGGGCGGCGCCCAACACCATTTGTAGCGGATAGCAGCTTTGCTGCTGCGGATCGGCGATGAGTAGCAAAGGTTTTGGTAAGTGAAAACTTGCCTGTTCCACTGCTGCTGCAAAAACCTACCGTTGGTGTCACCCCTTACTCGAAAGAGCGTAAATTATGAGCACACCAACTTGGTTTACACCATATCTTCCATCCCTGAGTAAACAAGAACGTACTTTCATCGTCGCTTTTTTATTGGCTGCACCATTTATCGGGTACGCGCTACACTTAGTTCGTGTCCCAATGGTTGACCTTACAATAGTGTTTTATCCCGCTGCACATGACTCTTTCCATCCCTACTCTATTCAGGGTTTCATTAATCCACCTTGGGTAGCGTTCTTTCTTGCCCCACTATCGCTGATCCCACATGAACTCGGTCGAATCCTGATAAGCCTTTTGAATATATTCGTGACCAGCATGGTGGTTCTGAAATATGGCGGTGACAAATCTGCTCTCCTAATTACCCTAACAAGCTACCCTTTCCTCTTTCTGCTCAGTACAGGTAGCATTGAATGGATGCCTATGCTTGGTCTGCTACTTAACTGGCCTATCCTAATCCTTGCAAAACCGCAAAGCGGAGCTTTGGTGTTATTGGTATGGCTAAAACGAACACAGCGCAAACTGATGTTGATTCTATCAATTGCTACATTTCTGGGGTTATCGTTCCTTATTTGGCCGGGGTGGCCATGGCTTATGCTTGAGAACATCCAAACTCTACCGGCGGAGTTAGCATCGCCACTGAATAAGATTAATTTGTGGCCTTGGGGAATACCGTTTGGTCTGATTTCGCTGTATTATGCTTGGGTACGGGATAATGAATTGTTAGCTATCGTCGCAACGTGGCTGCTAACACCGTTTCTTGTTTATCACTCACTCACAATGGGTATGGCGCTTTTGGCTGTGCGTTCCCCACGATGGGCGCTAATTGCAAGTTTACTACTGTACACTACTGCAGCAATCAGGTGGCATTTTGCCTAATTTGCAGGATGCTCCAGAATCTGCCTAACACAGCGTTTTCGTCCTGAAGATGCAGAGCGGTTTTGTTGGCAATCCTGGTTAGCGATGGAGTCTTGCCCGTCCGTCGGCCGCTGCCGCTGAAACCTGCCGTTGGGCACGTTTGGGCTGAACGTTGAAAACCTGATTTTGGGCTGAGGTTGCCTGGTGGCGCGGCCGGAGATGGGGCTTTGGCTGCATGGATGGCTTCAGGCCGTGGACGTGAGGGTCAAAGCGGCCGGGCTTGCGATGTTCACTCGCCGGGCAGTGGGGTTGCCCTATCCTAGTCTCACTCGGCACGGTGGTGGCAGGGTCGGTGGGCTTTGGGGCTATTGCCTTTTGCCTGCCGTTGTGCTATAAGGATTATAGTGTTGTATGTTGTGGAATCGGGACAGCAGTGGAAAGCAAGGTGTAGTGGTGTCTTGCTGCGGCGGGGTCGGCGCTCAACAGGCGCTTCCAGCGGACGCCGCTCCGCTGCGCTTCGCGGCGTAATGTGCGGACTCGCGCTTAATAGTGAGAAGTCCTAGAAGTTCGGGAGGTGGCTTTTCCGCCGACTTGTCTTGTTGGGTGGATGGTCAACCTGGCTAGAAGGGAAATGAGGTTGGGTGTTCTACTCACTTGATACGCGACGGCCGATTGCCCGAGGAGCGTTTTGGTCTGTTTACCCGGCTTGATCCAATCTATCTAGTGGGCTACGTACGGCCAAGCTACCGCGCTCCAGGACGTGGGTGTAGATCATGGTGGTGCGTAGATCTTTGTGACCGAGAAGTTCCTGGACGGTTCGGATATCGTAGCCGGCTTGGAGCAGGTGTGTGGCAAAGGAGTGGCGCAAGGTGTGACAGGTGACGCGTTTTTGCAGGCCTGCTTTTTGGGCGGCTTGCCGCACAGCGCGTTGCAAGGCGGAGGGGTCGATATGATGGCGGCGCTCCTTTCCGCTGCGTGGGTCTAAGGAGCGTTTGGAAGCCGGAAAAAGGTAGTGCCAGATTAGTTCTCGCGAGGCATTCGGGTATTTCTCGGCCAGGGCGTAGGGGAGGTAAACCTCGCCGTAGCCGGCGGCCAGGTCTTCTTCGTGGAGCAGGCGAACGCGCTCGATCTGGCGGCGCAGATCAGGGATCATCGATTCGGGGAGGGGGACGATGCGGTCCTTTTCGCCTTTTCCATCCCGAACGGTGATGGCACGATATTCAAAGTCGATATCTTTGATGCGCAGGCGAACGCATTCCATCAGGCGCAGGCCGGAGCCGTAGAGCAATTGGGCCATCAAGCGGTGGGTGCCGCCCAAGTGGTCGAACACTCGCCGTACTTCGGCCGGGGTCAGAACCGTAGGGAGACGTTCGGGGCGTTGAGCTATGGAGGGTAAGATGGGTTCGAGCTCTTTCTGAAGGACTTCTCGGTAGAGGAAGAGAATTGCGCTGAGGGCCTGGTTTTGGGTGGAGGCAGAGACGTTTCTTTCCTGAGCGAGATGTGCGAGGAAGGCGCGAATTTCAGGAGCGCCCATTTCGGCAGGATGGCGTTTCTCGTGGAAAAGGATAAAACGGCGCACCCAGTCTATGTAAGCCTGTTCGGTGCGGTAGGAGTAATGTTTTATGCGCAGAATTTCACGAAATTGATCAAGAAGCTTTTTTGCCATTGTATGATTGCCCAGGTGTCTCCGGAGAGAGGATGTGGAAAAGGCCGGACGGCTAACCATGACAGGGTAGCCACAGCTTGCCAAACAGCGCTTCAAGCCACGTAGCAGAATGTAAGGACTATTGCGGTCGGTCTTCAAATCAAATTTACGCCCAGTTTTCGTAACCAAAGCACTGCTTTTGCCGGCCAGTGTTGGTTGATGAAAAAGACGAATTGAGCGGCGAGCAAAACCAAAGCAAAGATACGCCGCATGCGCTCCAGCGTGCGGACGCGTAGGTCTTCAACATCTAAAGCTTGTTCTTGTTCAAAGCGATAGCCATGCTCAATACGGCGGCGCAGACGCCAATCCGCATACACCTGTTGTGCGCTCGCCAAGTTCAGAATGGGGATGTTGGTCAACAAGGTAAGCGGTTTCGCTTTGCAATCCTCCTGTGCCACTACCACCCAGAGTTGCTGATGGGTATCTGGCAGGCGGATGAGAAACCAGCCAATTTTCAGGTTAGCCAAGCGAGTGCGCCCGGCATGCTGGAAGGCAACCTGATAGGTCGCTTGCCAGGGGACGCAGTCGACCAAGTCTTGCAGGCGTTCGGTTTCCCAGCGGTCAAGACGGGTGTTGTATACTTCCACGATACGCTCCATATGTTTGGCGGCGATGATGAACTCGTCGGGCGCCAAAAAGGCAAAGAGTTTCTGGTCATCACCGCCAGAATCCATCACAAAACGCAGTTTTCGGCCTGCAAAGACCCAACACGCCATGCGAATAGCGCGCTGAATTTCGCGCTGCTCGCTCAGACAGTCGGCTGTTTGGTAGGAGAACCTGTTGAGATAGGAGATAGCCGGCACACAGGTGTTGACTATCGTGGCAGTGATGGATGGATAGCCGCGGGTTAGGCGGGCTCTGCCCTTCAGGTCAGGCGGCGTGCTTTTGTACACCGTACTCACACCCTCCAGTGTTTTTGTGTAAGGCTTCTCGAAGTTGAGCAAATCTAACGACACGACCAGGTACTCCGGGTTCTCCTTGCTCACCCTCTGTCGGGCGATATAGTAAACGCCCTTGAAGACAAGATGATGATTAAAACGCTCATTCCACGTGAAGCGATAGAAGGGCTTCGCTTCGGCATAGCAACTCCTTT
>JBBIGZ010000113.1:0-7256 GCA_037447295.1 Chloroflexota bacterium | reverse complement strand
CTACTTTTTGCGCAAATTGTGGAACTAAAAGGAGGGTGCAATGCCGATCTTCCCTCTGAAAGCCTTTCAGCAAGTCAGTAGCCTCAATCCCTGGACCTATGTGGTCTTCGGGTTGATCGGGTTTGCTTTCGGCTTTGTGCTGGAGAGCAGTGGTTTTGGGAATTCCAAAAAGCTGGTCGCCCAGTTCTATTTCAAAGACCTGACCGTGCTCAAGGTCATGTTCGGGGCGATCGTCACAGCCATGGTGTTGCTCTTCACCGCTTCTGGCCTGGGATGGCTGGATTTCAACCAGGTGTGGGTGAATCCGACCTATCTTTGGTCCGGCATCTTGGGCGGTTTTATCATGGGCATTGGGTTCATCATTGGCGGATTTTGCCCCGGCACATCGGTCGTCTCGGCGGCGACGGGCAAGCTGGATGGCCTGTTCTTCCTGTTGGGTGGTTTCTTCGGCGCCTTCCTCTTCGGCGAGACGGAGAAGTATTTCGATCACTGGTGGAATACGGCCGGCTATTACGGTCGCCTGACCTTGCCGGAGGTCTTCGGATTGCCGACCGGGGTGGTCGTGACGCTCATCGTGCTTATGGCGCTGTTCATGTTCTGGGGCGCCGAGCAACTGGAGCGCCTCTTTGGCGGCCGTGATCTGAGCCGTGAGCCGAAATTGCGATTGGCCGGAGTGGCCTTCCTACTCTTCTTCGCTTTCCTGACGATCGTCATCGGCCAACCATCCCTGGAAGAGCAATATGCGCGTATTGCTCCGCAGAAGGAACCGCTCTTGCAGAATCGCGCGGTTTACGTATCACCAGCAGAAGTTTTCCATACGCTCCACCAGCAAAGCATCCGCTTGGTGTTGCTGGATGTGCGCCCTGAAGCTTTCTATAACCTTTACCACATTCGCAGCGCCCAGAACGTTCCGTTAGAGCGTATTCCCGATTACATTCGCTCACTGTTGGCCTATCCTGCGGCGAATACGGTCTATGTAGTCATCAGCAACGATGAGGCGCTCTCTACCCAGGCCTGGAAGATGCTGGTAGCCGGTGGGGTGCCGAACGTTTACATTCTTGAAGGCGGTTTGAATAACTGGCTGGCATTCTTCGGCAAAGACGATCCTCAAATCCGCCCAATTGTTAGCGGGATTTCTGCGGAAGAGCAACTGCACTACCTTTTCCCGTATGCGCTTGGGGACCGTTATCAGAGTGCCGATCCCGATCCGATCAAGTACGAAGAGCTGGAGTTCGAGCCGAAGATTAAACTAGAATTGAAGCGCGATAAAAGCGGTGGAGGCTGTGGATAGAGGGCAGGTTGAAGATCCCCTCCGCCTCAAAGTGGAGGAGTAGTTTCTAAACAACAGGCCGCTGTCGGGGAAATCTAAACCCTGGCGCGGCCTTTTCTATGGCATAATAACATTATGCGTCTCTGGAAACGGATTTGGATTTTGGCCTTCCTTTTTGCCTGTATCCCGCAACAGCCTCTGCCTGATCCAGCTTCGATCCAGCAGGCGGTTGCGGCCACGGCACAGGCTGCCTGGACGCAAACGGCTCAGGCCCAAGCCCGCTGGACGCGCACACCTACCTCTTTGCCTCCCACCTCTACTCCCAGCCTGATACCCACGGCAACGCCTACGTTCTTGATCTTGCTGGAAACACCGACGGCGACCGCTACGGTGATCGCCATCCCGCTCACCTGGCCGGATTGGCGCACGGGGGAGGTGGTGCGCATGCCGCCGGGATCGGGGGCGAATATCGGCGTCAATAAATTTTTCAAGGTGCTGGAAGGCGTTCCAGTGGTAGTCATGCGTTTGAACGGCGTGAAATTGCGCGAGGCGCCGACGAAGGTCTATGGGAAAAAGATGGCAGCTTATGGCGATTTGCTCACCTTGACCGGTTTCTGGAACCGAAATAACGATTTCAATTGGTCCTTCGTCCAGGTCAAAACGCAGGATGGACGGCTATACTGGGTGGGAGGAGATATCGGCACGGATATTGACCCGGTCAATTCACTTCGCTTTTACAGCCCCTATACCCTAACTCCTTCCCCTACGGCTACGGAAACGCCAACACCTCGCATCTTCTACACCTCTACTCCTATGCCGACCCCGTGAATCTGCTCAGGGGGTGCCGAGCATGCGGCGCGCCGTCTCGGCGAGCGGCGATTCCGGCTCCAGGCGGATCACTTCCAGCAGGTGGTGCTGCGCTTCTTGCAGGCGCCCGTGGTAGAGATAAATCGTCGCCAAGTGGAGGTGGGCTGAGGCCAGCTCCGGCGATAGGTCTAGCGCTTGGGTCAACGTGCGCTCGGCGTTTTCGAGATCGCCGTTCAGCAGGAGCAGCCAGCCGAGCGTATCCAGATTGCGGGGGTCATCCGGCTCTAAGATCACGGCCTGGCGTGCTGCCCTTAAACCGCTTTCATCCAATTCTATGCCATAGGTAGCGCAGAACATGGCCAGAGCGCGCCAGGTTTCGGCGTTGGATGGAGCCAATTGTGTGGCACGCCGATAGGCAGAAAAGGCCAGGGGGAGATCGCCGAGTTGGGCATAGGCTTCGCCCAAGGCTATCCAGATCGCCGCCTCGCGTGGTTGCAGCTCAGAAGCCTGGCGAAACTCGATGACCGCTTGAGCATTTTTCCCGTTCCGAAGCGCATGCAGGCCCCGTAGTAAGTGGACTGTTGGCGAGCGGGGCGCCAGTCGTTTGGCCTGCTCGAGCTCATCTTGCAGCGGTTGCCCCAGATGTTGACGTGCCTCCGCCAGCCAGGCCAGGGCTTCGCCGTTTTGGGGATCTTCCTGTGCGGCGCGCTCAAAGAGGCGCAAAGCTAGTTTCCATTCTTCCACCGCGCCTAAGGCACGTCCTAGCAGGATGTGACGCTCGCTTTGCCGTTCGAACGCGCGGGCGGCGCTCAGGGCAGCGCTTAAGCTGGTTTCCGCGGACACCAGCCGCGGGTCCAGCGAGGCGGCGAGGGCGAGCTCGGCCGCGGCCCGGCTTGGATCCTCGGTTAGGAAAAGTAGCCCCAGGCGGTAATGTGCATAGGCATCATCCCCTTTGATTTCGATCCATTTTTCTAGCGCTTCTTGTTCCTTCGACCAGTTTTCCAAATGACGGTAGGCCAATGCCAAGCGCATGTAGAACCTTGCTGAGGGGCCCAAGTGGGCGAGGGCTTCCTGCCAGCAGGCGATGGCGAGCGAGGGTTCGTTTTGCTCCCAGTAGAGCAGGCCGAGGGCATCCCACCCCTCTGCGGTGAGCACTTGGCGCACACGTGCCTCTTCTAGCAAATGGATGGCGCGTGGGTGCTCACCGGCGCGATAGGCCGCGAGGCCAGCTTCTTCCCAAAGGGCTGGCGCCGAAGGGAGATTTCGCGCAGCGTGTTCCAGAAGGCGCGCTGCCTCAGCCGGATTGCCATGCTCGGCTGCCCAACGTCCGCGTTGACGGGCGATCAGGCCGTCCAGCAGAGGAACGAACAAAGCGACGAAAAGCGCCAATGCAAAGAGAAGCGGCGCCCATCGTTTTAATCGGTCTACGGTCCACGGTCTACGGTCCACGCTCCACCATCTACTCTCCACGGTCTACGGTCCACGGTCTACCGTCCCCTCCACAAAAAAACATCGCCAATGTGCGGTAATCCGAGTATAATCAATTTAGCATGAACCTGTTAGAGCAGACGTTCACCATCCTTTCCACGCCGCCGGGCAACCTTGTGTACCATTTGGTGCTTCTGTTTTCGCTTTCCGCCGCTCTTTGGCAGACTTGGGCTCATTGGCAGGAAAGTCGTTTTCCCCAACAGCGCCGGGCGGTGTATGCTCTTCTCTTCCTGCTCCTTTTACAAATTGGGCTATTCTCGCTGAGTGCGCTTGGCTGGCAGGGGGTGGTGAATTTGCCCGTTTTTCTGCCGCCGCTTCAGCGCGCCCTGAGCCTGTTGATGCTTTTATGGATCACCTGGCTATGGCTTTTCCCGGAGCCTTCCACACTTGGCGATTCCTTCACGATGATCGCCAGTGTATTGGTGATCGCCGCAGGCCTGCTCGGCTTGGCGGATTGGGGGCAAACTCCTCCCGGCAGCCCCTATAATCAGACCTTTCAAGCTACGTTGTGGGGGTGGGGCACGTTGCTCTGGCTGTTGGTAGGTATTTTCCTGATGCTTATCCGTCGCCCGAACGGCTGGGGGTATGGTTTTGCTTTCCTGATTTTAAACCTCTTAGGACAGCTTTTGACGCTGCTGTTGGAGCATGGCGGCGACTATGCCGGTGGTGTGCGCCTGGCCGAATTGGCCGCTTACCCGTTTTTGTTAACTCTTTCCGGGCGCTTTCCGCTCGCGCGCTCCCATTCGCAACCATCACCGCGCCCCGTGACCGATGAATCTCCGAAAAGCGAGAGCTCCCTGGTCGAGCGCCGTCGCTATAGTGCCGATCCCAAAACTGTCCATGCATTGTTGGACCTGACCTCTGATCTGCAAGGCGGTAAGCTGCATGCAGCCATGGCACGTGCCGTGAGCCAGGTGATGCTGGCCGATCTTTGTTTTGTGATCTACCTGAGCGAAGAAGGACGACAGCTGGTCTTTGCCGGTGGGTATGATCTAATCCGTGAAGAGCCGGTCGAGGGAGCCTCTGTACCACGGGAGACTGTGCCCATGCTGGCCAGTGCTTTGCAACGGGGGCGTCCCTTGCGCATGCCGGCCAGCAGCACCTCTGCCGATGTGCGCGGGCTAGCGCAACTATTGGGCTTGGAACAGGCCGGTCACCTGTTGATGGTGCCTATTCAGGATTCAGAAAGAGAAGTGTTCGGCGGTGTTTTGCTCGTTTCACCCTATTCCAATCGTCTTTGGACTGCCGAGGACCAAGCATTTCTCGGCAATATGGCCGCCGATCTTATTCCGTTACTCCAACGTCATCGTCGGATTCTCGCCCTTGAAGAGCAACATACACAGCTGACGCAGTTGCGCGAAAAGCTGAACACTCTGGAAGGTGAAAAACGCGCTCTCCAGGAACAGCTCGAGGCGCTTAAGGCCGAGCTGGAAAAAGCTCGGCTGGCCGAATCTCAGGCCCAAGAGCAGATTCGGGAGCTCACCCATCTCCTGGCCGAATCGCAACAAGCACTGCAGGAGCTTCACGCTCAAAATGCCGAGCTGGAACTGAAACTGGAGCGCCGCGGCACTAGTGAGGAGGTGCGCCAGCTCGAAAAAGAATTGCGCAATGCACTGATCGAGGTTGCCCGCTTGCAGAATCAGCTAGGGGAAGCGAATGCTCGTATCCTGGAATTGGAAAAAAACCTGGAACATGCTCCGGCAAAGAAATTCGCCGAGCAGGCGGAGGTGATCGCTGCCATTGCGCAAGAACTGCGTCAACCGCTCTCCTCACTGATCGGCTATACTGATTTGCTGTTGGGTGAATCGGTTGGGATTTTGGGCGCTATGCAGCGGAAATTCGTCGAACGCATTCGCGCTGCCATCGAGCGCATGCGTAGCCTGGTGGACGATTTGATCCATGTGACGTTGTTTGAAAGTGGCCTGACCCAATTGAAGCCCGAAGCGGTGGACTTGAACAAGATCATCGATTCCGCCATGGCCTATACCAGTGGCCAAATGCGGGAAAAGAACATTACCCTGCACTTGGACTTACCGAAAGAATCTCCCTCGATCTATGCCGATCCGGAAGCGATGCAGCAAATTTTGATCCATCTATTGCAGAATGCCGCCCTGGCCTCGCCGGTCGAAGGCGAGATTCATCTGCGGGTGGAAATGAAGCAGGAGAACGGACAAGAATTCATCCTGCTCCAGGTGAAAGATAGCGGTGGTGGTATTGCCGAAGAAGATTTGCCGCGCGTCTTTAGCCGCCTATATCGGGCTGAAAATGTACTCATCCAGGGCGTGGGCGATACAGGGGTTGGCCTTTCGCTGGCCAAAACGCTCACCGAGGCGAATGGGGGGCGAATTTGGGTTCAATCTGAATCAGGAGTAGGTGCAACCTTCAGTGTGCTGTTGCCGGTTGCCCGCTTGTAGGAGAGCTCTATGCGCTTTCTTCGCGACCTTGCAGGCGGATTAGCCCTTGCTTTTTTCTCACTCCTTCTGGTATTAGGTAGCATTTGGCTGGCGCTGTCCGAAGGCATGATCCGCACGGCACCTGCCACATCTACTCCCCTCCTGCCTTCCCCTTTGCCCAATCCTTCGGTTATTCCCATTTCCTTTTCGCCCACTGCCAGTGCATCTGCCACACTCCCTATCCCGCCTACTCTTTCGTGCATTCCTCCGAGCGGTTGGATGCCGATCCCGATCGGCTATGGAGAAACATTGGAAACGCTGGCCGAACGCTTTGGCGTTAGTATCGAAGCCCTCTATACTGCCAATTGCCTTTCCAGCGATATGCTGATTCCCGGTGCCATCATCTATGTGCCGCAATTGCCAACGGCTACTCCTATTCCCTGCGGTCCGCCGCCGGGCTGGATTCAATACACCGTCCAGCCAGGAGATACACTCTTTCGCCTGAGCCAGGCCTTTGGGGTGGATTACCGTTTGTTGCAGCGGGCAAATTGCCTGGGCAATAGTACATTGATCTACGCCGGTCAACGTCTGTGGGTGCCGAATGTCCCCACGCGCACGCCGGTTGTCACCGATACACCGCTGATCATCGCCATTGACACATCCACGCCAACCTTCACTGTTACACCGACGTTTACTCCGATCCCTTCGGAAACACCAACACCGCTGCCGACCTGGACCTTTACCCCCACCCCCGGCTTCACCGCCACCGTAACGACGACGCCGAGCGCCACGATGACGCCCCCAGGCTTAACCTCCACGCCCTCGGCAACCTCCTCTCCGACGCCGACCGTTACCTTCACTCCCTCTGTCACTCCTACCCCGTGAGCATCTTCTCCTTGCCCAAATCGAAGAAATGGTTTTTGATCCAGGGCGCTTTGTTGCTTGCTCTGGTGGCCTGTGGGCCTTCCATTTCTGTGCCTGGGTCGCCGCCTTTTTTGTTGATCACACCTGCTTCAGAGCCTACGTTCACAGCCACTCCTTTCCTGCCGCTTACGCCTACCCCGCGTCTATCTCTGTCTCAATTCCCACTGCCTTCGTCCACTCCTATCCCTACCACTGCCGTTCCTTCGCCCACGGTCACCATCCTGCCCACGCTCGATCCCTCCTGGCGTCCCACCCCGATCCCCCCACCATTGGATCAATATGAGAGCATCCGTTTCCTACTGTTGGGTTCTGATCGTCGTCCAGGAGGCTCTTTCCGGACCGATACACTCATCGTCGCTAGTTTTTGGCCGCGT
>JBBIGZ010000112.1:0-7444 GCA_037447295.1 Chloroflexota bacterium | reverse complement strand
TTCAGGAGCGCTTTGACTTTAGCCTCTGTTGGTTCGCTCTTCTCTGTAGCGAAGAAGACCACGCGCTCTGGACGATGAATGCGGATCGAAGCGGCGATCCCGTGCTCGACCGACGGCCCCGTCCCCAACGACATCAGCATGATGCGCATCGTTAGTCCTCCTGCCATTCTCCCCAGTATCCATATCCTGCCGTCGTCTTCGCACCGATGCCCATTTTCTGCAAGCCTTCTTGGAGCCATTTCTGGGCTTGATGAGCGAATTTTTTATCCTTGGAGGCGACGGCGAAGAGAAACTCACTGCCCGGCGCTATAGCAAGAAAGAAAACAGGGAAGGGGTTCAGGTAATCGGCGGGTGGTGTGCTGCCCCCTTGGTAGTATTGACTGTAATGCGGATTCATCACGTCCAGGTCCAATCGCAGGTTGGCGGGATTTGCAGGTACGGCATCGAAGAAGATGACTTGGCCCGCGCTGGCATCGGGCGGAGATTTGCCGAATACGGCGGCAAAGGTCGCATCAGTTTCGTTCTTACCTTCCATAAGTTCCGCATAAGCCCGCGCCAAGCCTTTGAGCGCGCTTCCAGGAATGATCGGGAATCCGTAGATGCGGTGCAGGCGGACGCTCGTTTCCAGCACGCTTTCCGCACCCAGGCCGACGATCACGCGGCTGGCCGCACGCATCGAGAAGGATTTCACCTCGTAGCCGCACTGGCGGTAATTGTTAAGCGTGGCTTTCCAGCGTGCTTTGTAGGCGCTAATGAGACGTGATAGGTCCGATTGCGAAAACTCTAAGACCTTCCGCCCATTCACTTGTCTGGTGAATCGTTCTTTGGCTTGTTTGGTCAGCTCCCACGTTTGCGCATCACAAGGCAACAGCTTTTCCGTGCGTAAGCCATAGTTGAAGCATTGACCTGCATTCGATTGGAGGAGAGCACATGTATCCTTCGGGAGCGGGTAAGTCTGTTGGGGTTGCTGGGGAGAAGGGCCACTTTGGCGTTGTCGCGAGTGTTGTCGTGACATGGCTTATTCCTCCTCCGTTGGCAGTTCTGCTTCGGCGAAGCGTTTGAGCCAGACGAGATACGCCAGGGCTTCCGCCGTGGCGCGGCGGTAGGCCACGCTGTCACTCCTGAGCACCCAATCGAGCAGGTCTTGGTTGCCCGCATTGGGCGCCACCTGACTCAACGTCCACTTGGATAAGTGATTGAACAGAACGTTGTGTTCATCACTTCGGTCGTTCTTGCCCTTTGCTCGCAAAAACGCCAGCGTCTGCCCCAAGCCGTTCGTCAGCACGAGCATCGGCACGCGACGGGCAAGGCTGCTGTATTTCTTTTTGAAGTCGTCGGAATTGTTGACGACACTCTGGATGTCGATCCACGCTTGCTGTGCCCGCTGCTGTTCAAGAGTTTGCTGTTGGCTCGGCATGACTATCGCCTCCTTGTTGAACTATCCGCACTTTGACAAACCCGCGTCCAACGGTGCTATCGCCACCGAGTTGCAGCCGCCTGCCGTCCACGCAGTTATTCACGAAATCCAGGACAGCCTTTGCATCCTGAAGTTGGGAACCGCCTACTCGTGGCTTGCTGGCAAAGAGCGTGGCATACAGCAGCGTGTCGGTGGGTAGGTGCTCTTCGGTCCAGAGTGCTCCGCGTGCCACGGTCTTTTTCTGATCGTCAATGCGCACACGGCTGATGACTTCGGTAGAGAACTGGACAAAATCGCGGAATGCCGTTTCCGGCAGGATAACCAGACGTTTGGGAAGTGTCTCACGCCAGTAATTGTACTCATCCCCGGAGGGCAGTGCGTTTTGAGCAAGCCACTCTGCGATCGTTTGCACGTTTTTATCTCGCTGAGCGCTGAATGCGAACTCTTCGAGCACAACATTCTCGTTCGCAACCACCATGCTATCGTTTGCAACGAGGGCAGCATTTTCTCCGCTCGGTCCCTTTTCAGTCCAATTCACATTGAGTCCTGCCGGTTGGGCATCGCGTCGAAATCGGGCAAGCACATTCTGGCTTGTCACCCAAGCGAATACGCCAACGAGCGAACGCACCGGGAAGAGCAGAATGCGTGCATCGCCTACAGATAAAGCACCTGCGTGGGCGCTTGGATCATGTTCGGGACCGAAGACAATGTCGACCTGTGCGTTGCTTGTACCATTGGCTATATCCCGCAAGCATCCCTTGAGTCCCGATGCTTGCACAATCGGATACTCTGTGGTGCGCTCGCGCTGGATAGGCAAGTCAACGATACCGAGACTTGTTCCACTCCCTGCATGGAGTGGGGTCTCGGTGTAGAGAAACAGAATCGCACTTTTGTCAAACATAGCAACCTCCTTTAGGCGTAATTCCACTGACCAATGGCACAGAACCCGAATCCGATCTGTCCGAAATCGCCTTCGCCTGGAGGCGTTTCAGTGAAGGATTTGCCGTTCCAGGCGACAGTGCCGTCACTTTCAAAAAAGAACACGCTGCCGGCCGACACGAAGCGACGCATCGGTTTCTGGAAATTTGCACGGCGACGCCGCTCATCCACATATGCTCCACCAATCGGTTGAGCGCGCGGCACAACGGCTGAAACCAGCCGCACCAAACCGCTGAAGAACTGCAACCAATTTCCATTTCCTGGCTGCCAGCCTCCGCTAAACCATGCGGGGGTGAGCAACACTACCTTGAAGCGTTCTGGGAGCGGATTGGGTCGAGCAGGTATCCCATTGAGCGTTCCATCCAATATATGGTAATATGCCGCGCGAGCCTCGCCACCAAGTTGCAGGAAGCCATTTGGTGGTCCGAAGTCTTGTTGCTGTATCCCCTCCACGCGCACCCACAGCGCCACGTTCTCTCGAAGGCGTAGAAACTCCGCTATGTACAAGTGACCTTCCCGTGTCGCGCGAGACCCACGCTCCAAGCCAATGCCTATGCGCGGCTCGCGAATAACAAAATCCTCTTCACCTAACACCTGCGTCGGCGGGTTGCCTCCTAGGTAATTTTTGAAATCGTCGACACTGATCCAACCACGTGTCTCTTCAAGGTGGTCAATGGTTCGCACCCAAGGAAGCAACAGGCTATTGGGCAAATTAGACTTGAACTCAAGCCCGTTGCTCTGCAACGGCGCGAGGAGCTGGTAGCTGCCGTTTTCCCTCTTGAGGACGTCCGCTGGAAGAGGGACATACAGTCTCCAAACTCCATTTTCTTTGCGCGCAAGAAGTGGACCCTGCAAGCGCAAGCTTCCATAGTTCTCTCCCGGTACGCCGATTTTCTGGCGTAATTGTTGGGCTCTTGGAGAAGGATTCAAGCTGGCGTAATCGGCCGGGCTCACCCCACTCGAGAAGAGCACCCGCGCCCGGATCGCACCTTGCACAGTAAAGGGAGCTGGTGGGAATAGACTGCGTGCACGTATGTCTTCACCTGCTGCGAAGGGCTTTCCATCGCGGAAGAGTAATACATCGTGGGGCTCAATGAGAAGTTCAAAGCTCATGGCTCTCCTCCTCGCACGATGAATGAACATGCCAGAAGCCATCGGGCGACTTCCTCAAATCTCATCGCTCGTACCAAGTTCATCAGTCTTTCCGACCATTCGCCAGCTTGGTGTTCCTTTTCTTGCTGGTTCAGGCTTTCTCCGGCCTGGCGCTTGAGGAGTCGCCGGAGTTCAGCCTTTTGCGCTTCTTCCAGCACACCGCCTAGTGCGCGAGCGGTCGCATGCACGGCATAGGGAAACTTCCCACTGAGTTTCCCCTCCTTAAGGAGCTTGCAAAAGGCGATGAGCTCGCCGACAGCATCCTGCATCCCTTCGCGAAACCACTTCATCCCAACGGTAAGCTCTTCGCCAGAGCGCTTGAGCACCTCGATGGCAATGGCATTCCGGCCGTAAACCTGCTTGGCGCGGCGCTCGGCTCGTCGAACTGCCTGAAGGGCCAAGTCGAGCGGCTGCAAATGATGCGCGAGTGCGACACCGATAGAGGCTGTGGCGCTGGGGCCCATCGTGAGCATTGGCTCCCCATCAAAGACCAAATAGCCTGTGCACTGATCGTCTCCGAAAGAGACTTCCCGGCTCGCTTGTCGGAGGTCGGAGTTTGGGGTGCCATTTGGAACTTTCACTTGGCCTGAGAAGAGCGCTCGCAGCTCCCTTGCAGCCGGCAAAACATGGTCTATGGGGAGAAACGCCAGCACGTCATCTCCGCCGGCATACACGATGCGGCCGGCATAGCGCTCCTCAACTACATAACGCACGAGCTTGAGCGAAAAGCTTGCCAGTGCACCCGAAATAGCTGCGTGAACTGCGGGCGTGATCAGTCGCCTCTGGTCCAAGATTCCCTGCCACTGGGGGTCGCTTCGCAGGGCGCTTGCAACTTCAGGATGCAAAATGCTTTCGAAAGTGGCTAGCTTCTCATGCGTTCCGCTGAGCCAGCGACCCATTTGGTCGCCATCCATATAGAGGATGGCGTAATATTTTTTCGGCGTTGCGCCGATCACCTCATGGAGCCGGGCGAGGCGTCGGCGGCCTTCTTGGGCGTGTTCCTCGGTTACGTCCGGCTTGACTTCTTCCAGGTTTTGGCGCGTCCAGGTCTCAGTAAACAAGTACTCACCGTCTAACCGCAGAAGCTTTTTTGCAAGCTCTCCAAGATTCTTCGCCCTCACTTGCAAGTACGGGATTGTATCTTCAGGGACAGTTTGAGGAATTTGGATTTGTTCAATGTAGTTCAAGAATTCCTGCAGAGCCTGTGCAACGTTTTTGTCATCGATCTTCTCTAAGATCTGTGCCTTGAATGTTGCGGCGGCGATCTCGCTGGTGGAAGGAAAGCTGCCCTGGAGTCCTAACTCCTTCTCCAAAACTTCACGCTGGACGAAGCGCTTGACGGTGCAGACGGCGCAGAGGCGCTCGCGCCCATCGGGTTTGAGGTCATGCCTTCCCTGAGCACGCCGATTGTTCGCAGTCTGGCGCCAAAACTCGCGGGCGTCATGATTTGCGGAACGCAAAGCAGCGCGCTGCCCGCAGAGGGTACATTTCTCGCCGTGATCTTCACTGGGCGTGAAACCGCGCAAACTCTTCCTTGCATTAAAGACGCGGTCGGCCAAGTCATAAAGCAGGCTGTAGACCGTGCCCCAGTTTGGGTCGTATTGCCCGCTTTCATCCAAGACCTGATAGACTTGCTCGAATTGCCATGACTGATTTCGTTCTAGGAGCCTCCGATACTTCTCTTTGACAGCCTTCGCTTGGGGTTTCCCAGGAGCGTTATCGGCACCAATCCACGGTAGCACCACCCAATACACTTCTAGGTGCCCTTGGATTTGGGCTTCCCACATCCGCTGCGTTTGCTCGTCAGCAGGAAAGTAGGCTGATAGTGCTTGATAAAGCTTTTCAGACAGTTGCTCCCACTCATCCTGAACGGCTTTCTCAGCCCCCTTTGCTGCTTTCTCGGCTTCGTCATTCGGCAAGATGGCCACGAACTTATTTGGGAGTGTAGGTCGGGCGAGATCCGCTTTGGAAGGCTGACACGGGAGCCCGTATGTTGTGCGCAGCCAGTGATCACACAGGGGTTGTCCGCGAAGCGATGGGAAGACGATGACATCGGGACCATACTCTTCGGCAAGGCTCCGCATCGCTGTCCACGAAAGGTAAGAAAGGAGCCAACTGGCCATCCACAGGTCTTGTGTTCGGCGGGCGGCAACAATAAACTCCTGCACGGGACCGAGGGAGAAAACCAGAAAGGCGGGCTGTGGCAACGCGTCGGCAATTGCTGCCGTGATCGAAAGGTGCTGCTCAAGTGGATGATCAGGTTGACGGGTCTCAGCTGGGAGCAGCCGTATCCATCCCCCTAAGCTTGCCCTTCGAGCGAGCTCCTCATACAGCTGCCGCCAGATGTGGAAATACAGTTTTTTCAGGTCTTGGCCGAACTTGTTTTTCCAAGGCTGAAGGATGTGCTGGGCGACCTGCTCTTGGATTTGATTGTCCAGTTCTTTGAGATCATTCGAAGCAAGCGGCACAGCGTGAGGTTTTGCATTCTCAGCCAGCGGATGTCGAAGCAGAGGCTCAACCTGATCCCAATAAGCCGTTGTATTTGGAGGAAAGTTTATGCGGTCCGCGGCGGAAGCGATATGGTCAGCTTTTGTGGACCCATCAGACTCTTGGCTCGATGCTGTACGGTCGAGAGCGATTTTTTGAAGCACTTCAGCAAGCTGGGTATGAGGCGTGTGAGGCGTAGACCGCAGCACGAGTGCCTTTCCTGGTGGGTCGTGCAGGAAAGCGACGATTTTTTGGGCCCAGCGGTTAGAAGCTACCATGCTTGGTGTCCTCCAAAAATCCAGGTTCCTTGCCATTTACTTTCGGCATGGTTTAAAAACTTTTGCATCACACTCCAGTCGGACCGCGTGTTCTGAAAGCGCACGCGAAACACCGTTAGTAAAATGTGGTAATCTTGCTTTGTCTTCACAATTCGAAAGTGAAGAGGGGAGGCTTGACGCTCTTGACTTCTCGCGAAGCCAAAGACTGGGTTGTCTCGATAATCGTCCGAGCGAAGTAATCCCCAGAACTCTTTCATTGCTAGTTCCCAATTAGGAAATTGTTTTCGACAAAAGAGCACCTTGGCATGTGCGTCGTGAAGCACTGGGAATGCAGGGAGATTTGCTGGGGAATTTGAGGCAATTCCTCTTTTCATCGACCACTGACTGACACTACTACGAGCCTGCTCCAAAGCAGAGGATAGAGCCTCTTCGAAACTCTCTGCGCTCTCATAGGACGAACAACGAACAAGAAAATTCCCATCGACATCTCGTACTTTGAAAGAGCCAAATCCTCTTCGTGATCGCTTGCCCAAGCCACCAAGCAGGAGAAGTATAGCTAGTGCTGACAATGCTGGCTCAGGCAGGCCATCGAATGGCGGGCGTGGTAAGAGAGAAAGTCTTATGGTCGAATTGGGACTAATTGCAGGGAAGGTAAAGGATTTCTGAGGATTGTGCAATAGCGGCCGAAAGTTGCCGGTAGTGAAACTATCATCAGCTTCAACCCGCACGACCACGGGCGAGGCACTCGCGGTGCTACCAAACACAGCCGACTCGGCTTCCCGCAAGGCGTTCAAGTCTTGATCACCAATCACGCCGCCCAGCAATGCCCGGAACCAGTAGCGCAGGGCACCGCGCACCGATGCTGCCCGCAGTTCGGGCGCCCCGTGCGGATCAGCCCCTCCCAGAAAGAGCGGGGTCACAGTTTCCAGCGTGACTCTCAGATCTTGCGACATATTTACTGTTATTAATTCCTTGCTATCAAAAGCCCCCTTAATTTAGCACAATATCCCTGAAACCGTCAAGCCCCATCACCACCACATGCGAAACCCCTCATAGCACTCCTCCCCCACGATGTGCTTCACTAATTTATAGCACTCCAGCCGAATCAAATGTCTGTATGAGACGTGCTTTTTGAGCTTTCTATGCTCAATCGTCTGCTGGAGTCTGTTCT
>JBBIGZ010000111.1:0-7445 GCA_037447295.1 Chloroflexota bacterium | reverse complement strand
TTGAGATCACCCTGCGCCGCGTGATTGATGTCACCATTGGGCACAACATTGTTCCTATCCTCGTCACCAAGGCCGATAATGCGGAAGGGGATCACCATGCCAACCGCATCATTGCCGAATTGGCCTATGAGTATGATCTCCCGTTGTGGAATTTCTGGGCAGCGGTTCAGCCCTTACCCAATCACGGCCTCATGTCGCGCGATCATCTTTCCTATAGCGAGATCCTCAGCTCTGCCGATTTCTCCCCCCAGGGTCTGAAATATGGTTACAGTGTGCGCAACCTGACCGGGTTGCAAGTCTTGGATGCCATACGGCGCATGATCACCCAACCGTGAGATGGGGTTGATGTGTGGTATAAGCCTCGTGCTCCTTTCGTAGACAAGCATCTGTCCGATTGCTAGCGAACATTGGCACTACGCTTCGCATTCCTATACGAGAGCGCAATCACTCGTCTTGGCTAAAGAAATGCAAAAATTGAAGAAGGAGGAATTTCGTGCGTATCTCTACTGAATTCTGGGCACGTTGGGCCGCCATTCTTTTATTGAGCCTAGGCGTATTGCTTCGCCTGCTCGATCTAACCGATGCCCCGTTGGATTTTCACCCCACGCGCCAACTACACAATGCTTTGGTAGCGCGCTCAATTTATTATCGGCTTTTGCCGCAGGCCGATCCCGAACAACGTGCTCTGGCGATCACCTTTGGCGGTGCGGTCGGGCAGTATGAACCGCCGATCATCGAAACGATCGTTGCACTCACCTACTATATCGCCGGCGGTGAGAATTTTGCCATTGCCCGTCTCTGGGAAACCTTCTTCTGGACCCTTGGTGGTGTGGCTCTATTTGCTATTGTGCGGCGCCATTTGAGTTCCTGGGCGGCACTTGGCCCACTAGCATATTACATGGTGCTACCTTTTTCTGTTCAGGCCAGTCGCTCGTTTCAACCCGATCCTCTGATGACCTCTCTCTTTGTAATTGGCTTGTATTTTCTCTTGCGCTGGGCCGAAGAACTTCGCTGGAAGTGGGCCATCCTTGCCGGCTTCTTGCTCGGCCTGGCCACGCTGGTGAAGATCGTGATCGCTTTTCTGGTAGCCGGTGCGGCCATTGCCCTGGTCTGGTTCGTCTATGGTAGGAATTTCTGGCGTTCACCCCAAGTTTGGGGAATGGCTTTGATCATGATCGCACCCTCGTTCACATATTACGTCCTGGCTCATGCCGGTCGCGCCGGCGAATATTTTTCCTTCTGGACGCTTGAACTGCTTTTTCTCATTACCGATACCAAATTCTACGCTCGTTGGTTGGCCTTTATTGGCAGTATTTTTGGCCTGACGGTTTTCTTTCTCAGCCTGGCCGGCACGCTCTTGGCACCGGCGCGCCTGCGTGCCGCATTGATTGGCCTTTGGATCGGATATTTTCTCTATGGTCTAACCCTTCCCTTTCAGGCCTATACCCACAGTTACTACCATTTGCAGCTGATACCACTGCTGGCTCTTGGTCTGGCCCCACTTTTCGATCTCTTAATTGCCCGGCTGCTGCGCGAAACTCGTTTGTGGCGAATTGCTTTCCTGGGGTTGGCAGCCTTTGTCATCGGGTATCATGCCTATGTGGCGCGTTCCATTCTAGTGGCCGAAGATTTTCGATCTGAAGCAAAGGTCTGGCAGGAAATCGGCCGAGCTTTACCCCAAGGCAAGATCATCGCTCTTACCCAGGATTATGGTTATCGGCTGATGTATTGGGGCTGGCGTAAAGTAGAATTATGGCCTTTCCAGACGGCGCTTTCAGCATTACGCGGAAACAAATCCCCGGTGGAATCCTTTGCCGAGCGGGTTGCCGATAATGATTACTTCCTTATTACCGCCCTTGGCGAATTCGAGCGCCAGGCCGAACTCAAGCAGATTCTCAGCCGTTATCCTATGATCGCCCGTGGCGATGGCTTTCTCCTCTACGATTTGCGCCAACCGCTCCCTTGACACATCTGCCCGCCTCTGCCATACTTACAATATGCAACTGCTCACCCTTGATCCCGTAGATTACCTAGTAATCGGTCATCTCACCCGCGATCTCACCCCTCAAGGTCCTCGTTTAGGAGGCACGGTGGCATATGCGGCGCGCACAGCCCAAGCACTTGGCTTGCGCGTGGGCGTGCTTACTGCGGCAGGGCCCGATCTCGATCTTTCTCCCCTGAACGGTTTACCGATCGTCGTCCAATCCTCGCCTCAAACGACTACTTTTGAAAATATTCCCTTAGAAGGCGGAAAGCGTAGACAGCAGCTGCATGCCCGTGCCGAGCGCCTCGATCTGAGCTTGATCCCACCCTCTTGGCATCGGGCGCCGATCGTCCATTTTGGACCCGTAGCGGATGAGCTTGCTCCCGAGCTCCCTCCTTTCCTGAGCTTTACCCTGCTCGGCCTCACGCCGCAAGGTTGGATGCGCGCCTGGGATGAGCAAGGCGCGGTCCGGCACCGGCGTTGGGAAGAGGCGGAAGCGCTTCTCTCGCAGGCCGGTGCCGTAGTGATCAGCCTGGAAGATGTGGATGGTGATGAAGAGGAGATCGATCGCCTGGCGCATTCGGTCCCTCTCCTGGCAGTGACCGAAGGTCCTGCCGGCGCCCGTCTCTACTGGCATGGCGATCAGCGACGCTTCCGCGCCCCGCGCATGAACGAAGTAGATGCCACGGGTGCCGGGGATATCTTCGCGGCCGCCTTCTTTATCCGCCTCTATATCACGCGCGATCCCTGGGAAGCGGCGCGTTTTGCCACCCGTCTGGCCGCTTTCTCCGTCACCCGTCCCGGTTTGGAGGGAGTGCCGACCCAGCAAGAGATCCAGGCTTGTCTAATGGAGGTCCTCTCGTGACGCGTATCTACACGCTTGTCAATCAAAAAGGTGGTGTCGGCAAAACGACCACTGCCGTCAACCTCGGTGCTTATCTGGCCTCCTTTGGTCAGCGTGTCCTGATCGTTGACCTCGATCCCCAGGCCAACGCCACCTCTTCGCTTGGGGTAGATAAATTACGTGTCCAAGGGGGGACGTACGATGTGCTCCTGGGGAACACCCCGGTCACGGCGCATATGCTCTATAGCGATCGCATTCGCCTGTGGCTTTTGCCCTCCTCACCGGCCTTGGCCGGGGCAGAAGTGGAGCTAGTCGGGGAGCTGGGACGCGAGTTGCGTTTGCGCCAGGCGCTTCAGGGGATAGCCGAACGTTTTGATTACATCCTGATCGATTGCCCTCCCTCGCTCGGATTGCTCACGATCAACGGCCTGATCGCCGCTCAGAATGGCTTGCTCATTCCCGTTCAGTGCGAGTATCTTGCGCTGGAGGGCCTTGGCACCCTCACGCAAACGGTTCAGCGCATGCGTCAGTCGCTTTTCCCCGAATTGAGCATCCGCGGCGTGATCCTGACCATGCACGATCCGCGCACGCGCCTGGCGGATGACGTGGTGCGCGAGGTCCATCGCTTTTTTGGCGAAAGGACGTTCAAGACCGTGATCCCGCGCAGTGTGCGCCTTGCAGAAGCCCCTTCCTACGGAGTACCGATCTCCCTCTACGCTCCCCATTCTATCGGTGCCCAAGCCTATCAGGCGCTGGCACGTGAACTTTTGGAAGGGGATGGTGTTGCTATTCCTTTGCTTCAGACGAGTCAGGAGGCTTCATGACCCCGCGTTCCGGGCTTGGTAAAGGATTGGATGCGCTCATTCCCACCCCTTCCACACCGGGCGAAGGCGTCTTGCAGGTACCGGTGGAGTCGGTTCGCCGCAACCCACGTCAACCGCGCACCCATTTTGACCCTCAGCAGTTGGAAGAACTCACGGCCTCCGTGCGTGAACACGGCATTCTGCAGCCGTTGGTCGTTTCACCGGAGTCAGATGGCACATATACCCTGATTGCCGGCGAACGCCGATTGGAAGCCGCGCGCCGGGCAGGGTTGCGCAGCGTGCCGGTCATTTTGCGCCAAACTGGTGATCGGCAACGGCTGGAGCTGGCGCTGATCGAAAACCTGCAACGTTCGGATTTGAATCCGCTCGAACAGGCCGAGGCCTATCGTCAACTTCACGAAGAATTCGGCCTTTCTCATGAGGAAATTGCACAACGCGTCGGAAAGAGCCGTGTGACTGTGACCAACACCCTTCGTCTTTTGGGCTTGGCTGAGCCGCTCAAGCAGGCCTTGCTCGAAGGAGCGATTAGCGAAGGACATGCCCGTGCCTTGCTTTCGTTATCTTCGGAGGCTCAAGTTGCCGCTTTGCGCACCGTGCTCCAACAGAATCTCACTGTGCGCCAGACCGAAGAACTGGTGCGTAAACTAGGTGGCGAGCGCCCGGAGCCGAAACCGGTCAAATCCCCGCCGCCGGAAATTCGAGCCCTTGAAGAGCGCCTGTGTGCCAGCCTGGGGACAAAAGTCTCTCTGCGTCATGGGCGCAAGGGTGGTGTGATCGCCATTCATTACTATTCCGAGGAAGAGCTGAACGCGCTGCTCGGCAAACTTCTAGATTGATTACAGAGAATTCCATATCGGCATGAAACTACTCTATAACGCTCGTATTTATACCCTTGATCCACGCCTACCGCGCACCTCTGCTCTCCTGGTACAGGGGGAGCGTATCCTGGCTTGGGGAGAAGAAGCCTTGCAACGCGGACGGGATGAGCGGGCAGAAGCTATCGATTTGAACGGAGGAACCGTTTGGCCGGGTCTATGCGATGCGCATATTCACTTGAAACACTATGCCTTGAGCTTGCGAAAGGTGGATTGCGAAACAACCTCTTTGCAAGAGTGTCTGGAGCGCATTGCAGAACAGGCGCGCCATACTCCGCCGGGTGAGTGGATCCTCGGCCATGGTTGGAATCAGAACACGTGGGGTTGCTGGCCGGATGCGGATGACCTGGAGACTGTTGCTCCGCATCATCCCGTCTACCTAACGGCCAAGTCGCTCCATGCTGCCTGGGCCAATCGCCTGGCGCTACAGCAAGCCGG
This sequence comes from Chloroflexota bacterium, assembly GCA_037447295.1. Classification (GTDB taxonomy): domain Bacteria; phylum Chloroflexota; class Anaerolineae; order Anaerolineales; family Villigracilaceae; genus 630D-37. Next base: position 2,480 of record JBBIGZ010000111.1, on the reverse strand, counting down.
GATTGATCGCACCACTCCGGATCCGCCGAATGGACGGGTTGTTCGCCACACAGATGGCAAGCCTTCTGGCATTTTGCTTGAAAGCGCTATGCGACTGGTAGAGCAAGTTATCCCGGAACCGCAGGGTGAGGCTCTTCTGACTCTGCTAGAAAAGGCACAAGCAGCGCTTAACCGCATGGGGATTACTGCCGTGCACGACTTTGATGGCCCCGATTGCTTCCATGCTTTGCAAACCCTGCAGCAGCGTGGCCGATTGGCTTTGCGCGTAGTCAAAAGCATACCGCTTTCACTGCTTTCTGAAGCGCTAGCCTTGGGGGTACGTAGTGGTTTTGGTAATGATTTCTTGCGCATTGGAGCGATTAAGGTTTTCATGGATGGTGCGCTTGGGCCGCGCACTGCTTCCATGTTTGAGCCTTACCTCGAAGAGCCGCAGAATTACGGCATCCTGAATCTGGATGGGGAGGAATTGGCCGAGATCGGTCGCCGGGCGGTGATGGGTGGGTTGGCGCTTGCGATCCACGCCATCGGCGATCGGGCTAATCATGAGGCGTTGAACGGCCTGGCACAGGTGCGCGCCTTCGAGCAGGAGCAGGGGCTAATTCCATTGCGTCATCGCATCGAGCATGTTCAGCTGCTTCATCCGCAGGATACGAAGCGCCTGGCCGAATTGGATATCGTCGCTTCCATGCAGCCGATCCATGCTCCCTCCGATCGCTTTATGGCCGAACGCTACTGGGGCGCAACGCGGTTGCCCTATGCCTATGCCTGGCGGATACAACAAGAGGCTGGTGCACGTCTGATCTTTGGTTCGGATGCGCCGGTAGAATCACCCAATCCTTTCTGGGGTTTGTATGCCGCCGTCACCCGTCGCCATCCCCAGCGGACGGAATCAGCATGGTATCAGGAACAGACCGTCTCGCTTGCTGAGGCTCTTCAGGCCTATACTGTCATCCCTGCCTGGGTCGCCGGTATGGAAGATCGCCAGGGTAAGCTGGTGCCGGGTTATTTTGCCGATTTGCTCGTGCTGAAAAACGATCCGTTCGAAGATTCTCCTGATGAATGGAAGGATTGGCATCCCTATGCCGTAATGCTAGGTGGCGAATGGATCCTTACTTGAACGAATCAGGATAGTGGAATATGAGTCAACCTACGCTGCCGCTTTCTCCAGAAATTCTCGTTCCCCGTCTGGGGGAATATCTGGTGCAAAAAAAGTACATTCGGGAGCAGGACCTCACGCAGGCGCTGGCCTATCAGCAAGAGCAACTCGATCGTGGCCGTTCGTGTCTCTTGGGAGAAGCGCTGATCGAGTTGGGTTTGCTCGACCGTGCAACGCTGGATCGCGCCATCACGGAACAGATCATCCAACTGAGGAATGCGTTGCAAGCGGCCAATCGCAACCTGGAGCGCCGAGTGCAGGAACGCACGCAAGAACTACAACGCGCTTTGGAGCGTCTCGCGGAGCTCAATCAGCTCAAGGCTAATTTTGTGTCCAATATCTCCCACGAGCTGCGCACCCCTCTCACCCATATCAAGGGCTATCTCGAACTCCTGAGCAGCGAATCTCTTGGTCCGCTGACCGAGGAGCAACGTCATGCGCTGCGCGTCAGTCAGCGCGCTGCTGAGCGCCTGGAGCGTCTGATCGAGGACCTGATCATGTTCTCTTTGGCCTCGCGTGGTGAACTCAGCATCAAGCAAGAGCCGATTGACCTTTTGCGTCTGGTACGTTTGACGGCCAGACCCTATATGGCGCGCGCCGAAGAGCGTGGTCTGACCCTGAGCATTTTGCACGATGAGAATTTGCCGCGAGTGATGGCCGATTCACAAAAGATCGCCTGGGTAATCGGTCAATTGCTGGATAATGCCATCAAGTTTACGCCGGCAGGGGGCCGGGTGGTGATCAACTTGAAGCAGGAGAACCCCAAGTTGGTGATGGTCTCGGTCAGCGATACTGGCATTGGCATTCCACGCCAGCGCTTGGAGGAGATTTTCGAGCCATTCCATCAACTGGATAGCTCGATCACACGACGCTACGGTGGCACAGGCCTGGGGCTTTCCTTGGTGCGTGAGATCATCGAGGCCCATGGCTCGTTGATCGAAGTCCAATCTGTCGAAGGACGCGGCTCCACCTTCCGCTTTCCGTTGCTGGTGGCCGAAGAAAAAACGGAATCTTGACCCCACTGCAAAAACTATGTCTGACACACGGACTCGATTCAATAGGACACGGACAAACACGGATGACACGGAAAAATAAACGGGTCTACGGAATTGTTTTTGATCGCGAAAGCTCACAAAATAGCTAAGGTTTTATCGTGAAATTGTGCAATTTTATTGGAGATATTTGGATCTCAAAATTGAAATGCTTTGACAGCGTGCTCTTTGGTGTGGAAAGGACTTTTTGTAGTGAAATCATGGATGCTCCGTAAGGACAGAGAGAAAAATCTCTCATCTACTAATCGAAGGAGAAGAGAGCAATGCTGTTT
>JBBIGZ010000110.1:0-7618 GCA_037447295.1 Chloroflexota bacterium | reverse complement strand
ATTGAATTAGAGAGTTTCATGGCAGCCTCCTGGAAAAAGGACGCAGAGAATACCTCTGCGTCCTTCGCTTTAAACCAGGCGCCCGATGCACCTATGAATGCCTGCATTAGGCGATCTTTCGCTCGGCCAGGAAGTCCAACACCTTCTGATTGACCTGTTGCGGATGGCACTGGTGAACAACATGGGCACAACGTGGAAATGAAGCCCCCTTTGCGGTAGGGATCAGATCTAGTAAGTGCTTGAACGAGCGCGGATCGAGCGTCTGATCCCGCTCTCCCCAAATCAGCAGCGTCGGGATACGGATATGCTTGAGTTCAGGTTCTAGGTTGCGGATCGTGCGGGGGAGATTGTAGATGCCAGGGGAGGCACGTTTGTAATCTCGGGCACTTTGGGCGCGAATATGTTTTGGCAGGGCATGATCGATATTCCCGTTTTCCCAGCGCAAGCTGGTGAGATCAACCAGCAGACGAAAGACCCAATAGGGCGTTCGTTCAATCCAATCCATGTTCTCCATCGGACGGCGTAAGAAGTTTTGTACCGGTTGAGAAAGCTGTTCCAGCGAATAGAAAGGATTAATGAGCACCAGTCCACTCAAGCGCTCTGGAAAGCGCAGGGCATATTCCAGTGCCATGTATCCGCCCAGCGAGTGACCGATGAGGATTTGATTGCGGGGTGGGGACTCTTGTTCCCACCAGCGCCGCCAATGCTGAAAGGCATTTTCGGCCGTATAGGCGCTCATTGTTTTTGGCTTGCCACTCTCTCCGTGACCGAGCAGGTCGCAGGCATAAGCGGCAAAACCAGCGGCGGCGACAGCTGGGAGCAAATCGTCCCAATCGTGCAAAGAGGCGGCTAGGCCATGGATCATCAGTACTGGCTGGCCTTCTCCCCGGCGAACAAAATTCACTTTGTGATCGCGTAGCGAGGTATGGGGTTCAGCTTGAAGAGCGTTCCAAAGATTGTTCATAGCGTTTAATCAACTCACGACGTAAGACTTTGCCGATAAAGGTGCGTGGAAAATCGTCTACAAAGAAGACGGCGCGCGGCACCAGCTCCGGCGGCAACCGGTGTTGACAATAGCCCAGGATGGCTTCGCTGTTTGGACGATCGGTGCTGGTAATGACGAAAGCGATCGCTTGCCCGGCAACTGCAACAACAACGGCCTCTTTGATCTGTGGTATCTCATAGAGCACTTCCTCTACATCGCGCGGAAAGACCGGCCGTCGCAGGTTTCCAGGATACCACATATCGGCCTTGCGTGCAATGATGCGGAAGTAACCATCTTCGTCCATTTGGGCAATATCGCCAGTGAGTAGCCAACCATCCTCACCAAGCACCCGAGCTGTTTCCTGTGGATTTTTCCAGTAACCAAGCATTACCTGTGGACCGCGTACCGCCAGCTCGCCGATCTGTCCACGGCGCACTTCGCGCTGCCCTTTCCGCAAGTCCACGAGGCGCGCTTCGGTAGAAGGTAATGGGATGCCGATGCTGCCGGCTTTGCGCAGCCCGTTTAACGGGTTTGCGTGGGTCACCGGGGAAGCCTCGGTCAGGCCGTAGCCTTCGATCAGCCGGCCGCGGGTAAGCTTTTCAAAGGCTTCCTGGACCTCCACCGGCAGCGGCGCCGATCCGCTAATGCATACCTTGATCGAAGAAATCCCATAGCGCCGTGCCCCGCGCGTAGCGTTGATCGCCGTATACATGGATGGGACACCGGGAAAGATGGTGGGGCGATGCCGGCGAATGCTTTCAAGGATGTGTTGGACCTGGAATTGAGGCTCTAAGATGAGCGCAGCACCCAGGGCAATAGGCGTGTTGAGTGCCGTTGTTAGCCCATAACTATGGGAAAAAGGAAGCACGCATAGGAAACGTTCTTTGCCCTCCTGAGCATTGGACATCCAGTGACGTGTTTGTAACGCATTGGCGACCAAATTGCGATGGGAAAGGACAACGCCTCGGGCCTGTGCGGTTGTGCCGCCTGTATACTGGATCACGGCTATATCTTCGGGGGCTATCACTACGGAAGGTGGAAGAGTGGATTGGCCGTTGATCCAGCGACGGTATTTTAGCGCCCCTTCCAGTTTCAATCCGCGGTGCCGCCAGAGAGCCAACCAGCGTTTTGGCGCCGGCAGTAGGTCGGCGGCATCGGTGAGGATTAAATGCGGCACAATACCGCTACTCAGCAACTGACGGGCCATCCCAATCCATAGATTAAGCATAACTACGACACCGGTTTCGGCTTCTTCCAACTGGCGGAAGCTCTCTTCAGGGTCTGTTAATGGCGGAACAAATACGGCAACACAGCCGGCACGCAGAGTGCCGTAAAAAGCGATCACCGCCTGGGGGATGTTAGGCAGAAGGATCCCGACGCGCGCCCCTTTTCCTAGCCCCATGCCGAGCAGCGCGTTGGCAAAACGATTCACCTCTCGATCCAATTGTTGGTAGGTCCATGTGTGACCGCGAAAGTGGATCGCCGGATGATGTGGGAAACGCCGCACGGCAGATTCGAGCAGGGCAGGCAATGGAATAGAGGGGATGGCAATGGTGTAAGGAACGCCATCCTCGTAATGTACCAACCAGGGGCGTTCACGGCGGAGCGCTTCCCGCCCTTTTCCGGGCAGCGACTTGCCCTCCTCGCGCCAGTAACGTTGCTGTTCGCCGGCGAGAAAGCGCTCAATGGCGCGACGGACGGCCTCATGTCGCTCCAGCATCAGCATGTGCCCCGAAGCGCCGATATCGGCTTCTTGTGCGCCGGGGATGAGATGGACGACTTCCTCAAAGAGCGGTCGCTCAAAGACCAGATCCCGATGGCCGCGTAATACCAGAGTTGGTACTTGGAGCTTGGGGAAAACATCGTACCCGGACCACTTCACCACTGATTGCCGGTAGAAGGGTTTGAGCACGTAGGGCGGTGCAGAAAGCCATTGACGGGTGAATCGTTCCGCAATGTGCAGCATCCAATCCGGCAAGTACAAACCGAGACGGTAGAGCCAATTGAAACGGAAACGTGCTGCCGTTGCTACCAGGATCAAAGCTTCCAGGCGATCCGGATGACGCAGGGCATATTCGGCGACCAGTGCCCCACCGAACGAATGCCCCACCAGCACAAACGAACGATCCACCCCTAAGCTCTCCAGCGCCATTTCTATATCTTTCAGCATGGTTTCCAGATCGTAGCCGGAAGCTGGCCGGTCGGATAGCCCATGGCCGCGCAGGTCCAGCGCGATCACCCGATTTTCTACCGAGAAGCTTTGCAGTTGGTAGCGCCATTGGGAGGCTTTCCCACCAAACCCATGAATGAAGACAAAAGTGCGTTGGGGATGATCCGGGGAAATATCAATGACCGAAAGGCGTACTAGGGGATTGGAAGAGACCTGTACGGTCTGCCGATAAAGATCGAAATCCAGGTTCACGACTCCTCCTTTGGTGCGGGGCAGAAAGAGCGGAAGAGAGTGCTACAGTTTTAGCGAGTGTATTCGCAATGAGAGATGTTGTCAATATTCAGAGAAACGCCGGGATGCTTGTTTGTCGAGTGATGCCACTCGCTCCATTTTCGGAGAAGAGACAGTATAATTCACCGCCTGGAGTGATACGATGACTGATTTACGTTCTGTCTTACAAGCCCAACAGCAGTTGATCGAGATGATCGCCCCCGTGGCAAGCACGGAAACGGTGCCCTTGCAAGATGCGGATGGGCGTGTCCTGGCTGAGCCGGTCATCGCGCCGTATGACTTACCACTTTTTGCTAATTCTTCGATGGATGGCTTTGCCGTGCGGGCCGAGGATACCCGATCGGCCTCCTCGCAAGTCCCGGCCGTGCTTCAGGTAGTGGCCGATCTGCCGGCCGGGCACGATCCGAACGGCATTTTCGTCGGCCCAGGCCAAGCGGTGCGGGTGATGACCGGGGCCCCGATCCCGACAGGGGCGGATGCGGTGATCCCGATCGAAGATACCGATCAAGGCCGGCAACAAAGCAGCGTTCTCCCCGCGCGCGTGCACGTCTTCCGTGCGGTGCGGGTTGGGGAATCGGTGCGGACGGTAGGGATGGATGTGCGCGCTGGCGAGCTTTTGTTCGAGTCCGGGCATCGTTTGCGCCCGGTCGATCTGGGGCTTCTCGCCATGTGCGGTGTATCACAAGTGACCGTCCGGGCACAGCCGCGTTGCGCCGTTTTCTCCAGCGGAGATGAACTCTTGCCCCCTTCGGCGACGCTCAGTCCTGGGAAAATTTATGAGTCCAATTCGGTGATGCTCAAGGCCTTGATACGGCGCGTGGGCGTTCGGCCGCTCTTTCTGGGCATTTTGCCGGATCGGTTCGATGCGATTCGGGAAGCTTTTGAACGTGCCGTCGAAGCGGGCGTGGACCTGATCCTTTCGACCGCCGGGGTGAGCGTGGGCGTGTTCGATTGGGTGCGGAAGGTCTTGGAACAGGAGGGAGAGCTGGAGTTTTGGCGCGTCAATGTGCGTCCGGGAAAGCCGTTGCTGGTGGGACGCTATCGTGGGGTGCCGTTCATCGGCCTGCCGGGTAACCCGGTTTCGGCCTTTGTCGGATTTGAGCTCTTTGTGCGTCCGGTCCTGGCTCGCCTTTCTGGCGCTCCCTGGACGCCGCGGCGACGTCACCGCGTGTGGTTGGATGAACCGATCGAATCGGATGGGCGCGAGAGCTACCTGCGCGTCGTGGTCACCGAGCGGGATGGACGCTATCGGGCGCGCTTGAGTGCCCATCAGGGTTCGGGAAATTTGCGTTCGTTGGTCGTAGCAAATGCTTTACTAATCATCCCCTCTGGGGTAAAATCACTGCCCATTGAAGCAGAAGCGGAGGCTTGGTTTCTGGATGAGTAAACTTTCCTGGACTTCGATTGTACTGGCGTTGATCGGGCTAGTTGATTCGGCTTATCTGACTTGGGTGAAGTTCGCACATCAGGAAGCAAAATGCAATTTCGGCATCGGGGATTGCTATACGGTCAACACCAGCCGCTATTCTGAAATATACGGCATCCCGATCGCCCTCTTTGGCATGTTAGCGTATCTGACGATCCTGTTGCTCCTGGTGTTTGAACGGCGACATCCCCTTTTGCAGGAATATGCACCGCTGGCGGTCTTCGGCATCTCGTTTGCCGGCACTTTGTATTCTGCCTACCTTTCGTACATTGAAGCGGCGGTGCTTCATGCTTGGTGTCCCTATTGTGTGCTTTCGGCGATCGTTATTACGTTGATCTTCCTTTTGTCTTTGCCTCGGTTGAGGTTATCCTAAAATCCAACATTGGAGGATGATATGCCCCGCATTCGTTGTCACTATCTTGATTGTATCTTCCTCGATGAGGGTTATTGCAGCGCGGCCGCCATTGAGTTAGATCCGGATGCCGGCTGTGCTACGTATTCGCCCAATGAGGAAGCGGTGGAAGAAGAGGAATGGGAAGAAGAACTGGAAGAATGGGAGGATGAGGAACTCGAGGAAGAAGATATGTGGTTGGAAGATGAAGGAGAGGATGAAGACCAGCTTTAGGGTTCGACTATAGAAACTCTTTCAAGATTTTGGCTCTCAAGGGTTGACGCAGGCGGCGCAGGGCTGAGCTTTCAAGTTGGCGCACGCGTTCTCGGCTGAGCCCAAAGCGCCGCCCTAATTCTTCTAGTGTGCAAGGTTCGCCGGTTTCCAGGCCAAAGCGTAAGCGCAAGATGTGTGCTTCGCGGGCTGGCAGCGAGGCCAGTGCCTCTTCCAGTTTCTCGCGCAACATGGAATGATAGGCGCTCTGCATGGGGGAAAGCGCATTTTGATCTTCGACGACGTGGATCAGGTTGTATTCTTCGTCGCCCTCGTCATCGAGCGGCATATCTAGTGAAAGAGGTATCCAGGAAACTTTGATCAACCAGTGCACCTTTTGGAGTTCCAGGCCACTGGCCTCGGCGATTTCCTCGGCGGTTGGCTCGCGCCCCAGATGTTGTTCCAATTTGTATATCGTGCGGTAAAGGCGACGCACTTGATCGTTGACGTGCACCGGCAAGCGGATCGTCCGTCCCTGGGTGGCGATTGCCCGCCCGATGCTCTGACGGATCCACCAGGTGGCGTAGGTGGAAAAGCGGAAGCCGCGATGGGGGTCGTATTTTTCGATCGCCCGGATCAGGCCCAGGTTGCCTTCCTGGATCAAATCCAAAAGTGGGATGCCGTAGCCGATATATCGCCGGGCTATGCTGACCACCAGACGCATGTTCGCTTTGATCAGGTGCTCACGGGCCTGCAGGCCATCTTCGACGAGCGGTGCCAGTTTTTCTTTTAGGGCTATTGCCTTTTTGCCGCGGGCGTTTTGAATTTGGGCTTGAGCTTTTCGTCCCCTTTCCACACGTAGAGCGAGTTCGCGTTCTTCCTCGGCGGTGAGCAACGGAACTTTCCCCAGCTCTTTTAGGTAGAGGTCTACCACGTCTTGATCGCCTGTTTGCGCCGGCGTAGCGCTCAGGCTTGGCTCGCTTCCCACGATCTCAATGCCTTCCTGCCGAAGTGCAACCAATAAGGCTTCCAGCAATGCCTGCTGGAGAGGAGATGCGGCTTCTAGGACGTCTTCGGTGGTCAGGAAGCCTTGCACTTCCGCCTTTTCCAGCAAACTACGCCAGGCGCGTTGAAATCTAGGTAAACGGGGTAGTTCCATGTTCGGTTAGGATGTGTTTTCGTCGTCTCGGTTGAGCAGATCCCGCAAAATGGCAAATGGACTTTGGATCGAGGGGAACGTGTGCCCGCAATCGTAAAGGTTCAGATCTTCGCCACAGACGGGACAGAGGCCTTTACAATCTGCTTGACAGATGGGATTGATGGGGATCTCCAAGAGGGCATAATCGCGCGTCAGCGGGGCAAGGTCAATGTGATGATCTTCGGGGAGGAGTAAGCCAGACTCGGTGATCGAATTTCGGTTGAAAGCATAAAGCTCAGTGATCTGCCAGTGGGCGAGGTAGTGAAAAGGCTTCAGACAGCGCACGCATTCGGTGATCAGCTCGGCCTGGAATTCCCCCTCGAGGAGCAACCCTTGCGGGGTGCGGCGGATCAGGGCGTGACCTTTGAATTGGTACAGGTCCAGATCGTCGTCAACCCGTAGCTGTTCGAAATCGAAGGGGAAATCATGCTCGTAACCGATTTCGCTATGGACGATAAAGCCGACATTAATGCGCAGGGCCTTACGGGGGGTATACATGGCGCGATCCTTTTACGCTGGAATTGCGCTCGTATTGTAACACGGGTGCAGCCCAAACGCCAGCATTTGTGCTTCCAGGGCTTTTCATGCTAACGATTTTGATTTGGAGGAAGCCTGGTTATAAACTGTGCTACGGGGTTAGCGCTGTGATAGCGCTTGCTGCGCCAGCGCCGCCAGCATCTGCAAGCCTTCCTGCGTCTCCACCGCTGCCAGCGTGAGTGCCAGCGCCTGCTGATCCACCTCATCCAGCTCCAGCCCGGCGGTCAGGGCTTGGGGGTCGCGTTCGCCGTTCAGCAATCGTTCTAGCGCCGTGCCTAGCGCCTGCCAGGCATCTTGCGTTTGCAACATCTTTCGTGCCGCCTGCACCTGGCTCTTGATTTCATCACCAGCATCTCCGCGCACGACTGCGACCACCGCCAGCAAGAGCGGCGCCATTGGAGTAAGGATCG
>JBBIGZ010000109.1:0-7824 GCA_037447295.1 Chloroflexota bacterium | reverse complement strand
CGACGAGGGCAAAGAGTGGGCATGCCCCCAAAGCCAAAGTAGAACGCGCCACGCCCCAACAAAGAGCAGCACAAAGCCTGCGTTTAGAAGAAGGGCGCTACGCGAAAATCCTGTAAACATACCCCATTTGCGCAGCGCAAACATGCCTATGCCGGCCAAAAGAGAAGCTAACCCGACAGCAAAAAGAAGTCGAAGCGCATATTCCTGCAGGTTCACAGCTTGGGGAGAACGATAAAGACCCCAAAAATAGTACAGCAACGGGTGGATAAGAAGATTCAGAACGATCATCCCAAGAGCGAACTCACGATAGCTGTAATACCCTTGGACGCCGAGTCGCACAATGAGTCCTAAAGGCGGCGCCGCAACCAGTATCAATAAATCTGCAAGCAAAAGCACTCGGAGCGGCATCTCGCGGAATACCACCCACAAACCAATCAAGATCAGCAGAAAGATAGTATCCAGTCGGCTAAAGAGGACAAAAACGGCTAACATCCCTAAAAGGATGAGTTCTTTCAAGGCAAGGGGAGATAACTTTCTGCGGCGCTCAAAGCGTTCCAAAAAGAGCAAGAGAAGCGCTAAGGAAAAGGCAGTGATACCGCTTTCCAACCCAAGCTGAATCAGCGAGGCATGAATATAGGGGCTAAAAACCCAGAATGCGGCTGCCACCATAGCTATTGGCATTGATACCGCTCGCAAAAGCAGACGAAAGATGAACACGCCGGTGGCTGCGTGTATCACTCCCATTACTACCAGTAACACTCGAAGAGGAAGGATGTGATCAAAATGTGCCAGCGCAAAGATCGGAATGCAGATCAGCATCCACAAAGGATGAAATCCGTTTGCAGGGTTGATCCCATCAAAAGTCACACCCCGCCCCTCAGCGATATTTTGGGCTACCTTGAAGTAATAGTAAGCATCATCTCTATCGAACCAGCGATTCGGCAGGTTATAAGCATCCGAAGTAGCAGCGTAAATATGGATCGACATCACCACACAAAACAATAAGAGCTCAAACCAGCGAAAGCGTTTCATTGGGCATCCTCAAGAAGGTGTATTTGGGCTGCATCAGGAAGTCCACGAGTAGCAGCATGTCCCGATTGTATCGTAAAATAGCTGCATTTCTGCAAAAAGTCCTTTCGGCACAAAAGGACACACCTTCAAAGTTTCAATTTGTCCGTGTTCTATTGAATCGGCCCCCTGTAACAGAGATGGTTTTTGCAGCGGAGTCGGCATTTATTTACCTGCACGATCACCAACCCCTGTCAAATCTCTTGATAGGGTGCAAAAATTCCTCCATCCGTTTTGCAAATTACGCCGGATTGTCCAACGCCGAAGGGCACGTTTCAGGTAGTGCTGGAATTGCGTCGCAATCGCTTGGTGATCCCGGATTTCAAGAGCTCCACTGCCTCAGCATGCGAGGCTTCCTGCGCCAAATCAAGCGGTGTTTTGCCGTCATCCGTCTTCAGCTCAGTGTCGGCACCGTAGAAAATCAGAAGCCGTAGAATCTCCACATCCCCATTTTGGGCCGCAAGATGTGCAGGAGTATATCCCCCATTTTCGCGAACGTTCGGATCGGCATCATGGCTCAGGAGCAGACGCACGATCTCTGCATCCCGTGCTGCCACTGCGGAATGCAATGGGCTCGCCTTAAGGGCATTACGCGACGGCGAATTAACCGGTGCTCCGGCGCGTAACAGATATTTGACAACCTCAAAACGACGAAAATAGCACGCTAACCCCAAAGGCTGAAACCCATCCCCTTGGTAAGCATCCACCAATCCCGGATCGCGGGCGAGTAAATGCATCAAGGTGCTCACCCGGCCACACACGGCGGCCTCAAAAACGTTCAACACCACCTTGCGATCGGCCAGCCGCTCGGCCAGCTCCATATGCCCCTGATAGGCGGCAAAAACGATCGGAGAAACCCCCTCCTCATTTACCTGATCCAGCAGGCGGGGTTTTTTCTCCAGGAATGCCAAAACTTTTTCGCTCTCTCCCTCGCGGATAGCATTCCAGAATTCCTGTAATTCGTCCATACCCGAGAACTTCCCCTCCGAATTGCCAGGTATTTGTTGAGATATTGAAGAAATCTGCCCGCCAGGAATCCCAACGGGCAGAAACGGGCTAGTGATGTTCGTCGGAACCGTGCACGTGACCGTGCATTAGTTCTTCATCGGTCGCATCCCGCAAACCGACCACTTTCACATCGAAGTGCAATTCCTTTCCGGCCAGCGGATGATTAAAGTCCAGGCGCACCGTGTCATCGGTGACGGAATCGATCACTGCCATATGGACATTCCCACTTTCATCCTGTAGGCGCAATGCCACGCCCGGTTCCAGGGGAATCGAAGGCGGAAAGGCCTCGCGCGGAAAATCTTGAAAGGCATCGGGGTCAATTTCCCCATAGCCATCTTCCGGTGCCACCGTCACCGATTTGCTTTCACCAACGCTCATGCCGTAAAGCTCTTCTTCCAGACCGGGAATGATATTCCCCACCCCCTGGATGAATTCGATCGGACCATGCGCTTCGGAAGAGTCGATCACCTCTCCGTCAACGGTCAGAGTATATTCCAGGCTGACCACCTGTCCATCCGCGACTACGCGGCGTTCTTGGGTTGTACTCATGCTTTCCTCCAGCAGAAAATCTACCGGCTCCGCACTTCTCTTACACCTGGCCGGTAGGGAGGGTAAGACCAGCGCAAGAAACCGTGAATTGATTTTATCACAGTTTTGATGTGGTAGATCGGGGAATGCCGACTGTGGACCGTGGACGGTAGACCGTGGACGGTGGACGGTGGACGGTGGACCGTGGACCGTAGATGCGCTTAGCGGGTGCGGGATTCGCCCAAAAATTTCCGTTGCCACTCGTAAAGCTTGGTCAGCGCTTCGATCGGAGAAAGGGAGTTCAGGTCCAGTGCCTTAAGCTCCTCGAGCAACGGGTTGGTTTCCGGGAAGAGGGAAAGCTGCTGGGGCAGGAAGGAATCCAAGCGCACGGCGCGGCCGGAGGTCCGTTCGAGTTCGCCCAAAATCTGGTTGGCGCGCTGGATCACCGGTTGAGGCAGGCCGGCCAACTGGGCTACGTGAATCCCATAGGACTTATCCGCTCCACCCGGCACAATGTGATGCAAAAAGACCACCTTGCCACCCGCCTCGCTGACGGCCACATTGTAATTACGCACTCCCGGCAAGAGATCGGCGAGCTGCGTCAGCTCATGGTAATGCGTAGCAAAAAGCGTCTTGGCGCGCAGATTGGGATGATTATGGATATATTCGACCACCGCCCAAGCGATCGCCAGGCCGTCATAGGTGCTCGTGCCGCGCCCGATCTCATCCAAAATCAGCAGGCTACGGGGGGTCGCATGGTGCAAAATATGGGCCGTTTCGACCATCTCGACCATGAAGGTGGATTGCCCAGCATGAATTTCATCCTGCGCACCGATGCGGGTAAAGATACGGTCAACTATGCCGATGCGCGCCGATTGTGCCGGCACAAACGAACCCATCTGCGCCATCAACACGATCAAAGCCGCCTGGCGCAGGTAGGTGGATTTTCCGCTCATGTTCGGCCCGGTGATGATGCGGATCACTTCGCCCGGCTCAAAGATCAGATCGTTGGGGACAAAGCGCTCCCCTTCCAGCGTCTGTTCCACCACCGGGTGCCGCCCTTGGCGGATCTCCAGGATCGGTTCTTCGAGCACTTCCGGGCGAACGTAACCGTTCAACGCGGCTACTTCAGCCAGTGCTGCCAGGACATCCAAATCGGCCAGGGTTTGCGCCGTCTCCATCAGACGAGGGGCCAATTTCGCCAGCTCGGCACACACCTGACGGAAAAGCCGGACCTCGATCTCGTGAATGCGCTCCTCGGCGTTTAACACGAGCGTCTCATATTCTTTCATCTCCGGCGTGATGAAGCGCTCGGCATTGACCAACGTTTGTTTACGGATATACTCCGGCGGTGCCTGGGTCGCCGCAGCGCGCGAGATTTCGATATAGTAGCCGAAAACCTTGTTGTATCCTACCTTCAAGGTTTTGATCCCGGTCCGCTCTCGCTCCCGTTGTTCCAGACCGGCGATCCAATCGCGAGCATGCTGCGAGGCGCGCACCACGTCATCCAGTTCTGCCGAATAGCCAGGGCGAATAATGCCGATATTCTGCAAAGTGGCAGGAGGATCATCGGCAATCGCCGCATTGAGCAACGCCAATTCTTCTCGGCAAGGATGCAGGCGCGAATAGCCGCCGCCGAGCACGTCCAGCACCTTTGGCAGGTGACGCAAGGTTTCGCGCATCGCCACCAAGTCGCGCGGTTGGGCATGACCGGCCAACAAGCGCGTGGTTAGACGCTCCAGATCGCCGATCGGCTTGAGGGCGGCGCGCAGCTCGGCGCGCAACATACCGTTCTCGAAAAAGCGCTGTACCCCATCTTGGCGGGCCCGAATAGCCTCCACATTGAGCAACGGCTGGCCGATCCAACGCCGTAGCAGGCGCTTACCCATCGGCGTCACGGTGCGATCGAGCACGCCCAACAACGAGCCATGCGTCTCACCGCGGCGGCCGGGGCGTAAAGCCTCGGTCAATTCCAAGTTGCGCCGCGTGGCGGCGTCCAGAATCATGAATTCGCCCAAGTGATAGTAACGCAGCCCCTTAAGGAGCTCAACCGCCGAGGGCTCCGTCTCGCGCACGTATTGCAACAAGGCTCCGGCCGCGCGTGTGGCCAGGCTGTGATCGTGCAGCCCAAACGCCTCCAACGTTAGGGTCTGAAAATGATCCAGCAGGACCTGCTGACAGCGCCCACTCTCAAAGCGCCAGGCCGGCCAGGGGGTGAGATGACCGGGCAGGCCGTTCGGCTCCAGGCGTAGGGTATCCGGGTAGACCGTCTCGGCCGGCTGCAAGCGCGTCCACTCGGCGCGCAAGGTGCTCCACTGCGGGCCAACCTCCATTTCGGTGACGGCGAACTCACCAGTAGTAATATCGGCATAGGCCAATGCCGCGCGTTCTTCTTCGAGCACCACGCACGCCAGGTAATTATTGGCCCCAACGGGCAGAAGGTTTTGTTCGATCACCGTGCCCGGCGTGATCACGCGCACCACCCGTCGCGGCACCAACCCCTTCACCGGTTGATCGCCCACCTGCTCACAGATCGCTACGTGATAGCCCTTCTCGATCAGGCGCACCAGGTAATTTTCCACCGCATGGTAGGGAATACCCGCCAACGGCGCCCGCTGTCCCTTACCGATCGGGCGCGAGGTAAGCACAATATCCAGCTCCCGCGCTACGATCTCCGCATCTTCGTCGAAGGTCTCGTAGAAATCTCCCAGGCGGAAGAAAAGCAAGGTGCCGGGATACTGACGCTTGATTTCCAGGTATTGTTTGCGGATCGGGGTAATATCGTCGCTCATCGCCGTGATATTGTACTATGGACTGTGAACGGTGGACAGAAGATAGACGGTGGACGGTAGACGGTAGAAAAGACGGTGGACGGTAGACGGGATCGTAGAATTCCGAGCGAATCCATCGCATCGTCTCAATCTCTATCCGATTGACCGGGGAAGTGCAGCGCAACGTCCGACGTGCTCATACAGATCGATGCCCCGGCGACCATCTCGCTTCCGAAGCTTGCAGATTGAGTTTGCTTTTTAATCTTCTCGCAGGATACACTTTATGGTATGATTTTTAATGATTCTACTTTAGGAGGTTCTATATGATCAAAATCCTTGTAATCGAAGATGATCCGGCCATCTTGCGTCTGCTGCAACGCGGGCTCTCCATGGAAGGGTATCAAGTAGAGACGGCTACGAACGGCGAAAGCGGCCTTAAGCTCTTTCAGGAAAAGCAACCCGATTTAATCGTGCTCGACCTGATGCTCCCCGGCATGGATGGGCTGGAAGTCTGCCAGCGGATTCGGCAAAAGAGCAAACTGCCGATCCTGATCCTGACGGCGAAAGATGCCGTGCAGGATCGCGTCGAAGGGTTGGATGCCGGCGCCGATGACTACTTGGTCAAGCCGTTCAACCTGGAAGAACTGCTGGCCCGCATTCGCGCGCTACTCCGCCGCACCGAACAGGAACGCCAGCCAGTGTTGCGCTTCGCCGATGTGACCATTGACACGACCACGCGCGAAGTGCGCCGCGGCGACCGCAAACTGGAGCTGACCAAGAAAGAGTACCAGCTGCTCGAGCTCTTCATGCGCCATCCGCGCCAGGTCTTGACGCGCGAGATGATCTTCGATCGCATCTGGGGCTACGATTTCGGCGGTGAGAGCAACGTACTCGAAGTCTATATCCGCTATCTGCGCCAGAAACTGGAGCAAAACGGAGAACCGCGCTTGATCCACACCGTCCGCGGTGTCGGCTACGTCATGCGCGAGCCTGCCTCCTAACCTATGAGCCTGCGCGCTCGCCTGACGCTTTTCTACACGCTCCTGCTCTCAGGCCTTTTGCTGTTCTTCGGAGGACTGGTTTACTGGTTAATCGGTGCTACCATCCTGAGGTACATTGACGCTTCGCTCGATGCGACCGCCCGGCAGATCTTGCGTGTGTTAAGCGTTACTCCGGCCGGAGAGGTTCGTGTGAATCTGCTACCGGGGGCGAGCTTTGCCAACACCTATATCCAGGTCTGGGATCGGAATGAGCGCTTGCTCGAAGCCATCCCAGACCTGCCTTTCTTAAGGCAGCCGTTAGACGGCGAAAGTTTGCGCACCTCTCTCCCGGTGCTGCGGGAAGTTTACAAGATCGGGGATCATTTCCGGGTGCTGACCGTCCCCGTCCTGGCCGGCACACGCCGCATAGCCACCATCCAGATCGCTACCAGCCTGCAGGTGCTGGATTCCACCCGCCGCGATCTGATCTTTTACATCCTCAATCTCCTGATCTTCTCGTTCGCGGTGGCCGCCTGGGCCTCCTGGCTGGCGATTGGACGTGCTCTGGCACCGCTTTCGACCATGCTGGAAACCGCCAACCAGATCAACCGTGCCAGCGATCTCTCCCGCCGTATACCCATAGAACGCGCCACCGATGACGAGATCGGACGCCTGATCCAGGCCTTTAACCAAACCCTCGAGCGGCTGGAACAGCTCTTCACCACCCAACAGCGCTTCCTCGCCGATGTGAGCCATGAGCTGCGCACGCCACTCACGGTGATCAAGGGAAATATGGACCTGATGCGGCGTATGAAGCAGATCGATCCAGAATCCTTCGAGAGCATTGATGCCGAGGTCAATCGTCTCACGCGGCTGGTCAATAGTCTGCTCTTGCTGGCACAGGCCGAATCGGGCTACCTGCGATTGAATTTTGAGAACGTGGAGCTGGATACCCTTTTGGTAGAAGTTTACCAAGAGCTTCGGCTGCTGGCACAAAACAAAAAGATCCAAATGGAGCTGAGCGAAATAGAACAGGTGCAGGTCCGCGGCGATCGCGACCGACTGAAGCAAGTGCTGCTCAACTTGGTCAGCAACGCCATCCAGTACACGCCGAGCGGCGGCAAAGTGACCCTGAGCTTGCAACGCGTCGGTCAGCAGGCGCGCCTGGTGGTGCGCGATACCGGCCCCGGCATTCCACCGGAAGACCTACCCCATATCTTCGATCGCTTCTACCGCGCCGAAAAATCACGCACCCGCTCCGGGCAGATCAGTGGCTTTGGATTGGGGCTTTCAATCGCTAAATGGATCGTCGATCACCATCAGGGACATATCCAGGTCGAATCCCGCCTGGGAGAAGGCACGGCCTTCATCGTCTGGTTACCTTTGGCACAAGAGGGAAAAACGGAAGGTGAAAATCCTGGCAATCAGTGATGAAGAAAACGAGCGCGTCTATCAATTGATCGGCAAGC
>JBBIGZ010000108.1:0-8000 GCA_037447295.1 Chloroflexota bacterium | reverse complement strand
GGGGTGTGAAGGAACTGCTCATGACCATCCCTTTGAAGCGCTAACTGCTCTTAAAAGGGAGACTGCCTGAAGACGAACGACCCCCAAAATCCGGACCTGGTGGTCAACGTCCTTTCCAACTGGGTGCCATAGATAAAACAAGGGTAGGAGGAGCATTTCCTCCTACCCACTCTTTTTGCGCTCCAGGAAGAGGCGCACGCGCTGGGTGTGCTCCTGGTCGCGAGCAGCTATTTCCTGGAGATGTCCTTCATAGTCCAGAACGGTTTCTAGATGGGGGAGTATGGCGCGATTGAAGGCGCGTTTGGTCAAGGCAAAAGCTTTTTGCGGGCCTGCGATCAATTGAGAGGCCACGGCGCGCGCGGCTTCTGATAATTCCTCTGCTGGTAGCACTTTCTGGACAATGCCCCATTCCAGAGCTTGCTCGGCGGAGAAAGGTTCGTTACTCCAAGTGAACCAGGTAGCGCGCCCTAGTCCCATGAGCAACGGTAGGAAGAGCGAAACTCCCGAATCCGGCGCCAGACCAATGCCGTTGAAACCGACTACAAAACGCGTGCCGGCCGCAGCCAAGCGGAAATCGCAGGCTAAAGCGACCCCGAGCGAAGCCCCGGCGCAGGCGCCGTGGATCGCCGCTAGGACGGGTTTTTCCAGTCGGCGGATCTGTAAGATCAGGGGATTATAAGTGCGCTGTAAATGTTCTCGAATCGAGGTTCCGCCGGCGGCCAGGATCTCTTCCAAATCCTGACCGGCGCCGAAGGTGCGGCCATTGCCCATCAAAAGCACACAGCGCACGCTTTCATCCTTCTCAGCGCGCCGCAAAGCTTCCTGCAAAGCTGCGATCAACTCCAAGTTAAAAGCGTTGGCGCGCTCTGGGCGGTTAAACGTCAGGGTAAGCAGGCCGTGATCAAGGTCAGAAAGGAGAACGCTCATAGGATGTCCGAAGTAGGATGAAGATTATTTCCCCCAACGGGATAGGTTAGTCTTCTTGGAAGGGGTAATCGTCCTGCCCTTCATCGCCGAAGTTGGACTCGAATTCCAATTCTTCGGGGTCGAGCGCTACGATCAGAAACAACACATCTCCTTCCTCGGTGGTCATATACCGTGCAGCGAGGATAGGGGCTTTTTGTTCTAACCCCATTGCATCCCGATAGTAGAGATGGATCGGCTGTCGATTATGCCAAGCGCGATAACATCGTTCCACCAGTGCTGCGCCGTTGAAGGTTCGCAGGCGGGTGAGTGCCGGGGTGACCGGCCGTGCCCCTTCCCAAAGGCTCATTGGCCAGGCTTCCTGTAAGACTTCAAAAACGGGCGGTGGGCCTTCGATAATTGTAATGCGATCGTCCATAGTTACTTTCCTGATTTCTAGAGTGGTAAAGGCAGTATACCATACTTTGTCGGCCTTTGTAGTTTAAGCCAAAGGCACTCTCTCGCGTCGGTCGTGCCTTTTTGCTCAATCTATGCTCATGCTGGCACGCTCTATCGTTGAAAGTTGCATTGCCTGACGGCGGAACGCCTGCACGCTGATCTTGCCGAACACCAGGATGGCCATCAGCAACATCATCGCCTCCAACGCAAAGACGATGCTATAGCCGATCAGCGCGTTTCCGCTGAGGGTTGTCACCAGGTCGCGTACCGCTCCGCCCATTAGCGAGCCCGTTAGCCGCGAGAGGGCATTCGCAAATCCCCAGGCACTGATAAATAAGCCAGTCTGGCCAGGCAAGGTGAGATCGAACATCAGTGCCAGGTTGGTGACGGTGGAAAGGCCGGTTCCGGCTCCAAGCAGGATCACTCCAAGATAGAAAACGCGTTCCAAACCCAACATACCACCGCAGAGCAACAAAATGAATCCGCTCAATGCGCCCAAGTTGCCGATCTGTGCGGCACCGCGTCGCGAAAACCGTTTTTCTAGGGAAGCAGCAAAAAGGATACTCAGCAGGCTAAATCCACCCCAGATTGAGGTCAGGCGGGTGGTCTGTGAAACGCTCTAATCAAAGGCTTCAGCGGCAAAGGGTTCTAACAGGATATCCTGACCTAAGAGCGCAACGAGCAACAGGAAGAGATAGACGAAGAAAATCCGTGCCTGGGAGTTCGAGAGAATGGCACTGCGCATCTCTTGCAACGCGGGTCTCTCCGTCGCACGTGAGCGGCAATCCCCCCGTGGTTCCAGGCCGATCAGCGCCAGCGTTCCTAACACGAGGGCCGTCACGCCTACCCAACGGAAGGCGGTATTCAGCGTTTCAGGAGTATAGGATTCTAGTAAGCGGCTCAGGGTAAAAGCGGTCAGGATGATACCGATGATCATCATGAACCACATCACCGCAACCGTCTTTGAGCGCTCTTCTTCGCCAGAAATTTCCGAAGCCAGCGCCAGATAGCACACACTGGCTAGGTTGTAGCCCATTCCCCATCCCAGGAACGGCAGCAAACCGAAAAGGACACCGCTAATTCCGCCTTCTGCCAGCTGAAAGGCGGCCCAGGGAGAGATTAGCACGCCACCGACGCAAAGGAGCAGGCCGGCTACGATGTACGGCGTGCGTCGCAACCCGAACAAGGCGTATCGGTCGGAAAAAGCGCCAATCGCCACCTGAAGCGGAGAGAACAAATACGGTAAGGAGGCCAGAATGGCCACAAGGGTAGCCGAGATGGCTAATTCTCGAATCATGATGCGGTTCAACGTACTGTTAATCGGCACCAGGGTCATGGCAACCGCTACATGGACAAGGCCTAGTTGGATACGCTTATGGAGCATGGTTAATCCTCAAAGTAGGAGTGGAAATTTTTCTTAGCCTGTCGGAAAATATCATAACAAATTAATTTTATTTAGGATGTTTCAATTTTTATCGCAAAATTGCGGTTGCGTCAAGAGCGAACACTTACCCCTTACAACAAATGCTCCGCCAACTATCCTGATGTGGTATACTGCACCGATGACACCATCACACCAGTGGCACATTTTCTCCAGGAGGAATCTATGGATTTTAATACTGCCGATGATAGCGTCATGCGTCGCATCCGTGCCATGAATCAGCGCGTTCAAGAGCTGAAGGACTCTGATCTCTATTTCTACAACCAGCCCATTCAGGAGATCAAAGGAGGGGCGTGTGTCTTGGTGAACGGCCGCGAGATGGGGATGTATGCCTCGTATAGCTACCTCGGCCTGATCGGTCACCCGCGCATCAACAAGGCGGCCAAAGAAGCCATCGATCGCTTCGGCAGCGGCACACACGGCGTGCGTACCCTGGCCGGCACCCTCACCATCCATCAGGAATTGGAAGAAACCATCGCTGCCTTCAAACATGCCGAAGCCGCTATCACCTTCTCTTCCGGCTATGCCACCAACCTGACCGTGATCTCCACCCTCATGGGTCGCGGCGATTACGTCCTCTCGGATAAGCTCAATCACGCCTCGATTGTCGATGGGTGTCTGATGTCCGGCGCGGAATTCCGCCGCTTCCGCCATAACGACATGGAGGACTTAGAGCGTCGGTTGCAACAGGTGCCGCCGGATGCTGCCAAACTGGTGATCGCCGATGCCGTCTTCAGCATGGATGGTGATATCATCGACCTGCCTCGCATGGTCGAACTCTGCCGCAAATATAACGCTTGGCTGATGATCGACGAGGCCCATTCCGTCGGCGTGCTCGGTGAGACCGGCCGCGGCATTGAAGAGCATTTCGGCCTGGAAGATGCCATCGACATCAAAATGGGAACCTTGAGCAAGACGATTCCCTCGGTGGGTGGGTATGTGGCCGGCAAAAAGGAGCTCATTAACTATCTGCGCCATGCCAGCCGGGCCTATATCTTTTCCGCCGCCCTGCCACCAGCACAGGCCGCAGCGGCCAACGAGGCCTTCAAAGTGATCTTGGATGAGCCCTGGCGCATTCAGCGCTTGCAAGAAAATACCCAGATCTTCATCCAGGGGCTGAAATCCGCCGGCTTCGACACCATGTTCACCCAAACGGCGATCGTGCCAGTGCTCTGCGGCTCGGATGAGCGCGCCTTTATGATGACGCGCGAATGTCAGCATCATGATATCTTTGTCCTGCCGGTTGTCTCGCCAGCCGTGCCGGAAGGATTGGCGCGTCTGCGGGCCACCGTTACTGCCGCACACGATCCAAAAGACATTGAACATGCCATCGAGGTGATCGCCGAGGCCGGTCGCAAAATAGGCATCATTGCCTGAGTAAGATATGGTCCGCATTGCCCGCTTCTTCGGCATTGGCATCTACGTGCACCCAACCTTTTGGTTGCTGGTCGTTTGGGTTGGCCTGAGTGACTTTCTGCGTAATCGTTCCCTGAGTAGCGCTTTGCAAGGAGTGATCTTTATTTTGGTCCTCTTTGCCTGCGTGGTGCTCCACGAATTCGGCCATGCCCTGACGGCGCGCCGTTATGACATCCGCACCCGTGATATCGTACTGTATCCTATCGGTGGTGTCGCTCGCCTGGAGCGGATTCCCGAACAACCCCTTCAGGAACTGTGGATTGCCCTGGCCGGGCCGGCGGTCAACGGTCTGATCGCCTTGGCGCTCTGGGCCATCTTACAGATGCCTCTCTCTTTCTCGGGAACTTCTTTTTGGTCTCGCATTCTGAGTGTCAATCTCTTCTTGGCAGGCTTTAACCTGCTCCCAGCCTTTCCTATGGATGGCGGGCGGGTGCTGCGCGCTTTGCTGGCGCTCAAGATGGATTACTTACGCGCCACTTCAATCGCCACTTGGGTTGGCACGGCGCTTGCCTTCCTCTTCGGCGCGGTGGGCATTTTCGGCAATCCGATGCTCCTGTTCATAGCCCTTTTTGTCTGGCTAGGAGCAACGGAAGAAGGTGCGCTCGTTCGTCGCCGGGCAGTTTTGAGCGGTGTGCCGGTAGCACAGGCTATGCTCACCCGTTACGATGTCCTCTCGTCTCAAAACACGTTGAAGGATGCTGTTCAGCTCCTATTGGCCGGCAGCCAACCCGATTTTCCCGTCGTCGAAGGCGGGCGGATCGTAGGCATGTTAACGCGCGAGGCCCTGGTACAAGGCCTTTCGCAGTTTGGCGAGGATGCACCGGTCACTGAAGCCATGCTCCCGATCACCGTAGAAGTGCACCCGCAGCAACCCCTCAACGATGTCCTCCCGTTGTTTCAGGAAACCGGCTTGCGCACCTTTCCCGTCACCCGCGATGGCGAGCTGATCGGCCTGCTGAGCACCGAAAACATCTCCGATCTCTTGCTTATTCGGGCTGTCAAACGAAGCTCGGCCTAACATGCACCGCCTGATCCTAAAACCCGATCGTGAGAAATCGCTGCTGCGTCGTCATCCCTGGGTCTTCTCCGGGGCTATTGAACGGATCGAAGGATCACCGCAGCCGGGGGAAACAGTGGAAATCCGCAGCGCCGAAGACCGATTCCTGGCTCAGGCCGCGTATAGCCCCTTTTCGCAAATCCGTGCTCGGGTCTGGACCTTTGACTCTCAGCCCGTAGATGCCGCCTTCCTGCGCCGACGCATCGAACGTGCCCTAGCGCAACGCCGTGCTGCCGGCCTGCTTGAGCACCAGGCCGTGCGCCTGATCTATGCCGAGTCGGATGGCCTGCCGGGTCTGATCGTGGATCGCTATGGCGATGTGCTTGTGGTGCAATTTCTCACTGCCGGTGCCGAATTCTGGCGCCAAACCCTGATCGAACTATTGCTCGAACTCATCCCATGCCGCAGCATCTACGAACGATCGGATGCCGAAGTTCGCACCTTGGAAGGGTTACCACTTCGCGAAGGCCTGCTTTCCGGCGAAGTGCCCACGATTGTCGTGATCGAGGAAAACGGCTTGCGCTTCCAGGTGGACTTGGCGCATGGTCACAAAACCGGCTTTTATCTCGATCAGCGCGCCAATCGCCGCCTAATCCGCTCTCTGGCGGATGGGCGCGACGTGCTGGATTGTTTTTGTTATACGGGAGGCTTTACCCTGAATGCCCTGCTCGGCGGAGCCCACTCGGTGATCGCGGTGGATGCCTCAGCAGAGGCACTTGTCCACCTGCGCATGAACCTGGCGCTCAATCACCTGCCTGCCGATCGGCTGGAAACGCTCGAAGGGGATGTCTTCCAAGTGTTGCGGCGTTTCCGCGATCAAAATCGGCGCTTCGACCTCATCATCCTTGATCCGCCAAAATTTGCAACGACTGCTGCTCAGGTCGAAAAGGCGGCGCGGGGCTATAAGGATATCAATTTGTTGGCTTTCAAGCTTTTGCGTCCTGGCGGTTGGCTGGTGACTTTTTCCTGCTCTGGGGGCGTGGATGCCGCGCTCTTTCAGAAAATCGTGGCCGGCGCCGCGCTGGATGCCGGTGTGGAAGCTCAAATCTTGCACTCTCTCTTCCAGGATGCCGATCATCCTGTTGCCTTGCATTTTCCTGAATCTGCTTATCTCAAAGGGTTGGTGTGCCGGGTGAGGGATTGAGTGCATCCTCGGATCTACTGTAAGAGTGGTACATCAACTTTGTAACTCCTATTCGGTAAGCATTGAAAAAACCGGGCTTCCCGGGTTCCGGCTCCCCTTGCACATTTTTGCAGATTAAGGCATACTTATTATGTAGTTCCCCCCTGGAGAGAAAAATGGCAAAGATCGCCTTACGCCTTTATCACCATGAAATCGAAGCCCTGATTGAGCAAAGGGAGCTGGATGCGGCCATTGCCCATTGTCGGCATATCCTCCAGACCTTCCCGAAGTGCCTGGATACCTACCGCCTGTTGGGGAAAGCCTATCTCGAAGCCAAACGCTATCCAGAAGCAATCGATATTTTCCGCCGCCTGCTCATGGCCGTACCGGATGATTTTATCGTTCATGTCGGCATGGCATTGATTCATGATGAGCAGGGCAAGCTTGATGAAGCTATCTGGCATATGACGCGCGCCTTCGACGTCCAGCCGGCCAATCGTGCCATTCAAGCGGAGCTTCAACGGCTCTATGGTCAACGGGATGGGGTCATGCCGCCGCGCATTCGGCTGACGCGGGGAGCGCTGGCTCATATGTACGTGCGGGGGCAACTATATCTCGAGGCGATCGAAGAAATACGGGCCATCCTTAAAGATGAGCCCTCGCGCTATGATATGCAGAGCTTGCTGGCCAAGGCCTATTTCTTCGGCGGTTACAAAAAAGAGGCCGCCGAAATATGCACCCAGATCCTCAACACTTACCCGTATAACTTTGAAGCGAATCGTGTCCTGAGTGAGCTCAGCGTTTCTTCTAAAGAAAAGGAAGCCACCCAGGTGTATCGCCGCCGCTTGATCGAAATGGATCCTTACGTGAATTTTGCCACCCGATCGGTGTTCCTGGCCTCCCAGGTTCCGGATGCGGCGGTAAGCATAGAACGTTTTGAATGGAAGCCGGGGGCAATGGTGGAAATGCCGTCAACCTGGGAGCCGATCGGCTTCGAGAAACAACCTTCTCCTTCGTTTGCACCAATTCCATCTTCTACGGTTGAAAGTTCTGTGGGCGAAAGCCGGCCGGCGGCCTCTGAATCGGCCATTCCAGATTGGTTGCGCCAGGCCGGTTGGGGAGAATCCAGCGGTGAATTTGTGGAACGCCCTCTGAGCGAGCAGGAAGAACCGCCGTTGGAGAAGGCCGAGATACCAGAATGGCTCAAAGCCATGGCCCCGCCTGAAGTGTTAGCGGAATCGCCTGAAGCGGCTCCGGCGGAAACTTCCCAGGTTGAAGAAGTGCCAGATTGGCTGAAGGACATCGAACTCTCTGCGGTTACCCAACCCGAGGAGCCGGCTCAGCCGGTAGAAGAGATGCCCGACTGGTTGAAGAGTATCGGAGAACCAACCGTGGCCCAGGCCGAAGCGCCGGCTCAGCCTGCCGAAGATCTGCCGGCCTGGCTGAAGGGCATGGCGGAGGAGACGCCGGTTACGGCGCAGGCCGAGGCCCCGGCTCAACCTGCCGAAGAGCTACCGGATTGGCTGAAGGGCATGGCGGAGGAGACGCCGGTTACGGCCCAGGCTGAGGCTCCGGCGCAGCCTGCCGAAGAGCTGCCGGAT
>JBBIGZ010000107.1:0-8054 GCA_037447295.1 Chloroflexota bacterium | reverse complement strand
TGCGCCTGTCTGAAAAGCGGGCGCAGAATTTTTCTCTCTACCAAGCATCGGAATTTTTTTGCTCTTTTCGAGTAAGATAGAATTATCTGCAAATCAGGAGAAAACCGTGCCTATCCCCGCCCTGACCACCGCCCAAATGATTGAAGTAGACCGCGCCATGCTGGAGGATTATCACATCGAACTGCTTCAGATGATGGAAAACGCGGGACGCGCCCTTGCGGAACTTTCGCGCCGCTGGTTGGGGGGAGCGGTGCAAGGTCACAGCGTAGTCGTCCTCTGTGGAAGCGGAAACAACGGCGGGGGCGGAATGACCGCCGCGCGTCGTCTGCATAACTGGGGCGCGGAGGTTATCGTCGCGTTGACCAAATCGGCGGATGACCTGCGCGGCGTCCCTGCCCACCAAGCGGACATACTGCAACGGATGGGGATTCCTCTCCTCGCCTCCGCCTCGCTTCTTCCCTCGACCTGTGACCTGATCCTCGACGCCATCATTGGCTACTCCCTGAGCGGACCTCCGCGCGGCGCGGCGGCGAATCTCATCCACTGGGCAAACAAACAGCCCGCGCCGATTCTTTCGCTCGACACGCCCTCTGGCTTGGACCTCACCAGCGGCATTGCCTACGACCCGACCATCCGCGCCGCCGCCACGTTGACGCTGGCTTTGCCCAAACAAGGCTTGCTCGCGCCCGAAGCGAAACAATATGTTGGAGAGTTGTATCTCGCCGACATTAGCGTCCCGCCCGAGTTATATGCCAAGATGGGAATTGCCGTCCCGCCCTTATTCGCAGAGAGCGACATCATTCGCGTGGCGCTTAGCCATTCGGAAGGACTTTCTTGAACTCACAAGTTTTGTCCGTTGCGCTCCAACCGTTTATGAAACTGGTGGCGCTCCTGATTGCGAAAGTCCAGCCACTCCCTCACCCTGCGCCGCGCCAGACTTTGGAAATACTGAATCACATTTTCGACGCTGTGCGCGTCCGTGAAGGGGAAAGCCACACCCCTGCCGGCCATAGCCAGCGGGCCAGAGAGGGCGAAAACCGGGATTTCGCCGATCACAGAAAGGCGGCAGAATGCGTTACATCGAAAGTTCCCCGTCCATTTCCGGACGGGGATGGGATTGAAATCAACTGTTTTTCGCCTGCAAGGTCTTGCGAACTTTGCCGGGCATCATTTCGGGTATCAGATTAGCGTAACCGCCGGACATGATGCGAATGTTCTCGAAACCCTTAGCGTGCAGGTAGGCGAAGGCCACGTTGGCGCGGTCTCCGCCAGAACAGAAAGCAACAACGAGTTTGTCGCGCGGAATTTCGTCCAGACGGGCGGGCAGTTCGTTGATGGGAATCTCCAGCGCAAAGGGAAAGTGCAGGAATTGGCGTTCTTCTGGGGCACGCACGTCCAGTAGGACGGCTTCACCCTTCGCCCACTTCTCGAAGAAGACGGGCGGCTCGATCTTGTGCTGACCGGTGCTCCAATATTCGAAGTCAAGTCCGCTCAGCCATCGGGAAAAGGTATCATTGGACATAAGAATCTCCTTGCGTTTTGAATTTTTTGGAGAGCAACGCCATCCAGATATTCGCAGATGACCTGTTCGTTCTTGGCTACGTCAGTGACGATGGGTCGTATGCCGTCCTGCTTCATACATAGGCGCCGGCCCCTATGCCGCGCGCCACAAGAATCTGACAGGGATCCAGAGGGGAGGATATTGATTCGGTGGAGATTCCGCTCAGGGAAGCCGCGGCAATGATCAGGTCCGGATAGAGATGTCCTTCAGGCGATAGAACACGCAACGTCCGGCGCGTCGATCCTGCAGGATGCCCGCCCGACTGTGAAATGTAGGCCCGGCACCAACCCGACACAGATTCTAGGTGATAGATACAAGCTTCTCCGCGGCCAATGGGGAGCAGGATGGCAATACGTCGCACTGAGGCGTGCTCAAAAAGTCGTAGGACGGTTTTTATATTCATTTTCATGAATATAGTATAGCAACATATTTGGCGAAACGAATGTGACAAAAATCACTATTTCTGCTGTGCAATGTAGAGAAAAGTAAAACGAATGGCTGTACGCTCAGGCAAAGGCCAAAGTGAACGCTACAAAGCAACTTACTCCAAAACAAAAACGCCGCTCTCCAAGAAGCGAGCGGCGAAACGGATGAAAACCTCTACATCGTCATAGTTACTCACCAAACCCAACGAAACGCGCACGGCGCCGCTGGTTTTGCCATCGATGCAGAGGCGAAAATCCTCTAGTGTCAGGCGTTGTTCATGTCCTGGCTGATTGAAGCAGGCCGCCAACTCCATGCGTTCCAGGCCGAGGGCAATCTCGCCGGCACCGGGGTTGCAAAAACAGCCGGTGCGCAGCGAGATACGCGCTTGGTTTGCCAACTGTTCTACCCGGCGATGATCGATCGGTTGTCCCTGGGCATCAAAGAAATTCAAGGCAATGGTCGCGCCGCGCGCATGGGTATCCGTGGGGCCGTAAATGCGCACCAGCGGTTGACCGTTCGAATGCTTTAGATTCTGCAGGTTTTCGAGCAACCAGCCCGTGAGACATTCCAGACGGGTGCGGATCAGATCGTAACCGATGCGCTGGATATGCTGCAGGCCGATAGCCACAGCCGGGATATTGAGATAATTCAGCGTGCCCTCTTCAAAGGCTGCCGCGCCATCGGCGAGGTAGTATCTATCTCCCTGAACCGAGGCCACCGTGATCGTGCCGCCGGCAAACCACGGGCGATGAAGTTTGCGCAGAGCCTCTTTGCGGGCAATCAGCACGCCTACGCCGGTTGGATAGCCGAAGATTTTATAGAACGAGATGGGGACAAAATCCGGATGCACTTGCGAAAGATCGAGCGGGGAGGTGGAAACGAAGGCGGCGGCATCCAGGAGCACATCCCAACCCAGAGCCTGGGCGTGCGCCACCCATTCGAGTGAGTGACGCACACCGGAGAAATTGGATTGGGCAGGATAAGCAAAAAGAGAGGCTTTGCCCGGGGGCCGGCGCTCCAGCTCAAGGTCCAAAAAGGAGGCGGGAATGCGCATTTCGGGCAGCTCGACCGGGATGTAGCTGACTTCGGCGCCGCGCGCTCGCGCAAATTCGCGAATTCCGTTCACCGAGTTGTGATTATCAAAGGTGAGCAGGTAGCGGCTGCCGGGTTCAAAGGGATAGGATTCACCGACCAGCTTCAATGCGCCGCTGGCATTGGCGGTGAAGATGACCTCGTATTCCTGTGGGTCGGCATGGAAGAACTCGAGGATGCGTAAGCGGGTCTCTTCCACCGCTTCTGTGGCGGCCAGGGAAGTTGGGTTGGTGGAATGGGGATTGCCGAAGACGTTTTCGCTCAACCAGCGCAGGTGTTCGCGCACCTGCGATTCGGCATAGAGGCCACCACCGGTGTAATCCAGATAGATATGCCCTAGACGATCCAGGCGGGCATATTCTGCATCGCGCAGCACGTCTAGGGCATGGGTTTGAGCATAGGCAGGGTAACGTTGCAGGAAATCGTAGTAGGACATTCTCCCTAACCCTCTTCGGGAGGCAAGGTAGGCTGCTCCGTGCCAATGCCTAAGGGTTGCCATTTGCGCGGATCCTTGAGGCGATGTTGCATACCACCACGATCGTGAACTTCATCGAAGTTGAACGGCTTGATGAACATCTCTTCACCATCCAACAGTCCGGTGATGCCGGTCTGACCGGGTTCGGGGCGCTTGTGCTGGCAATACCAGCAGGTGGAGGGATCGTGAGGCTTGTAGTCAATCGGCTCTTCGTAGGTGGTGATGTACCCTTCGTAGTTGCGCACCACGACCTTGTGATCGGACATGCTGATCAGGTAATTGGGCATGATCGGGATTTTGCCACCGCCGCCCGGAGCATCCACGATATATTGGGGAACGGCATAGCCGGAGGTATGGCCGCGCAGGCCTTCGATGATCTCAATGCCCTTGGCCACCGGGGTGCGAAAGTGCCCGGCTCCTTCTACCAGATCGCACTGATAGAGGTAATACGGTCGCACGCGGATGCGCGTGAGCTTCTGCACCAGTTCTCGCTGGATGTGGACGCAATCATTGACGCCGGCCAGGAGCACGGACTGATTCCCCAGCGGGATGCCGGCGCGCGTCAGGCGATCGCAGGCATCGGCCAGTTCCTGGGTGATCTCATTGGGATGATTGACGTGGATGTTCATCCAGAGCGGGTGGTATTTCTGGAGCATATCCACCAGTTCTTGCGTGACGCGCATGGGCAAGAAAACCGGGACGCGCGAGCCAATGCGGATGATCTCAATGTGAGGGATCTCGCGCAGACGGGAGAGGATCTCCTCCAGGATCTTTGGCGCCAGGACGAGCGGATCGCCGCCGGAAAGGAGCACATCGCGCACCTGGGGAGTGCGGCGCAGGTATTCGAGCTGCATTTCAAATTCCTGGCGCGAGAAGGTGGCTGCCGGATTGCCCACAATGCGCGAGCGGGTGCAGTAACGACAATAGGAAGCACATTGCGTGGTGACGAGCATGAGGACGCGATCGGGATAGCGATGGACAAGCCCGGGCACCGGAGAATGTTTATCCTCAGCCAGAGAATCTTCCATCATCGCTGTGAAGGGCACGAGCTCTTTATCGGTCGGGATGACTTGCCGCCGAATGGGGTCGTTCGGGTCATCGGGGTTGATCAGCGAGATGAAGTAAGGGGTGATATCGACACGGAACAGGCCGCTGCTATTGAGCGCGCGGCGTTCGGATTCCGTCAAAGGGATAACTTGTTCGATTTCCTCAGCCGTATTCAGGCGGTGGCTCAATTGCCAGCGCCAATCCATCCATTTTTCGTCAGGGACATCGGCAAAAATCGGAGCACGCTTATTGGCAACTAAAGGTGCAGGCATAGGTTCCTCCAGAAAAGTAACGAAAGTTGGACTTAAACCGAGAGGGTGCCAACTTCGCCAGGCGGATCATGATCGGGTCGGTAAAAGCCGGCAAAATAGGCCAGCAAGAAGAAAGGAAGGCGCTCGTGGATAAACACCTTTCTCATGTGGTCTATTATAACGGTCAATAGTGGTTTGATGGGGGAATAGATGGTGGAGGGTGGAGAGAGAATTGGGGGTTAGGGGGTTAGGAGGTTAGGGGGGTTAGGGGTTGGGAGGAAGGATGGGGCGGGATTCACGTTGAAAGAGGGGGAGTTCGTCGAGTGCCGCAACATACCAGCCACTTTCTGAAATTACCCATCGCCCCTCACGAAGTACGGTGGCAAAAGCAATGGCAGGAGGATGCTCTAAAGGGGGCAATTCTATGG
This sequence comes from Chloroflexota bacterium, assembly GCA_037447295.1. Lineage (GTDB taxonomy): Bacteria > Chloroflexota > Anaerolineae > Anaerolineales > Villigracilaceae > 630D-37. The sequence continues at coordinate 2,774 of JBBIGZ010000107.1, read as the reverse complement.
ATGCCAGATAGTCGGCGGGATGGAATATATACCCATTAGGCCTCAAGGTAAAGGTTTGTGTATACCCATCCGGCCATTTGACCTGGAGGAGTAACTCTCGTCCTGGCAAAAGTTCACGGCGAGTGCTTACTTTCAAAATCAGAGTATTCCCCAATCGAGCCACCTGCCAGTTTTCAATCGCATTTCCTCGCACCGGCATCTCGTTTAAACGCGCAAAATTAACTCGATCGGGATCGTTAATATCGGCCGGTGTGATGGCCGGAAAGGGCAAAGTTTGCACATCGAGTCCTACCAGAGAGGGATTTTCCAAAACAGCAAAAAGCTCATTGCGACGGGCAAAGGCAGATAAAAATCCACCCAGCAAAACGAGTTGCGAAGAATATTGCCGAATCGCTCGCGCCTTTATAGCAACCTGGGAAGGGGAAAGGGGTAACCAAGACCATGTTTCGATCTGTTTTAGGCGTTCAGGAGGCAACAGAACCTCATCCGGATTATTTCTTTTGGGTTGTGGAAAAGAAGCATAATGTACGATATATTCCCACACCCGCGGTCGATATTGCGGATCGGCTTGTTCTTCGAGCACCAGTGCCATGCGGATAAAAGCACTCAAAGCACGATGATCCGGATGTTGATCGGCCGGATGCGGCACGATCAGCAAATCCGGTCGTTCTTTTTTCAATAGAAAACGCAAATCTGCCAGCAAGCGATCGCCACAGTAAACAGCATTCGTATCGAAGACCCCATCGTAAGGGACGGATGAGACTTTTGTGTAAGGAGCTCGAAAGGGACATTGTGTATTCCAATCGTTCAGCCACATCGGAAAAAGGCCGCGATCCGGATAGCCAAGGAAGATCACATGTTCTGCAGGGAGGCCAAGGACTTTCAGCGCGGCCAAGGATTCCCGTTGCCGCCGTTGTCCCATGCGAATGTAATCTGCCGGACGAGGGCGAGCCTGTTTTTCCAACACCAACGGTGCGGCCGGTTGAGCATCGCCATTGGTGGTGATCACCACGGTCACGCCTATGTTCTGTTCTAAAGCTTGTTGAATCAGCCCACCGGCAGCCAAGGTTTCGTCATCGGGATGTGGCGCAACGATCAAAATCCGATGTACGCCGCTTAAATCTACAATAGGCAAGGAAGCCAACCGAATAGAGGGGGAGAACGCAGAGGAAAAAGCCCGTCCGGGGGATTGCATCATCGGCAACAGGAAAAAGAAAAAAGCAAAAAGCAGCAGAAGTCCGAGGAAAACGCTTTTGTGGCGATGTTGCCGCCATCCCCGCCAGCCACCACACAGAAGCCAAGCACGCACAATCTGAACATACATGTGCAATCGCCAGCAAACGCCATGCTTCCGATGAAATTCGCTGGGAGTATGCCAGACCCCTTGGAGGGATATAAAACGTGTCCGGTAGTTGCCTTGAGAAGCGGCGATCGTGAGGGCTGTTTCAAACCCGTAGCCAGCTGCCGCTTGCCGGTTGATCTGCTCCAGGATCTCCCGACGCACACATCGCTGCCCGCTCAACCAGGGCGTGAGCCAATGGGAAAAATCGGTAGATAAGCGGCCGCCACGGAAGACACCAACGGTCATATCGGCGCGATGTTCTAACACCGGCCGGATTAAGGCATCCAAATGCGCCGGCTGCAGACCAACCAGATCGGCATCCAACAAGAGCAGATATTCCGCCTCTGTGGCCCCGAGGGCAGTAAAAATCGCTTGCCCTTTCCCCAGATTGGTTTCGTGGCGGAGCAGACGGATACGAGGATCGCGTTCGGCAGCCCGCAGAATATCTTCCGCCGTGTGATCGGTAGAGCCATCATCCACCACCAGAATCTCACTCAGGTCTTGATGCTGACAAACTACCTCCAAAACGCGCCCAATGCGATTTGCTTCGTTATAAGCAGGGATGATGGCAACGATGGATCCTTGCGAGCTCACAAAGATCCTCCTATAGGCTTTTTAGCCAGGAGCAAGATGATGGTATGTCCTACGCTGCGAATGCTTGGAAAAGCAAACCGTTCAGCCAGAATCTCAAAGCCACTTGCGCCTATTACCCGGCGGATAAACGTAGGGGAGCGCGACGTAGCCGGAACCGTCAGACGCGAGAGAAGCGCATAAAGCCAACCCAAGGGGCTGAGCGCATTGGGAAATGTGATCACCAAGCGCCCATCTTCAGCTAGAAGGGTGAAAAGAAGGTTTAAGAGCGGGTGTGGATCCGGATAGTAATCGAAAACCCCAATGCAGGCGATCCAACTCCATGGCTGTAGATAGAGACTCTCTAGATCGTGGACAAAGGTGATGTTCTGCCGCAGTGCAACAGGTAACTTTTGCGCTCGCGCCACGGCACGAGCAATCATTTGGGATGAAATATCGAACGCCGTAACCCGACAGCCTCGAGAGGTCAGATCAAAAGTCACCCGACCGGTCCCACAGCCATAATCCAGCACGGTGACACCGGGAGGGATCAAAGGGCGAATCTGGCGCAATTCGCGTTCTCCGATGAAGGCAGTGATAGGGTTCTCATAATACCCGGCGCGACGATCGAACCGCTGACCGATCAATGAAGGATTCACAGGCCCTCCGTGGACTCTGCAGATGCAATTACCACTCCACAAGTCGCAAAAGACAACGGCAAAAGTATACCAGAATCTCCTACAAGACCATGTCTGACCCGCGCAAACTAGGTGAAATAGGACACGGACAGGATCAGATCAAGTCGAGCGCCCTGCCTCCCAAATTGCCAGATTGATTCTCCTGAACAGCAAGAAGTTTGGCA
>JBBIGZ010000106.1:0-8072 GCA_037447295.1 Chloroflexota bacterium | reverse complement strand
GTGTTTGAAGTGGAGTTTTCTGATAATGAAGGGCGTACATTTGCAGAACTTGCTCTGAAGGCAGACCAATTATTGGTTTTGCATTACGAGCCGGCGATGGCGTAAACGTTTCCGAAAAGCCCTGAACTGAAATAGTTCTGGGCTTTTTTTTCTTTGTTATCGCGCTGCGCGGAGTAGAAACAAACCGTCCCGAAGGGTTCTCTCCTTAGGGACGGTTTGCGTTCAACCTTGCGCGGTGGCGATTAGGATTACCGCTTTTGCTTTTTCTGCAGGAAAACCCAGGCTGCGCCCAGCCCCATGAGGAGCAGCGCTGCAACCCATAGCAAGGAGGATGAGCCTGTTTGGGGCGTGGAAGGAGCGGCGACCGTTGGCGCGGGGGATGAGGTGGGGAAAGCGGAGAAGAGAACCGTCGGGGTGGCGCTCGGTTCGGGAGAGGGAGTCAGGCTGGGAGTGGGGAGAAGCGGCGTAGGGACGGGGGTGTAAAGCGCCTGGGTGTCCGCTGTTTCCGGGCGCAGGGTCTCGCCGGGGGCGAAGACATCCAACAAGGCGTTTGCGATGATGAACCCCTCGTTCGTGCCGAGTTTGCGGGTGGCGTGACGCAGGTCGAGGACAAAGACCGCGTTTTCGCCCAAAACGACAGCGCCATCGCTGTTGAGTTCGAGCGCCGTGTCTTTGTTCAAACCCAGGGCAAGCAGGTCGGGATGGTTATAAGCCAGGGAAAACAGCCGCCCAAAGCGCAGGTCGGCGAGCAGTTGCGGTTCGAGGGTGACCTTGACCCATCCGAGACCGGGTTGAATGGTGGTCCGTCCCTGCCAGAAGGAGCGCTGCACTGCCATTTCTTCCTGCTCGGCGTCATCGGGGGTGGGACCGTGAGCGGAGTAGTAGGCGCCGAAGAGGGGGGCGGCGGCGTTATCGGCCAAAATGGGTTTGCCCGCTAGCCAGGCATCTTGCAGCCAGGCGGGAGGTTTCATTTTTGAGGCATCTTTGCCAACGATGACAAAAGCCATCGTTGCCGCAGGCAAGGGGGGATACTTCCCTTCTGCATCTGCTACCAGGGAGGAGGCGTGCGCACCGAGGGCGTTGAGGGCGTCCACATATTTTTTGGCGAAGCGTTCGTTCGCTGACACCGAGGCGCCGCCTTCGGCAATGACAACGATGTTTGCGCCCTTGCCTCCAGCTACCTCGACGAAGCGTTTCAAGATGGGGCTATCTTTGAGCGTTTCGCTTAAGTCGCCGGCCAGGAAGAGACTGCCGGCACCGGGCGGGGTGTGCAGGTCGGCGAAGTCGCGTTCGATGCGCGAGGGCGCCGCCGCCAGCGAAAAGGAGCGCGTCTTCAGGTCGTAGGTCACCTCGCCGGGCGACATGAGGTGCAACAGCACGTTGCGCAGACTGAGGAGCGGCGGGCGGTTCTCGGCGATGGACACATAGCGGACCGAATCGGCAGCGTGATAGGTTTCGGTGTCCAGAATGGTGACGGTATAAAGACCGAAAACATCGCGCAGGATTTCATCGTCCACCACTACGCCGGTATAGGCGTCAATGCCCACGCCGAGGTGAGGCAGGCCAGGCTGAGTGATGACCGAGAGCAAACGTCCCATGCGGGCGCGCTGGTAAAAATGCTGGTCTATCACTGCGTTGCGAATGCCAAAATCGAAACCACGCTGGGATTCAGAATTCCACAAGCGGGTCGAACCGAAGAACAAACCGCTCTCGTTGCTGTAGTTCAGTTGGAGGGAGACGATCATGATGCGCGAGAGCATAGCGGCGCCGGCGCTGGTGCCGGCTACGATGGTTCCTTGTGCGTGTAACTGGTTGATGCGCTCTTCCACCGGCGTGCCAAGGATGGCGCCCATGCCGATTTCCTGGTCGCCGCCGAGGATGTAAATCATCGCTACGTCGTCGGTGAAGTAAGCCAAGTTTTCGGGTTTTTGAGCATCTTCCCGGGTAAAGATGGGGAGCAGTTCTACCTTGCAGGTCAAAGAGGATGCGGGCGGCAGGTTGCGCTGACAGGCGCCCTCTACTTGGAGTCGCCGCTCGCCGCCATCTTTCATATTTTGCTGAAATTCGGCCTGGGTGATGGCGTTGGGATTGGTGGCGTAGGTGCTGGCCAGGACGAGGATATGCACCGTATCGCCGCGCACGTTGGCGATGGCGTGCTGCGCCAGGGCATTATAGGTGTCGATGTAGCCGCCGCCGACGGGCAGCAGCAGGCCGGGGCGGTTCTGCGCGGCGGCGGGCAGGGCGTTTGCAAAAAGTAAACTCAGCAGACAGAGGGAAAAGAGAAAACGTAGTCTCATTAAGAAACTCCTGACTTGGAGAAGCCGATATGCTTTGCTGTAATCATACGAACCGCTTTGCGTAATTTGCGTTCCTCTGGCTATCGCACGCCAGGGCAGGTGTAGTGCAAAAGAGCGTTACGGAATTGCCTACCCGCCCTCACCTTTCGACATGCTCAGGGCATTGCCCCCAGCCCCTCTTCCTTTGGTGGTCGAGCTTGTCGAGACCTGGGAGAGGGGCAGGGTGAGGGTAGAGTGGTTAGGCTCTACTGAATCGAGCGCGGGTCGAGAGCGTCGCGCAATCCATCGCCGAGGTAGTTGATGGCAATGACGACGATGAAAATCATCAGGCCGGGAAAGATGGCCGTCCAGGGAGCGGTGGTCATCTGGTTTTGGGTGTTGGAGAGCATATTGCCCCAGGTGGGAGTGGGAAGTTGGACGCCAAAGCCGAGGTAGGAGAGCCCGCTTTCGCTGATGATGGCATCGGCCAGGCCGAGCGTAGCCGAGACGATGATGGGGCTGGCGATGTTGGGGAAAATGCGGCGCAGCAGAATATGTCCATCTGAAGCGCCCAGGGCGCGGGAAGCCAGCACGAATTCGCGCTCGCGCATTTCCAGGGTGGAGGCGCGCACCAGGCGGGCGGTGCCCATCCAGGAGAGCGCGCCAATGACGGCGGCAATGGGCAGGAACGAACCGGGTTTCAGCCAGGGCAGGTCGAGCGTGCGCAGGAACATGCCCAGGGCAATCAGGATGAACAGGCGCGGCGTGGAGAGAAAGATTTCGGTCACACGCATCAGGACGGCATCCACAGCGCCGCCGTAATATCCGCTGATCAATCCGATGATGGAGCCGAGGCCGATGGAAACCGCCATTGCCACAATGCCGACGCTGAAGGAAATCCGCCCGCCATAGAGGATGCGCGCCCACAGGTCGCGTCCCAGGTCATCGGTGCCCATCCAGTGTTCGGCGGAGGGCGGCTGAAAGCGCTGACGCAGGTTCTGGGTCATCGGGTCGTGGCGGGAGAAGAAGGGAGCAAAGGCAATCAGCAAAGCCAGCAGCAGGGTGATGAATCCACCGAGCAGCGCCATGCGGTGTTTACGGAAGCGCCGCCAGAAGAAGATGAACAGGGAGGGTGAGTCGGCAGGGGCGGTCATGGATCTTCACGAGAGGCGGATGCGCGGGTCGAGCCAGGCGTAGAGGAAATCTACCAGCAGGCTGGAGAGGATGATGAGGGCGGCTTCAATCATCAAAATCGCCATAACGAGCGGATAATCGGTCTTGAGTGCGGCGGAAAAGTACAGCCTGCCAACACCGGGCCAGGCGAAGATGGTCTCCGTGAAGAGCGCGCCGCCAAACAGCGAGGGAAGGTCGAGGCCAATGAGCGTAACCAGGGGAATGAGCGCATTGCGCAGGGCGTGTTTGTAAATCACTTTGCGTTCGTGCAGCCCTTTGGCGCGCGCCGTGCGGATGTAATCCTGGTTAATGACATCCAGCATGGACGAACGAAGGTAACGCATGTAACCGGCTGCCGAGACAAAGGTGAGCATGGAAACGGGCAGGATGAGATGACGGATGCGGTCGGCAAGCGAAAACGGCTGCCCAAGCGTGTACATGCCCGCCCCGGGCAGCAGCGGATGCCCGTCTGTGCCGCGCAGGGTGACCGCAAAAACGATGATGAGCAGCAGTCCAAACCAAAAAACCGGCAGCGATTGTCCGGCAAAAGCCAGTGTGGTGGCGATGTGGTCGAAAAGGGAATATTTTTTCACCGCCGAAAGGATGCCGAGCGGAACGGCCACCAGCAGTGTGGTCAGCAGGGAAATGCCCATCAGTAACAGGGTGTTTGGCAGCCGCTCGCCGATTTCCTGAACGACCGGGCGCTTGCTGGTGAAAGAGCGTCCCAGGTCGCCTTGCAGGGTGGCGCTCAACCACTTGAGGTAGCGCACCGGCAGGGGATCATCCAGCCCAAATTTGGCGCGGATGCGTGCCAGGTCTTCGGGGGTCATGTCATCGCGCACGTTATAGACGGTCATGAAGCCGCCGGGGACGGTGGAGAGCAACCCATAGATGACCATGCTGATGACCAGCAAGGTGAGAAGGGCTTGCAAGATACGGCGAAGAAAATAGGTAGCCATAGGCGCTTTGTTTGGATGCGGAAAGGTTACCGTGGACGGCCGCAAAACAATCGCCTCCCCCCTCTAGGAAGAGGGAGGAGGCGGAAAAGAAGGCGATTAAGGTTCCAGCCACCACTCTTGGGCGTTCCAGGCAAAATCTACAAACGAAGGTGAGACCACCAGGTTGTGGAATTGGGTGCGGTAGGCAGTGATGGAAAGGCGGTCGTAGAGATAGATGCGCGGAATGTCCTGGTTGATTTGCGCCGCGGCTTTGCAGAAGAGTTCGTGGCGTTTGGCGTCATCGGTGGTGAGGGAGGCTTCGTCTATCCAGGCGGAAACATCCTCATTGATGTAGCGGCTGAAGTTGGCGCCGCTGCCTTCGTTCTCGACCGTTGGGATGGAATCTTTGTGATAGTTGCTGTAGAGGTGACTGTCGGGGGCGAAGATGTAGGGCCCGGTGGTGTACATGACAATGTCGAACTTCCCTTTGTCGCGCATCCCGTCGCTTTCCCAACCGGCGAAGAGCACGTCCGACGGCACGTTTTCGATGACCAGTTCAATGCCTACTTCTTTGAGCATTTCGACCAGTACCTGTTCGGTTTGCTCGCGCAGTTGGTTGCCGGTGGTGGTGGCGATTTTCAGGCTCAGGCGCATGCCGTCTTTTTCGCGGATACCATCGGCCCCCGCCTTCCAACCGGCTTCTTCGAGCAGGGCTTTGGCTTTTTCGGGGTTGTACTCACTGACCGGCAGGTCGCAGGCATACTGACCAAAGGAAAGCACCGATGTGCCCGGTTGGACGTTGCCGTAGAGAAGCGTTTCGGCTATTTCCTGCTTGTTGATGGCGTATTGAATCGCCTGGCGGACGCGCAGATCGTACAAGATGGGGTGCGGATTTTGCGCCGGGTCGGCGGGCGCGCTGCCGTCGTTAGCGCCGAAGTTCAACACCAGCTGTTCGATGTCGCCATTCCGCACGCTGGCATACGAGACGCCATCTGCGGCCAATTCCGCCAGCGCCGGAAAATCGGCCTCGGTTACATCCCAGAGCGCATGAATTTCGCCGGTCTTGAGCAACTGCATCCCCACCTCGCGCGAGGGCAGGATTTTGATGATGACGCTATCGAGATAAGGCTTGCCTGCCTCGCGGAAATTCGGATTGCGGACGAAGGTCAGGTGATCGCCCGGCGCCCATTCTTCCAGTACGAAGGGCCCGGTGCCGGTTGGTTTCTGGTTATAGGCCCAGGTCTCCATCTGGTCAATTTCGCCGGCATTGCGGGGGACAATGTAAGCAAACAGGCGCAGATAAGGGGCATAGACCTCGCTAAAGGTGACTTCCACCGTGAGCGGATCGGGGCATTCGATGGTATCAATCAGGCGGTAGCCGGAGGTGCTGACCTGCGAAAGGTCGGACATCACTCCCTCGTAGGTGAATTGAACATCTTCGCAGGTGAAGTCCAACCCGTCTGACCATTTGACGCCTTCCTTCAGATGATAGGTAACCACCAACCCATCTTCGGAGACTTCGGGCAAATCTTTGGCCAGGACGGGAACGTATTCGCCCTTTTCGTTGACTCCAACCAATCCCTCGATGAAGAGGGATGTAACCGCATCTTCGATCGAGGCGCCGGTGAGCAGGGTGTTGAGAATTTGCGGTTCCTGGGGGGTGCCGATGATGACCGTGCCGCCGGAGACGGGCCCGCTGGGAGCAGCGGTGGGCGACTCCTGGGTGGGGGCTTCTGCGCTGGAAGATGCGGGCGCAGCGGTGGGCGTGGCCTTCCCTCCGCAGGCGGTCAGGGCAAAGGCCAGGAGGAACAGGAAAGTAAAGACGATCTTGATGGATTTCATACTTTTCTCCTTATTTGAAATGGAATTGCCGTTTCCGGCGGCGAAGCCGCTACGCAGAAAACGGTTGAGAGGCGAGACGTGCCTGTCCACTCTCGCACTCATAGACACACCCATGGGTGAGGACATGAACGATGAGGTGGGCGACGGCAACCGGGCGGCCGTTTTCGGCTTCTGCCACGTCGCTGGCGGTGATGTGTCGTCCATCCACAATGGTCACTGCACCCGAACCGCAAACCGTCAGATGGGAATCGTCCTCAATAATTGCGGCGGTGTCTTCGTCAATACCTATGCCGAGGATGCCGGGATGGGAGGTTACGGCATAGATCAATCGTCCGAGACGGTCTTTCTGACGAAAATGCTGGTCAAAGAGGAAATGGTCGGTGAAGCCCAGGCCGGGAGACATTTGCAGGATGCGCTCACGGGGAGAGGGACCTCCTTTGCCGTATGCCACCATCGTTTTGGAAAGGATCGAGGCGCCGGCGCTGGTGCCGCCTACCACACAGCCGCGCCGATAGGCTCGCAGCAGTTCGGCTTCCAGCCGCGTCCCACCCAAGAGAGCTGCCAGCCGCATTTGCACCCCGCCGCCGAAGAAGATGCCGCTTGCCTGGCGAACCAGGCGCAGGTTTTCCTCGTCGTCTGCCTGTGAGCGTTGACGAAATTCCAGGCTGAGCGCCTGACCGGCGCCAAGTTCACGGAAGAGGGCGACATATTCCCGCCCGCTTTCGGGGCGCGCCGAGGCCTGAGGGAAAATAAGCAGCCGAGCCTGCGCTCCTCCGGCGCGGCGGAGGAATTCCAGCAGAACTTCGGGATGACGGCGTTCATCCAGGGCGCCGCCCATAGGCATGAGGATGGTCATGGGGAAGTTTGGAGGAGTTCAATGAGATGGTTTGCCGCCGAGAGGATATGCGCGCGCATCGCCTGTTCTGCGCGTTCTCCGTCTCTGGCTGCCAGAGCGGCGATGATGGCTTGGTGCTCGCTTTGATCCTGCAAGTCACGGTTGGGGAGGGGCTGATGAGCGGTGGCGGCAAAGTTGGCGGTCAACATAGAGGGGAAGGTCTCCCACATTTGAGTCAGGGTGCGGATGAGGTAGTCGCGGCGGCTGGCGCAAAAGATCAGGCTGTGAAACAGCCGGTTGCGTTTGCGATATTCGCCGATTTGTTCGGGGGGAAAAGCAGACATTTCATCTGCCATTTGCTTGAGTTGGGTAATTTCGTCTGCCGTGATATGGGCGGCGGCAAAGAAGGCCGCCCGACCCTCCAAAAAGGCGCGGTGTTCGTAGATGTCAAGCACATCTTCGACGGAAAAATTGACCACCCGCGCGCCGCGGTAGGGAATATGCTCGATCAAGCCCTCGGCCGCCAGTTCTTTGAGCGCCTCGCGCACCGGCATTTGACTGACTTTGAGCTCTTGAGCCAGTTTTTCCTGCCGCAGCCATTCGCCTGGTTTATAGCGTCCTTCCAGGATCGCCGTACGTAACTGATCGGCAACCAGTTTTTGGAGCTGGCGGTGAGAAGAAATGTCTATGAACATGGCCTGTTCGATATTAGATATTATATCTAAATTTGATTGTGTGTCAAGGAATGATTGTCATGTTCAGCGGTGAAGAACCGTAGATTTTTCGCACAAGAAAGCGCGGGTAGTCTTCCTTTTAAGAGCAGTTATCGCTTCAAAGGGATGGTCATGAGCAGTTCCTTTACTCTCCAAATGTGATCGGTAAGTGCAGCGGCCATCGCAGACGTGCGTGGAATCCATTTGTGCCCTGGGACATTCGAAACTGGTTGGCGCAGGCTCTTGTGAGACCTCACGAGATTGTAGTAAGCGTCTTCCCAAGTCGCAGCCGCAC
>JBBIGZ010000105.1:0-8365 GCA_037447295.1 Chloroflexota bacterium | reverse complement strand
AAACATCGGAAAGTCCACGATCCAGGCAAAGGCCAGCAGGTCAGAGGGAGCCAGGTTCAGTGTATCCCGCAACCAGAGCCGCACATTGCCCAATGCCTTGCTGATGGCAAAGGCCTCGCCGGCCAGCAATAGGCACAGGTCGCCCACCTGGGCAGCGCTGCGCTCAATCAGGCAACGGGAGAGGACTTCCGGCAACGGTTCAGGGCTTCCCTCCCAGCCTTGTGCGGTGCGTGTGAGCAGGAGCCAGGGGTATCCCTGCTCGGCGATCAACGCTTCCAGAGTCCGTTTACGGGTGCGCGGCCATTCGGCGGCTTGTGGAATGACGAGGTAGCGAATGGATTCGCTATTCTTAGCGGCGACCTGTGAAGTGGCGGGGTGGAGAATGGACTCGCTGTTCTCAGCGGCACTCTGTAAAGTGACAAGGTGGGAGTTGGACTTGCTATTCTTGCTATCTGCGTTCTTGCTATCTATGCCTTTGTTAATATTGGCTACACAAAAAATTGATAACTCCAGGCCGCGGAAACAATCGGTCGCATCACCGATCTCCAGGCCAAAGCGCAGATCGGGTTTATCGCTGCCGTAACGCAGGATCGCCTCGTGATAGGATAGGCGCGGCCAGGGGGAACTGAGCAAGCGCTTCTGGGGCGCAAGGGCGGCAATCAGTGCAGTGAAAAGACCTTCCACGGTTTCCAGTATATCATCCCGTTCGACAAATGCCATCTCCAGGTCCAACTGAGTAAATTCCGGCTGGCGATCGCCGCGTTGATCTTCATCGCGAAAACAACGGGCAATTTGAAAATAGCGCTCGATGCCGGCCACCATGAGCAATTGTTTCAGCTGCTGAGGCGACTGGGGCAGGGCATAAAACTGACCGGGATATAGACGGGAAGGAACAAGGTAATCCCGCGCACCTTCTGGCGTGGCTTTGAAGAGGATGGGCGTTTCGATTTCCAGAAAACCGCGTTCGGAAAGGTAATTGCGGATAAACAGCACCACGCGGTGACGCAACTCCAGGTTGCGCTGCAAGCGAGAGCGTCGCAAGTCGAGATAGCGATACTTCAAGCGCAAACTCTCATCCACCGTTTTGCCGTTGCGCTCCTCAAGGGGAAAAGGCAGGGGGAGCGAAGGGTTGAGCACGCGCACCGTTTCAGCCAATAACTCAACCTTTCCGCTGGGGAATGCTGGGTTTTCCGTACCGGCCGGGCGATGCTCAATCGGTCCTTCGATCTGGAGCACCCATTCTGGCCGTACCTCGTCCAGCAAAGCGAACGATTGCGGTGTACGTTCGACATCGGCGACTACCTGCACACGGCCAAAGCGATCGCGCAAATCTAGGAAGATCATACCACCGTGATGCCGAATGCGATGCACCCAGCCGGCTAGAGTCACTCTTTGGCCGATCAGCCGCTCGTTAATTTGACCACAGGTGTGTGTTTTATACATACGACCTCCAGGGATGGACAGTGGATGGTGGATGGTGGACGATGGACCGTGGACGTTAGAAAAAAGGTTGACCGCCCGGCGCTTGTGGCATCGGGCGGTCATCCAGGAGGTGAACAAAATGAGTCGATTCACTCACTCTGCTTCACGCCCAACGCCTGCACCAGGCGATCGTTATTGCGATCGTTAGCATTGCGGTTGAAAAGGCGTGGGGTGAGCATAAGAAAATTGTATTCTGAAGGTATCCGGTTGTCAAGGAAATTCAAGCACTGTGACTGTTCAAACGTTGGTAAAGTCAACGGACCGAAAAAAAATTCTTTCCACCTTGGATCCACTTTACCTGGCTATCAAGTCGCTTTAGGGTAGGAGCGCAAAACCGGGCAGATAAGGCGCTCTTCTCCCACTGTGGACAGGCGGGAAGCGATTTTACCAATCATGAACAGTCACTCATCAAAAAATTCCTTGCCAAAACTCAAGGGAAGCATTATAATGACGCCACCTTACGGGGCGTGGCTCAGCCCGGCTAGAGCGCACGGTTCGGGTCCGTGAGGTCCGCGGTTCAAATCCGCGCGCCCCGACAGACAGCCTCCTATACCAAGGAGGCTGATTTGTTTTAAGGACGATGGACTGTGATAGACGATGGACCGTGGACGGTAGACGGTGGACGGTAGACGGTGGACCGTGAAGCAGGCATGTAACTACCCGACTAACAACCACGCGCTCACGCGACCCGAATAACCTTGTCAAGATCACCTGCCTCCCGTAAAATGACGCTATGCCCGAATGGTCACTCACAGCCGAGGATCCCTTAGCACTCACGTTTTCGGCAGATGGCCGATTATGCAAAATCGATCCGCGCAACGATCACACCTGGGAACTGGAATGGGGGACAGGCGAACCAGCGGCTCTGAGTTTTTTCACCACCTATGGGCTGCGGGCGCGCTCCATGCGCATCTTCCACCGCTTCCGCGAAGGGACTCGCGTGGTCACTGCGCCTCACGAATTGGCACATCCCCCGATCTTACGCGCCTTTTACCCCAACTTCCTGGAATTGACGTTTTCCCCTTTTGATGGCATCGAGGTCCAAGCCGAATATTGGGTAGCGGAATCCTATGCCTTGGCCGGTCGCCTGACGCTTCTGAACCGCAGCCAGGGAGTCCGTCATCTGCGCGTCGAAACCTGCGGCCTGCTGATCCCCCTTCAGGGCACTCCTTTGCTCGTGCGACGCACCAATCTGGTGAACGTGCTAATGGGACGGACCAACGATCTTTCGCCGGTGATCTTCATGACCGGAGAAGTCGAGCCAGGGGAAGGCCCCTTCCCATCCTTGAGGGTAGATTTTTCGCTCCTACCCGGTAGTTCCCGTCAGATCGTCTGGGTGCAGGCGGCCCTAGAGGATGCACAGCAATCCTTTGAGCAAGCGCGCCGTCTGGCGGCACGCCCCTGGGAAGCCGAAAAAGCACGCATTGAGCTGCTGAATGCATCCCAAACACTCGAAATCCACACCGGTGAGCCAAGCTGGGATGCCGTTTTGGCCATGACTCAAAAAGAGGCGGCACGATCGATCCTCGGAGAAGCGACGCCGCCGTTCGTAGCACGCAGGTCCACCGATAATGGTTATGCTTCACAAGCCAACGGCAGCGATCTCCCGCTTGCCTGGCAAGGATTGAACCCCGTCGAGGCACTCCACCTGGCCTCCATCTTGCCGGCGACGGCCCGATCGCTGCTGCAATCCTTCCTGCAAGCCCAAGAGGAGAACGGTCACATCCCCATTCGCCCTCTGGCGACAACCCTGAAGCGCATCCTCGCCACGCCGCTTTTGACCTCGCTGGCTCAGCAAATCTACGCTTCGCCTTCAAATCAAGAAATCGAAGGGTTGCTCTCCTTCTTCTGGCATTGGTTTTCTCCCGCCCAGGATGTCGATCGCGATGGGATTCCGCAATGGTCACACGAAGCACAACCTGGTCTGGAAGACCATCCGCTCTTTGACTTATGGAATCCTTGGTCCCAAGGGGTGGATCTCGACGCCGTTCATACTCCTGCCCTCTCGGCGATGCTTTTGAAAGAGATAGAATTGCTCGAGGCGTTGCTTGGGGAAGAAAATGCACGCAAAGAACAGCATGTCTTACTAGAGGCCCAAGCGGCAAAACTACACGCCTTGTTGACACGCGCCTGGAATCCACGCCATGTCGGTTATCGCTATTTGGATCGAGAAAGCTCACTCCCCTCCGGCGGAAAGGTTTTGCTCCGTCATCGGGGGAATGGGCAAGCACGTTTGGGAAAACGCTTTAAATCTCCTGTACGTCTGGTGATCGAAATCCTATGTGAACCGGGGCAATGCCACCCACGGATCACGTTATGGGAAGACGGTCAAAGTGTGGAGCAATTTGAGGCCAATTCGATGCGCTGGCGCAGCGGCGGGTTGACGGTCACTTCGGCGCGGCTCTATCACTCGCTGGATGAAATTCATATTGAAGGGATTAGGGAAAACGATCGGGTCATAGTGCGCATTCCCGATCTCGAGGTGGAAGATATTTCAACTCTTCTGCCCCTCTGGGCCGGTCAGCCAACTCCCCAACAGGCAGAATCCCTGGTCAAACAGGCATTGCAAAATCCGCAGCGCTTCCAGCGCCCCTTCGGCATAGCTACCTTTGCACACCCTCCTGCCAAAGAGGCCGAGCACCTGGCGCAACGGGTTGAAATGTTCTGGAACTGGCTGATCGGCGAAGGGCTACTGCGCTATGGACTGCGCCGTGAAGCGGCCCAGCTAGTAGAACGTTTAATGGGAGCCGCCATTCGGACGCTAAAAAAGCAAAGAGCTTTCTACCAGTATTATCATGCCCAAAGCGGTGAAGGGATGGGCGAGCGTTCCCATCTGCTCGGCCTTTTTCCGCTTGCAATCTTTCTGAAAACATTAGGGGTCGAAATCTATTCTCCCACCTTGGTGCGCCTGGAAGGCTACAACCCTTTCCCCTGGCCGGTGCGACTGAAATACCGCGGATTGGAAATTTTGCGCGAAGAGCACCAGACCGAGGTTATCTTCCCACAGGGGCAACGGGTTGTGATCACCACGACTGCACCGTGCCTGGTCACCTTACGGCGCGAACGGGCCGAAGTCACGCCAGTTCCTTGAGCAACCGCTCTATCGCCCGTAACAGCACCTCTAGTTCATCGGGGGTATTGTAGCCCTGAACAGAGATGCGCAGGAACACCCGTCCCGCCCATTCAATGACCGGGATCTCAATGTGATATTCCTCGTATAACCGTTCCTTGAGCACCTTGGTCGGCACAGGGGGCAAAGGCACAACCGCCATTTGTACATAGTCCGAATCCTGAGCATAGGCCGGCGGCAAATGCGTGATGGAAACGAAGGCTTCCAACGTTTGGGTCAGCAGCGCATGGAGATGCAGACGTAAGGTATCCCAGTGATAGGTTTCCATGAAGCGGATGGCGTCCGGAACGCTCAACCACGCAGCCGGATCCTGGGTACCGGTCCATTGAAGCAAATCCAGAAAGCGGGAAGCGCTGCTCATCTCCGGCGGAGCATGGTATCCCCAGCTGACGATCGGCGGTTCGATCTGCTCCTGCAGCTCAGGTCGCACGTACAGGAACGCCGAGCCTTTCGGCGCCATCATCCATTTATGGCAATTGCCAAAAAGGAAATCGGCTCCCAGATTTTGCAGATCCAATGGGATCTGACCTGGTGCATGGGCGGCATCGATCACCGTGATCACGCCACTTTCTCGCGCCCGTTCGACAATGCGTTCGATCGGCAAACGAAGCGCGGTCGGGGAGGTGATGTAGCTCAAGAAAATGACTTTGGTGCGAGGCGTAACCCCTTGCCAGAAAGCTTCCACACGCTCATCATCAGAAGCCTGCAAAGGAATCGGCTGACGACGGTAGATCGCTCCGCTGCGATTGCACACATATTCCCAGGCATACTCACAGGCGCCGTATTCCTGATCGCTGGCCAGAATCTCATCTCCCTCGGTCAGCCGAAGAGAACGCGCTACCACATTGGCGCCGTAGGTCGCATTTGGGATAAACACCAGATCATCCGGATGCGCGCCTACATATTTTCCTAGTTCTGTGCGAGCCTGAGCCAGGAGTGCATTCAGCTCACGCCCCAAAAAGCGCACCGGCTGGGCTTCCAATCGCCTTTGCCACTCCTGATAGACCTCGAAGACCGGACGCGGCGTAGCACCAAAAGAGCCATGGTTTAGAAAGATAACTCCTGGTTCGAGGAGAAAGAGATCACGCATCGAGAGAAATCCTTTGAGGGTTGCGGACAGTGGACCGCGGACGGTAGATCGGGCATAGAAAGTGAAACTGAGCGGTGGAGAACGCTGTCGGTCACAGACAGGCTCCCCGCCGGAGATCGGCTAAAGTCGAGGAGAACTACTTTTGCCCTAGAAAGGGAGGGGTGTAAGTTTGGGAACGAGTGGCAGCCGAAAATTGGAGAGAGCGGAAGCTATCCAGTTCCGTATTCAATCGCATCCAGTTATCTACCAGGATGACTAGATGCGGGGTGCGATCCCGGAAGAAAAAAGGGGAAAGGAACATGCGCAGGATCCACGGTGGTAAAGGCCAACTGTTTAATTCCAGGACCAGTGCCGTCTTGTGCATTAGAGGCTCTAAGATTTCACGATTCCATCCTGAAAGGCGTTTCGCTGGGAAGAGGGCATACATTTCTCCGCTGGTCACCCGTCGCAGGCGCTTGTAGGAAATATTAAACCGCAGGAAAGGGGTGACAATACGTATGCCTTCTGCGCGCGGCTGGATATAGGCCATGCGACGCAGGATCAATAGGAGCAAGGTCACCAATGAAGCGAGCCCGCCGGCCAGCAACAGCACCATCCAATCCCACGGTTCTTTCTGAAAGACCGGGTTCCTGGAAACTCCCCAGCCAAGAATAAACAGTGCCAAGGCCAGGGTCAAAGTGGCCGGCCACCAGCGATCCAACATACGGATATAGAGCAATAGAGGGTAACGATGACCTGTACTTTTCACGATTGCTCCTCCAGGCGTTGATCCAGACGGCGGATCGCCTGTTCCAGGTATTGACTGCGCAAGGCAAACGTCACATCGCCGCGCGTTTTTTCAACGATGCCCCGTACTAGGTCGGTCTGACGGCGCAGGTTGTTGGTAAAGCCATCGGGATAATCCATCGTCACCAGTATGGCATAGATCTCATCCATGTACCCCAACAAGCGCTCGGCTTCTTCGGAATAGCCATGGCGAAGAATATCCATGATCCGCCGTCGCAACTCACCCACGCTTTCGGCCAACCCGTTGATATAAGCCGATTCTGAAATATCCAGCTCCTCCGGAGTAGGCAACGGCCGCTCATATATCAAAGCACAAGCGATGTTAGCCTCGGCAAATTCTTTTAAGGCATCTTGGGTATAGCCGGCGTAGAGCAGCTCCGGAAATGGCCGCAGTTCTTTATTTAGAGATTGTGCGAGGTGCCGTGCACGTTCCAGATGAGCATGCATCGCGTCGCTTTCCTGACGATGCGCCGCCCGAATGGCCAGAGCACATTCACGGGTCAACTCACGAGCATAAGCCAAGGCGCGATCGCGTGCCAGAATGCGCTCATCAAAGGCATGGCGAATACGTTCGGCGATGGACTCCAACTTGTGCACCGCAGCCTCTACAGGTTCAAGGATTTCCCTCAGCAGGGGGCTGAAAAAGCAGATCGGCCAACGAAGGCCCGCTGCCGGGAACGGGGATCTCGCCAAAGGCCGCTTCGTAACGCGCCAGGTTCTCGGCCAGCGCCCGCAATAGGAGTTTGGCCGAAAGCGGGGAAAGCAAAATCCGTACCTGAATCCAAGCCTGGGTATCGCCCGGCAGCCAGTGAGCAAAATCGATGACGAAATCGGCCGGCGAGTGGGCAATGCGCGCCAGATTACTATAGGCTGTGACCATCTGAGGGGCCGGCTGCATTTCCGGAGAACGCTGGCTCATACGGCCTCATCAGAAGGGAATGTCCTCGTCGCTCACCGCTTCGATACCGGGGACCTCTACACCCCCTCCTTCCTCGCCACGAGCGCTCAGGAAACGCACCGTTTGCGCCGTGACCTCAAACGAAGCACGCGGTTGCCCATCCTGCCCGTTCCAGATGCGCGGTCCGCCGGTGCGAGGATCGGCGGTCAGGCGGCCTTCGATCAGCACCTTTGAGCCTTTTCGGAGGTACTGGTTGCAGGTTTCGGCAAGTTTTCCCCAAGTCGTGACGCGAAACCAGAGCGTCTCCTTCACCAGTTCTCCATTGGTGTTCGTATATTGTCGATTGGTCGCCACCGAGAAGCTGGTCACCGGTTGACCGGATGGGGTGTAGCGCATTTCCGGGTCACGTCCGAGGTTGCCGACAAGAATAAGCGTATGGAACATGTCTCTCTCCTATAGTAGGGTGCTCCCATTTTAACGCCTTCCCCACCGATCGGACAAGGTACTCGCCTACGGACAAGTAAAATCCAGATAGACCTTATCCCAGCTCTGATGATTCGGCTCGTGGATGACCAATTGCATCCAGCGTGGATTGGTGGGACTGGCGATCGGATGGCTCAACCATTCGCGGGAGATCGTTTTACTGCCTGCACTCTTAAATTCCAGAGGGATCCTTCCACTCTCATTGTCATCGCTTTGGAACCATTGATAGACCACCGTCACAGGACCATTGACTGTGATCTCGGCATAGACAGTATTCAGGACATTGGCCGGGCAGCGAGAGGTATCTTTTTCGACCCAGAAGCGGATCGAAGTGACAGCAAATTGCGGATTCTTGGCATCGCTGACCACGATTTCCACCCAAAACGGGATGCGCTGCGGGCCAACGCCGAACTGAATGCCGTTCGGCGCTTCTAGGATCCAACGTCCTTTGTAAGTACCCGGTGAGGTTGGCGCCTGCAACAAAAGTGCCAGGTCC
>JBBIGZ010000104.1:0-8595 GCA_037447295.1 Chloroflexota bacterium | reverse complement strand
GGGCTGGAGCTGGATGAGGTGGATCGGCAGGCGCTGGCACTCACGCTGGCAGCGGTGGAGACGCAGGAAGGCTTGCAGATGCTGGTGGCGCTGGCGCAGATGACAAGGGACGGCGCAGGAAGCGGTGACGATCCGCGGACTCCCCCCGGCTAACTCCCAAGCCTTCCGGCCAAATAGCATGCGCGGCTGATGCCGGTTTCTGCACGATGATCCATCCGCTTGGGCCTGTTCGCACGGGACAAATCGCCGTGCTACGGGTGGCGTCCCATCAATGGGGCTTGGGAGGAGCGAGGATCGAGCGTCCAAAGGCGAAGAGGAAAGAGGCCGGGTGTTTTATAGCTGGGCGATGCGTTCGCATTTTCCGTATCATCCGTGTTTGTCCGTGTCCCATCGAATCGAGCCCGTGCAAGGACATGGTCTTCGCAGTAGAGCCGCCCTCAGATCCTAAAAGTCCCGGCACGGCCAACCACGGGAATAAACACTTCGCCCGCCGCCTCCTGTGATAAAATCCTTCCCATGTCTATCCCCATCATCTTGGCCTCCAATTCTCCGCGCCGGCGCGAATTGATGCATCTAACAGGTTGGCCTTTCGAGGTCTTCCCCGTGGAGGTGGATGAAAGCCTGCGGTCGGGAGAGCCGCCGGAACAATACGTGCTGCGCCTGGCGAAAGAAAAAGCGTATCGTGCAGCGCAGCGGCGCAACACCCCCGGACTGTATATCGGCGCCGATACCACTGTGTTCCTGGAAGGCACCATCCTGGGCAAACCGCAGGACGCCGAAGAGGCCTGTCGCATGTTGAAGCAGCTGCGCGGCCGCGTGCACCGGGTCTATAGCGGCCTGGCCGTGCTGCGCGCCGAAGATGAAACCTGCCGCTCCACCATTTGTGTGATCGATGTGGCTATGCGCACTTACACCGATGAGGAGATCGAAGCCTATATCCAAAGCGGCGATCCCTTCGATAAGGCCGGCGCCTACGCCATCCAGCACCCCTGGTTCCAAGCGGTAGCCCGGATGGAAGGATGTTTTGCCGGCGTGATGGGCTTCCCGATCTGCCACTTGGCCTCGCTCCTGCGCACCTTCGGTCTGGCTGCTCCGGCAGAGATTCCTACCGCTTGCCAACAATTCTTGAACTATGATTGTCCTGTGCACGCGTTTTACTATCCCGTACTAAACTCCTTTGAAATATGTTGAACATGCCCAAACGCCTTCTCCTTCTAACCCTGATCATTGCGCAGCTCGTCCTTGCGTGTACCCCCTCCACCGTCCCCGGCGCCGATCGGGCCACCTCGACGCCGGAGCTCCCTCCCCCAAGCGTCACGCGCATCGCCGCTCCGGATGCCGGGGAAACGCTCCAGACCTACCTGGAAGCCTATCGCCAAGATGATTACGCTACTATGTATTCCCTCCTGGCTCAGAGCGCTCAAAGCAGCCTCAGCCAGGACGATTTTGGCAAAATGCATGCCGAAGCACGCGATGCCATGAGTGCCTACGATCTGGAATATCAGGTGATCGCCTCTTCGATCGGCCCTCGCGCTGCGCAGATGACCGTGCGCTTGACCTACCACACCGCGCTCTTCGGCGACCTGAGCCGTGAGATCCCCTTTGAGCTAAGCCTAGAAAACGGCCTCTGGCACATTCTCTGGATCCCCGGCTTGATCCTCCCCGAATTGCAAGGCGGCGGCCGGTTGGTGACGAGCTACGAAGTGCCGGCCCGCGGCGATCTCTACGATCGCCAGGGACTGCCGATCGCCACCCAGAGCGATATCGTTGCCATCGGCATCGTGCCCGGCCAGATCAACCCGGATACGGAAGAATTCATGCTCGGTGAGCTTTCCAAGATCACTGGCCTGACTCCCCAAGCCATCTACGAGCGCTATGCCAATGCCTTGCCCGATTGGTACATTCCGATCGGCGAAACGGACGGGCAAACCGCCCAACGCCTGCTACGCCTGAATTTAGCCGGCTTGGTGCTCACTCCCTATAATTCTCGCTTCTACTACGATCTAGGGCATCGCTCCGCAGACGGTCGGATACATGCTTTCCATTCAGCCGGAGAACCTGCGTCAATACCGACGAAAGGGCTACCGCGGCGATGAACGGGTAGGTGCAGCCGGGATTGAAAAATCGGCCGAAGATTACCTGGCCGGCAAACACGGCGCCACGCTCTACGTCGCCTCGGCCGATGGCACCATCCTGAACCGCATCGCATCCACCGAAGCCGAGCCGGCCGCATCCGTTTACCTGACCATTGATCGCAACCTGCAATTACAAGCACAACGCGCCCTGAGCGGATTCCGCGGCGCCATCGTGGTCATGGAAATCGATAGTGGGCGCATCTTAGCCCTGGCTTCCTCGCCGAACTTCGATCCCAATCTCTTCGATCCTCAAAATCGCAACAACATCCTGCTCAACAATCTGCTCAACGATCCGGCTAATCCCTTGCTCAACCGCGCCACTCAAGGGGAATATCCGCTCGGCTCGGTGTTCAAGATCATCACCATGTCGGCCGGCATGGAAAGCGGCCTCTTCGCCGCCGATACCACTTACGATTGCCAATACGATTTCACCGAGTTGCCGAACATCGTCCTGCACGACTGGACCTGGGATCACTGCCAGCAAGAGCTACAGACCGAAGGGGAATGCAAGACGAAACCCTCCGGCGTGCTCACTCTCCCGGAAGGCCTGATGCGCTCCTGCAACCCCTGGTTCTGGCACATCGGCGTGACGCTTTACCGCTACGATCGCCGCGGCGATATTGCCAACATGGCACGCGCCTTCGGTTTGGGAGCGCCGACCGGTATCCAGGATGTGGCCGAGGCCGGCGGCAATATCGGTGAGCCGCAAACGTTGCTGGAGATCACCAATCAGGCCATCGGTCAAGGGGATGTGCTGGTAACGCCGCTCCAGGTAGCCCGTTTTATGGCCGCAATTGCCAACGGTGGCACTTTGTACCGTCCGCAGATCGTTGAAAAGGTCCAGACCGTGAACGGCAGGCTATTGCGCTCCTTCCGCCCGGAAGCGGTTGGGACCTTGCCCTTACGCGCCGAGAATTTGCAAGTCATTCGGGATGCGATGGTGCAGGTGGTGAAAAACCCGCGCGGGACGGCCTACTACCGCTTCTCAGGATTGAACATTCCCCTAGCAGGGAAAACGGGCACTGCCGAATCGGGGATTCCCGGTTCACCCCATGCCTGGTTTGCCGGCTTCACCATGGCCGGGAACCCAGATAAACCCGATATTGCCGTCGCCGTGATCGTCGAAAACGCCGGCGAAGGCTCGGATTACGCTGCGCCGATCTTCCGCCGCGTGATCGAGAGCTACTTCTACGGACAACCTCGCAGCCTCTACTGGTGGGAATCCACCTTTGGGGTCACCCGTACCCCCACGCCTTTAGGCGGCATCCCAACGAAAACGCCCAAGCCATGAGTGGGAGCATGGTGCGCGGTCTAGTCCTTCGCTCGCAAGCCGGACTCTTCATCGTCCAAACCGCGAAAGGCCCCGTCCCTGCCCGTCTGCGCGGCCGCCTGAAGAAAGGTCCGCGCCAGGGCGATCTGGTGGCCGTAGGAGATTGGGTCAAAGTCCGTATACTGCCGGATGGCATCGGCGTGATCGAAGAGATCGAGCCGCGGCAACGTGCCATTGTGCGCCTAGCGCCGCGCCCGCATGGCGAATATCAGCAAATCTTGCTGGCGAACCCCGATCAGGTACTGCTGGTCTTCGCCTGTGCTCAGCCGGAGCCGCGCTGGGGCATGCTGGACCGCTTCTTGGTGATCGCCGAAAAGCAACACATCCCACCGCTGATCGTCGCCAACAAAGTGGACCTGGTGGGAGAAGAAAAGGCGCGTGAGATGTTCGGCCTATACGAAAAACTCGATTATCCCGTGCTCTATACTTCGGTCAAAAGTGGATTGGGGGTGGAAGAGCTCAAGGCCTGGCTCAAGGGGAAGATCAGCGCGCTGGCCGGCCCAAGCGGCGTGGGAAAGTCCAGCCTGCTCAATGCCATTCAACCCGGCTTGGGGTTAGCCGTGCGCGAAGTCGGTCGCTCCGGGCGCGGCAGGCACACGACCGTTGTGCGTCAGCTCATCCCGCTGGATGAAGGTGGATATGTAGCCGATACCCCAGGTTGGAAGTCTCTTGCTCTTTGGGATACACAACCGGAAGAAGTGGATGGCTATTTCCGCGAGATCGCGCCATTGGTGGCACACTGTCAGTTCAGCGATTGCACTCATCAACATGAACCGGGCTGCGCCGTGCGCGCCGCCGTGGAACGTGGCAAAATCCACCTTCGCCGCTATGCGTCCTACCTGAGCCTGCGGAACGAATAGACCATGGACCGAGGACAGTAGACCGTAGCACCAGGCTTCAGCCTGTGATGTGGCCCAGATCTCTTTGTGGAATCAGGACACGGATAGACACGGATTTTTAACCAAATGACTTCACTGCAAAAAGGTTTTCGACCACCAAGTACACCAAGTACACAAAGGATTTTGGGCATTCAACCCAATAAAAATAACTTTGTGATCTCTGTGTCCTTCGTGGTAAACACAGTTTTTGCAGGAGAGTCAGAACTGCAACGCAAGCTGGCAGCTCTGCTACTTGGTGAGGATCTGGCCCGAAAGGTATGCGGGGAGAACGGTGATGCGCAACGAACCTCTTGAAGTAACCCTCCTGGTTACCGGCGTTCTCGAAAAGCTAGGGGTGCCGCATTTTATCAGCAGTTCTGGTTGCCGTGAGAGAAAACAAAAAGGGCTTTGATGCACTCAAAGCCCTTTTTCTGTGCCGATTGACTTTCGTTAGACGACCTCAACCACGGCGCCGGCTTCTTCGAGCTTCTTCTTGGCATCCATCGCCACTTCCTTGCTCACGCCGGTCAACACCTTGCCACCGGCGGTCTCGGCAAGAGCCTTGGCTTCGCCCAAACCAAGCGAGGTCAGCTGACGGATGACCTTAATGGTCTCGATCTTCTTCGGGCCGGCATCCTTGATGACGACATCGAACTCGGTCTTCTCCTCAACCGGTTCGGCGGCCGCAGCCGCGCCGGCCGGGGCACCGGCAACTGCCGCCACGGCTACCGGAGCAGCCGCAGAAACACCCCATTTCTCTTCCAGCTTCTTCACCAGCTCCGCCGCTTCCAAAACGGAAAGGGCGCTCAATTCTTCAACAAGTTTATCAAGATTTGCAGCCATTTTTCGCTTTCTCCTTACAAGATAAGATGTGTTTTCAAAGTTATGGTATTGAGAAAACTACGCCGCAGAAGCGGCTTTTTCGGAATAGGCACGGATAACCGCCGCCACACCCCGCGCCGGCTCGGCGATCGTGCGCACCAGCTTGCTTGCCGGAGCCTGCAAGACACCCAGCAACTGAGCACGCACCACGGGCAGCGGCGGCAAGGCAGCCAACGCCTTGACCTGGGACTCGTTCAGCACCTGCGTGCCCAAGAGACCACCCTTCACTTTGACGACCGAAAGGTTCTTGGTCGCATCCATCAGGGCTTTGGTCGTGGCCACCGCATCGGTGAAAGCAAAGGTCGCCGCGGTGCTCTTTTCCAGGTACTCTTCGGGCAAAGAAACACCCGCCGCATTCAATGCGATACGAACGAGGGTGTTTTTGAGCACATGGAATTCGCCACCGCTCTCACGCACCTTTGTGCGCAACGCGTCCAGGTCCTTCATCGTCAGGCCGGTGTACTCCATGAGAATAACAGCCTGACTGCGCGAGAACCATTCCTGGTACTGCGCCACAACTTGCTGCTTGCGCTCTCTGGTTAGGGCCAAAGGATCTCACCTCCTTTCTATGCAAAAAGTCTTTGCCACTCCCAGGCAAAGACTTCTGCAGACCGCGCCGAAAGCACGGCAAAATGCAATCCGTCTTCACCTGGGCAGGAAATTAAGCCTTGCGGCACCTGCCGTCTTTGGCGAAGTGGCGTTATCCGCTATTCTTTGATTTCAATATTTTGCGCCTGCACCGGATCGATCTTGATGCCCGGTCCCATGGTAGTGGCCATGGTCAGCCGTCGAATATAGGCACCTTTAGCGCCGGCCGGGCGCGCTTTCTTGATCGCCTCCATGAGCGCGGCAAAGTTTTCCAACAGTTTCTGCGAATCAAAAGAAACTTTGCCGATCGGCACATGGATATTGCCGGTCCTATCCAGGCGGAACTCCACGCGGCCGGCTTTGGCCTCGGCAATGGCGCGAGGCAAATCATCCGGGTTGACGACGGTGCCGGCCTTTGGATTCGGCATCAAGCCGCGTGGACCGAGGATACGCCCCAGACGACCAACCTTGCCCATCATATCCGGGGTAGCAATGGCAACATCGAAATCGGTCATGCCACCCTCGATCTTCTTGAGCGTTTCGTCATCATCGGCTACCAGATCGGCCCCGGCCTCCCGCGCTTTGGCGGCACCTTCACCAGTGGCAAAGACGAGCACACGCACCGTCTTTCCCAACCCATGGGGCAAGACGACGACATCGCGCACCTGCTGATCGGCCTGGCGCGGATCGAGCGCCGTCCGAATATGGACCTCAACGGTAGAATCGAAGTTGGTAGTCGAGGTCTCTTTTGCCAGCTCCACGGCTTCCATCGGGGAATAGAGCCGCGTGGGGTCTACCTTTGCTGCTGCAGAACGATACTTTTTTCCGTGTTTAGCCATAGTTCCTCCGTGGTATTAGCGGGTGGGGACACACCCTCCCACTGGGTTTTAATCAACAACGATAATGCCCATGCTGCGGGCTGTGCCTTCGATCTGGCGCATAGCGCCTTCCAGGTCAACGGCATTCAGGTCTTTCATCTTCAGCTCGGCGATCTCGCGGATCTGCGCCCGCGTCACCTTACCGACTTTGTCCTTGTTCGGCGCTGCGGAGCCTTTCTCGAGCCCGGCTGCTTTCTTCAGCAGCACCGAGGCCGGCGGCGTGCGCAGCACGAAGGTGAAAGACCCATCGGTGTAAATCGAAATCTCTGCCGGAATAATCTCACCCGGACGGTTCGCCGTGCGGGCATTGTATTCCTTACAGAACGCCATGATGTTGATGCCGTGACCGGCCAGCGCCGGGCCGACAGGCGGTGCCGGATTGGCTTTTCCGGCTTCGAGCTGTAGACGTACGATTGCTTTGAGTTTCTTTGCCATATCATCTCCTTAGTGGTAGTATCGGGCGAGAGAAGGGACGCCCTCCCACGCTTACGCTTTTTCAACTTGTAGGAAATCGAGCTCCACAGGCGTTTCCCGACCGAAGAACGAGACCATCACCCGCACCTTGTGACGTTCCATATCGATTTCCGAAACAACGCCGCGGAAATCGTTGAACGGACCGTCGATAATGCGCACCCGATCGCCGGGCTTATAGGTCACCTTGATCGTCGGAGTCTCCGCCTCCATTCGCTTAAGGATCTGCGCCACTTCTTCCGGACGCAAGGGAGTAGGTTGATTGCCGATACCTACGAAGCCCGTCACACCGGGCGTATTCCGCACCACATACCAGGATTCCTCGGTCAGGATCATATTAACGAGCACGTAACCGGGGAAAATGTGGCGTTCAACGGTGCGCCGTTTGCCATCGCGGATCTCGATCTCTTCCTGGGTAGGAACAACGATATCGAAGATCTTATCCTTCATGCCCATCGTTTCGATGCGCTGTTCCAGGTTCTGGCGCACCTTGTTCTCATACCCGGAATAGCAATGGATCACATACCAGGCTGCTTCGCCCTCACCTTGCTGCGGATCGGAGGTCGAGGGCGTCTCCTGCGCCGCGAGAGAAGAGGGACGCGCCGAACCAGAAGCTTCAGGAGTGGAATCCTGGGCTTCTTGGGAAATCAAGTCTTTCTCCGGTCCGCGCTCGTCCATGACCATATCCGATCCTTATCGAAAGAGAAGTTGGTTCATAATCTGCAGGGACAAAGCTTCCACCAACGCCAACACTGTCCCCACCCCAACCATGGTGATCAACACCAAAATGGTGAGGTAAGTAGCTTCTTCCCGCGTAGGCCAGGTGACCCTGCGGATCTCACCGATCGTCTCACGAAAGAAGCGTTGAATCGCGTTTTGTTTGCGTTTCTCGGTCAAAGCAGTTCTCCTTACATTTTACGGCTAAAACGCCGCCTGCATCCCAAACGGGGCGACGGCGTTGCTCTCAGGCAGGCCAGGCAGGACTCGAACCCACAACCGCTCGTTTTGGAGACGAGTGCTCTACCAATTGAGCTACTGGCCTTCGATCGGTCAGATAGCCGTTCCGTGCCTTGACGAAGCGACTATCTGACCGGAAAATTACTTAGTCTCGCGATGGACCGTGTGGCGACGGCAGCGCGGGCAGTATTTTTTGAGCTCCAACCGCTGCGGATCGTTCCGCCGGTTTTTCTCGGTGGTGTAGTTCCGTTCTTTGCAATCACTGCACTGGAGCGTGATCACCGGACGAATATCTTTCTTCTTCGATGCCATAGTTCACACCCGACACAACTACTCTAGAATCTTGGTGATCACGCCGGCGCCGACGGTCAGACCGCCTTCGCGAATGGCAAACTTCGAGCCTTGCTCCAGCGCCACCGGCACAATCAACTCCACTTCCAGGTTCACGTTATCCCCGGGCATCACCATCTCCACAC
>JBBIGZ010000103.1:0-8610 GCA_037447295.1 Chloroflexota bacterium | reverse complement strand
GTCCTCTTCCTTGAACGGCACCGGAGTGAACTTAGGATAGGCGCACACCGTGCCGATGGCGACGAATTTGCCCACGCCACGCTTCCAGGCCTGGTGCATCAGCTCCACACCCATCATCAGGTTATCGTAGAAGAACTCGGCCGGGTGGGCGCGGTTGGCGCCGATGCCGCCGACATGCGCTGCCAGGTGGATGATGACCATTTGGCCCGGGCGAAGATCAAAGCGCCCTTGGCGTGCCTGCTCGGCCTTCAAGTGTGCTGGGATCTGTTCCCATGGGCGCATGGCATCATCCAGCAAGCGCAGGATGGCCTCGCGCTGGGTGAGATCGTAGTCACGGGAACGCGGCACCAGCACTTCATCGGCTCCGCGCTCAAACAGTTTTTCAACGACGAAAGAACCCAGAAACCCTGCCCCACCAGTGACGATCACCCGTTTCCCGTTCCAAAAGGATGCAGAGTCTGCTATGGAAGGATAGTTTGTAGACATAGGTACTCCTATCAGAGAATTTATTGCACAATAAACTGAGCATTCCGATAGCGATCATCCAGCGGCGAGCGGATCAGGCCATCCCTGAGCGCCCCAAGCACTTCGCGGATGCCATCGTCCACCGTGCGGGTGGCTTGAAAGCCAAGTAGACGGCGGATCTTCTCAAACGAGACGGTAATATCACGCATATCCCCGCCAAAGCTCAGGTCTTTATACTCCACCACCGTTTCCGGCAAGCGTTTGAGCACCAGCTGTACGATCTCATCTTTGGTATAGTTGCCGGCCTCCGTACCCAGATTGTACACCTCACCGCGAATGAGCGACTCTTCCGCTTCCAAGCCGAGCAAGATGCCAAGGATGACATCATAGATATGGACGAAAGAGCGCGAATAGCCGCGTTGATAGATGATCAGATGTCGCCGGGTGAAAGCTTCGAGCACAAACTGGTTGACAATCAGGTCAAAGCGGGTGCGGGGAGAGATGCCATAGAGGGTGGCAAAACGGAAGATAAGCGGTGCAGTCGGTGCATCTTTTTGGGCCAGCAGATATTCTTCGGCGGCGATCTTCGTTTCGGCATATAGGGATTGGGGATTGAGCGGGGAATCCTCGGTCACCGGCCGGCCATCCGGCGCAACGCCGTAGTTGCTATACGTGGAAGCGAAGATAAAACGCTCGGCTCCTAAGCGCACTGCCTGCTCAAAAACCAGGCGCGTCGCATCCACATTGTATTTCCAGGCCACCTGTCGCCCTACCGCCTGGCAGGCTGGGAAACCGACAATGGCCGCCAAATGGATCACCGCTTTAGGGCGCGGCCAACCTTGGCGCAAAGCATCCAAAACGGCGCGCTCTTCGGTCACATCGGCCTTGACGAAGTGGAAATTCGGGTGATGGTAGAAGCCCATCAACGATTCGCCGCCGAAGAGCAGGACATCGATCACGGTGACCGAATAACCCTGACGCAGTAGCTCACCCGTCAAAAGCGAGCCGATATACCCGGCACCGCCGGTAATCACAATGTGACCCTTTTCTTTTTCCATCATTCCATCTCCAGATGCACTTTATAGCCTTCCACCCGCAGCACGGGCACTCCAGGCTCATTGACCACGGAAATGCCCTGCTCCAGGCAAGTCAGATAACAAATTTCGGCCACATCTCCTTCGCCGAGGAGGCGCACGCGGTCAAAGCCGGCCTGTTTTACCTGCACCAGATGTTCTTTGACGCGCCGTCGAATTTTACGATAAAGATCAAAAGAATGCTGGACGTAATCGACCGCCAGCCGAGCGCGCAATGCCAGCCCTTCCGGCGTAATGATATAGCGCAGTTTCTTGCGCTCCAGCCGTTTGACCTTTAGATACCCCTTCGCTACCAGGCGCTTAATATGCCAGTTTACGGTCCCGACGGCCACTCCAAGTTGTGCCGCCAGCCCGGCCTGCGTAATATCCGGATCGTGCTCGATGGCATCGAGCAGAGAAAGATCGCGCAAATCGTCGTCCAGTAGAGGCATGGCTTCCAGAGAGTTGGTGAAAAAGTCGCAAGGAGCGCCGAATTCAAAATTCAAGTATTGAATTATACCCTACTTTCCGGTAGGACGGCGGACGGTAGACCGTGGACGGTTGTGGCTTTTCATTTGTTTTACTCAGTGCTCTTGGTGAATTTCGCGGTCAAAAACAGTTCTGGCCGTAGACCCATTCATATTTTTCCGCGTCATCTGTGTTTGTCCGTGTCCTATTGAATTGAGCCCGTGTGGCAGACATGGTTTTTGCAGTGGAGTCAAAGTTTCCTCACAAGAACCGTTCTGGCAAGAATATGGAAAACGCAAGTGTTTTTCTTGTGGAACGCTCGTAAATCCTTGTAGATCCTGTCTTTTTGCAGAGGAGTCAACAGTCAAAAGTCCTAAAACTCCGAAAGAAAACATTGACAATCCCTTTGAACCCTACTAGAATATTGCCAACGGCGATGACCGGGACGAGTAGGTGCATGCGTCACCGACAGGGAAAGAAGGCCATAGATTGAGAGCCTTCTGCGGATGGCCGGCACCGAAAACCCCCCGCGAGCCAATCCCGGAACCCGAAATGGTAGTATGGGAAACGGTTGACCTCGTTATCGGTCACAAGAGATGCCTCCTTTCGGCTGATGGAAGGACGGCAAATCGGGTGGAACCGCGTGAGTTTCCTCTCGCCCCGAGGCGGCGAGAGGTTTTTTTATTTCCTTAGGCAGGAGGTGTTTGGATGTCGCAAGAACGTTATGAGGATTCTCTGCTCTACCGTATTCGCCATTCGACGGCCCACGTCATGGCGCAGGCCGTTCTGGAAATGTTCCCGGAGGGCGAAATTGCCATCGGTCCGGCGATCGAAAATGGCTTTTACTATGATTTCGATCTGCCGCGCACGCTGACTCCAGAGGACCTGGAAAAGATCGAAGCCCGTATGAAGGAGATCTTGCGCGGCAATCATCCTTTCATCCGCAAGGTTGTGACGGCTGACGAAGCACGGCAAATCTTCCGCGATCAGCCCTATAAACTGGAATTGATCGATGCCCTAGAACATGGCGAGCTGGATGAACACGGCCACCCCCTGGCCGAAAAGCCGGAGATTTCGATCTATCAGCACGATACCTTCGTGGACCTCTGTCGTGGACCTCATGTGGAAAACACCTCCCAGATCAATCCGGAGGCCGTCAAACTCCTTTTGGTGGCCGGAGCTTACTGGCGCGGGGACGAGAAGAACAAGATGCTCCAGCGCATCTACGGCACTGCTTGGGAGACGAAGGAACAGCTCGAGCAATATCTCTGGCAGATGGAAGAGGCAAAAAAGCGCGATCATCGCAAGCTGGGGCGGGAACTGGAGATCTTCTTCTTCGATGACGAAGTTGGACCCGGCTTACCGCTCTGGTTGCCCAACGGTGGCGTGCTGATCGAAGAACTGGAGAAATTGGCGAAAGAGATGGAAGAGCGCGCCGGATACGTTCGGGTGCGCACACCCCACATCACTAAAGAAGCCTTGTATATCCGCTCCGGGCATATTCCGCTCTATCTGGAGTCAATGTATCCTCCGATGGAGATGGAAGGGGTGCGCTACTACCTGAAGCCGATGAACTGCCCGATGCATCACAAAATCTTTGCTAGCAAGTTGCGCACCTATCGCGATTTGCCGTTGCGCTTGGCCGAATACGGCACCTGCTATCGCTATGAGAAATCGGGCGAACTGTTCGGGCTGATGCGTGTGCGCTCGCTCCAGATGAACGATGCCCATATTTACTGCTCGGAGGAGCAATTCGAGCAGGAGTTTATGGGCGTGATCGCGATGTATCAGGAATACTTCCGCATCTTCGGCATCGAAAAGTACGTCATGCGACTCAGCCTGCATAGCAAGGCCGGCCTGGGTAAGAAGTACGTGGATAATGAGTACCTTTGGGAAAAGACCGAGGAGATGGTGCGCAATGTGTTGCGCCGTCACAACGTGCCCTTTGTTGAGGCCGAGGATGAAGCCGCCTTCTACGGACCGAAAGTTGACGTCCAGATCTGGAGTGCGATCGGGCGCGAGTTCACGTTGGCGACCAATCAGGTAGATTTTGCCGTACCGGCGCGTTTCGATCTGAAATTTATCAATCGCGAAGGGAAAGAAGAGGTGCCGTTGTGCATTCACCGCGCGCCGCTTTCGACCCACGAGCGCATGATCGGCTTCCTGCTGGAGCATTATGCCGGTGCGTTCCCGGTCTGGTTGGCGCCGGAACAGGTACGCGTGATCCCGATCACCGATTCTCAAAATGAATATGCCACAAAGGTGGTACAGCGCCTACGGGAAGTGGGTATCCGTGCCCAGGCCGATCTGAGCTCGGATCGGATGAATGCCAAAATCCGTTCGGCACAGTTGATGAAAGTGCCGTATATGCTCATCATCGGCGCCAAAGAAGTGGAGGCCGGAAGAGTTTCTCTGCGCCTGCGCGATGGCTCGCAGCAAAACAACGTGCCGCTCGAAGAGTTCATCGCCCGGGCCCGCGATCGGATCAGTCGCCGCGCAGCGGAACTCTAATTGAGTCCTACGCCTTCCTTACTTCACAATGCACGTGGTAACGCGTGCATTGTGAATTTAAGAGCGATCTCTTTGCGCCAGATCAAAGAACAGTGTGCACCCACGGGGTGCTATTGTGACCGATAACACAGGTTTACCAACTCAGATTGGCAAATTTTCAACACGACAGGCTGGAGGTAAACACAAACACACTTATCGAGAGGTGTACCATGAAAAGTTTGGGCGGACCGAACTTCACTTCGTCCTTCCATGTCATCGGTGAGATCTTCGATCGGGTGTACGATCAGGCCGCGCTCACTTCAACTCCATTGACCAACGTTCAGACGACGCTCGTCCCGCCCGGTGGGGCTGCGGTGGTCGAATTCAAACTCGAAGTTCCTGACCGCTTTATCCTTGTTGATCACGCACTCTCTCGGTTGCAGCGTGGATTGGCCGGTTTCCTGCTTGTGGAAGGCCCGGAAAATCCTGAAATCTATAACGGCACTCCGTCTTCGGGAAGCGGGCACTAAGCCAAACCCTGTTATTACCACACGACGGTCACCAGAAGGTGACCGTCAATTTTTTCTTTCCCCCAACACTTCCTGGTAGACTCCTACGATCTGTCGGACAATTATTTGCCAATCATAGGAACAGGCATACGCCGCGGCCTGTGCGCCGATTTGTGCATGCAGCGTTTCCTGGGTGAGTAAATGCCGCATGCGATCACATAGTGCCTGCACATCGCCGTCCGGCACATGGTAGCCGGTTTCTCCATCGCGTACCAGGAAGGCCAAACCACCCACCTGCGAGGCGATGACCGGCGTCCCGCAGGCCATGGCCTCCAAGGCTACCATGCCAAAAGATTCGTAATGCGAGGGCACGACCACCATTTCTGCGGCAGAATAATAATAAGGGAGCACATCCTGGTTGCGCTTTCCCAGAAAGACGACCAAATTGCCGAGGCAAAGTTCATCGCACAGGCGCTGCAAGCGCCGCATTTCACCATCCATTTGCTGAAGATCCTGTTCCGGATCGCCACCGATGATGATCAGGCAGAATTTCCCCAGGCGGTGTTGACGGCTCAGACAGGCCATCGATTGGATCAAGGTGTCAATGCCTTTCAGCGGTTCGATGCGCCCGACGAAAAGGATCACGCGTTCTTCTGGCGGTAGTTCCAGATAGAGCTTTGCTTCGTCTTTCGGAATGGGATAGAAATGGGCGAGATCCACTCCCGGCGGAATAATGCGAATTCGTTTGGTCGGAGCGCGGTAGAGGAAACGTAGCTGAGTCTCTTCGGCGGGTGTAGCGGCGATGATGCGATCCACACGACGCACCAAATGGCGTTCGGCGCGCAGGCGCTCTTCCGGTTCACGCTCGGCAGCGCTTTGGGCAATACGATTTTTCATCTCGCCCAGGGTGTGAAACATGTGGACGATCGGCGTTCCACCCCAAACATCCGAGAGTTTTTCGGCCGCCAGGCCGGAAAGCCAGTAGTGACTGTGGATGATGTCATAACGCAGGTTCCGTTCGGCGGCGAAACGTTGAATGCCTTCTACGAACTGGGGTAGATACTGGAAAAGCTCTCGTTTCGGTCGCGGTTCTTCCGGCCCGGCCGGCACGTGCACCACCCGGTTGCCATAGCCGAGATCGTGCACAATGTGAGGCACGTGTTCATCCTGCGAACGGGTGAACACATCCACGTGAATCCCCATTGCCCCCAGTTGACGGGTCAGATCGCGCACATAAACGTTCATTCCGCCGGTATCCTTACCGCCTAGAGTTGCCAACGGGCAGGTGTGGTAAGAGATCATGGCAATATTCAAGGTCATATGCTTCGCATCCAGTGCTTGGGATAGTGATTTTTGAGTATTCCTCGTACGCGCTTGCCCCAGCCTAGCGGCCGGCCTTCCGCACAAACCAGCACCCATCCATCCGGCCCGGAAAGCGGAAAGGACTCCCCACGCAGATAGACCTGCAGTTCGCGGCTTTCGGCATCGAAATCGGCCACCTGTTGGGCCTCTTCGGAACGCAGGAAGAGGGCCAGCGGATGGGCCGGCTCGAAGCGGTTCTTTTTGAAAGTGCCCACCCACAATCCTCGGTTGACGTGGCGTAGCCCCTCCAGGTCTGGCAAGAGAGTGGGGAAAAAGTAAAGTCGCTCATGCCATAAGAAAAAGTGATCGCTTGCAACGCTTAACCGTGCGGTTGGGTACAGGGTTTCTGCGACGAATTCTTGCCAAAGTTTGCGATAGGCAAATGGTAGGGGAGAGGGCGAAAGGGAACGCACGGCTCGGGCAGGGGTTGTTTCTTCTTCGCGTTCCAATAGGCAGAGAAAATGCCCTTCGCCGGGCACGCGATGCGGGAAAAGCCGCACTGCCCCCTCCAATTCCTGTGCAATTTGTGCAGAGATACGAGGCGCGAGCCAATCGGCCCGACCTCCCATCGCTCCTGGAAATTTGGGAATGGGGAGAATGTGGAAGTGTGGGTTTTCTTCTAGGAAATTGGCGATTACTCCTTCGTTTTCTTCCGGGGCAAAGGTGCAGGTCGAATAGAGCAAATGCCCACCGGGGCGCACCAGGCGCGCCGCCAAACGCAAAAGCACCTTTTGACGCGCCGCGCACCCGGCGATCATCGCTTCGGACCAGTAGGCCGATGCCGAGGTATCTTTGCGGAACATGCCTTCCCCGGAGCAGGGAGCATCCAGCAACACCCGATCGAACCAGGATTCAAAGCGCTCAACAAGCCGCTCCGGGCTTTCGTTGGTCACGATCACATTGGGTGCTCCCCAGCGCTCCACGTTCATCACCAGTTGCCCCAGGCGCTTTTCTTTGATCTCATTGGCGATCAAAATCCCTTCCCCTTGCATCAGCGCGGCCAGATGGGTGGTTTTGCCACCGGGTGAGGCCGCCAGATCGAGCACGCGTTCCCCAGGACGCGGCGCCAAGGCTTCGGCCGGTGCCATGGCCGAAGGCTCTTGAAGGTAATATAGCCCGGCCAGGTGAAATGGATGTTTTCCGGGGCGCTCATCGGCAGGGAGCAAAAAGGCCGCCGGACACCAAGGCACGCTTGCTTCCAGCCTAAAGGGGCTGATGCGGGCAAACTCTTCCACGGAAAGTTTGAGCGTGTTCACCCGCAGGCCGTTTCGGGGCGCTTGCTGTAGCGCTTGCCGGAAAGGTGCATACTCTTCACCCAAGAAGCGCTGCATGCGATCGAGGAAAAGAGGGGGAAAGGTGGTCATCATGTCAATTATGCCATTTGTTGACGGTGGATGGGAGGTGGACCGTGGACAATGGACCGTGGATGGATGGTGGGAGAGAGGGCTTGCCTATTCCGGATTGGGGTAAAATTAGCGCTGAAATGCTAGCTCTTTGGTTGGAAGATCGGCGTCTTGACCTGCGCTCGCTGCCGCACCCAGAAGCGGATGGCGAGGCGCTGATCCGTGTGCGCCTGGCCGGCATCTGTAGCACGGACCTGGAAATGGTGAAGGGGTACTATCCGTACCGGGGGGTATTGGGGCATGAATTCGTCGGCGAGGTGGTCGAGGCCCCCGATCCGCAGTGGGTCGGTCAACGAGTGGTGGGAGAAATCAACGCTGTTTGTGGGCATTGTGAGCCATGCCGCAACGGTTATCCGACCCATTGCGAAAACCGCACGGTGCTCGGCATCGTCAATCGGGATGGGACTTTTGCCGAATATACGCGCTTGCCACTGGCGAATTTGCACCGTGTGCCGCCTTCTTTGCCGGATGAAAAGGCTGTTTTCACCGAGCCGTTGGCCGCCGCGCTGGAGATCCTCGAGCAGGCTCATATTCGCCCTACCGATCGCGTGCTGGTGATCGGCGCGGGACGCTTGGGTTTGCTGATCGCCCAGGTGTTGGCGCAGGTCGGCTGCGATCTGCGCGTCCTGGTCCGTCGTGATCACCCGCGCGCCCTGCTGAAAGGCTGGGGCATACAGGCGATTGATGAGACCTCGATCGCGCCGCGGCGCTGGGATGTGGTCGTCGAAGCCACCGGTTCGGCAGAGGGATTTGCCATCGCCCGGCGTGCTATTCGGCCGCGCGGCTTGCTGGTGATGAAATCTACCTACAAAGGGGATCTGCAGGTTAACTTTTCCTCGT
>JBBIGZ010000102.1:0-8778 GCA_037447295.1 Chloroflexota bacterium | reverse complement strand
GAGAGATCCGGCCGAGCTCTCTGAATGATGGTCTTCCTTCAGCCCTGCCTCTCCAAGCATCTTGGGCCCACAGTCTCGGAGCTCGGAACTGCCCCTCTCCCGCTCCTCACTCCTCCGGAGTATGCCACAGCGTATGTGGTCAGAGACTCCCTGGCCTCGGGATAAAGATGCACGAGAGAGACAACGCCAGAGAAAGTCCTGTTCTGGCCCTCTTTCGAATGGTTGACCCGCAGACTTCTGAAAAACTCCTGCCAACTCCCGAGGAAAGCCGGTCCAGGACCTTCCATCAGTCCTGAGTGCCACCGCGTTGCTCTCGCAAGAGGCATACTTCCTCTTGGCCCCCTCTAAAACATCGCCTTCTCCAGTGCTGACAATCTTCTTGATCAAGGCCTCGGGCTTGACAGCCTGATAGATTCCTCTCCCCACCTTCTCCACATAACCTTGGCCTGCCACAAGTCATGGATGACCTCCTGAGCCTGGGAGGTGGGGAAGGTGGCCCTAAACTCGTCTATGGAGAATTCCTGCTCGCTAAAGAGGTCCACAGGCAAGCGCTGGCAACACACTCCCATCGCTCAGATTTGACTTCCTCCTTGCATTTATGCAATACTAAGTTGTCACGAGCATACGGTGTGGTTAACCAGTTAACTGGTTAACCGTTCCACCGGTTAACTGGATGAACGGCGGTGAGAGGTATGCCCGTCATCAGCGTTGTGAATGACAAAGGCGGCGTGGGCAAGACTGTCACGGCGATCAACTTGGGTGCAGCCCTGGCAATGAAGGGCAAGCGCGTGCTGTTGGTAGACCTAGACCCACAGGCTTCGGCCACAGCCTCCTTAGGGCTGAACGGAGCCCGGCCAGTTGTGACGCTGTCTGAGGTGTTTACCGAAGGTCGGGATGTGGCTAAGGCTGTCGTCAGCTCCACCTGCAAGAACTTCGATGTCGTTCCCGGCGATACAAGAATGAAGGACGTCAATATAGCGCTGGCATCGCGCATCGGGCGAGAGCGCGTTTTGGAGAGCCGGCTTGCCCCGGTCAAAGCGTCCTATGACTTCGTGCTGATCGACTGCCCGCCCTCGATCTCACTGCTCACGCTCAACGCCATAGTAGCTAGCGATTATGTGCTTATACCGGTGATCCCCGATTTCCTGAGTGTCAACGGCTTGGTTGAGCTACAGGCCGTGCTCAAAGAGGTGGCGCAGGCCCTGCACGTGCAGCCGAAGGTGCTGGGGATCGTGCCCACAATTGTGGACTTCCGCAACGCGATTACGTCCGAGGTGCTTGCTTTGCTGCGCTCGACCTATAAGGGGCTGGTGACCAAGACCGAGATTCGTGTCAATGTGAAGCTCCGAGAGGCGCCGGGGTTCGGCCAGACCATTTTCGAATACGATCCGCACTCAACTGGGGCCGAGAACTACCGCGCCCTGGCCGAGGAGGTCCTACAGCGATGCCGAAGAAGTCACGGCTAGGGAAGCAATTCCAGGATCGCCTCATTGCCCCAATCGAGGAGCTGCCGGAACGCCCTAGAGGAGCCGTTCACGACACCGGCGTATGGAAGTACGGGTTCGTCCTGAGGCGTGACCAGAGCGAATTTCTCGATTCCCTGGTAGCAAGCGCGTTCCTCCGTACTCGAAAGAAGATGGAGCGCAGCGCCATCATC
The DNA here is from genome assembly GCA_037447295.1 of Chloroflexota bacterium. Classification (GTDB taxonomy): domain Bacteria; phylum Chloroflexota; class Anaerolineae; order Anaerolineales; family Villigracilaceae; genus 630D-37. The sequence goes on along the minus strand of JBBIGZ010000102.1, from coordinate 7,121 downwards.
CGCGCACTGATCGAACTGCTGCGCCTTGAAGGCGTGGACATCTCCCGCTGTACTACTGAGGACGAGATTCTCCAGACCGTGCGCGAGCATTTTCGAAAGCAGCGACCGGATGAACGGTAGAACGGTTAACCATTCAACCAGTTAACTGGTTGACCGGATAACCATTCCACCGGAGGAATATTCTCCCAGTTAGCCGTTCTACCATTCCCCTGGTTAACCAGTTAACCGGTTAACTATGATAGACCTGATGCGGGGAATTTGACTTGCCCCTCCCCCTGGCGGTACAATGCTGTACCTATGCAACGAGTGTCACTGATTGAGGTGATTCTATGCGCAAAGTAAAGGAACTGCGCGACCGGAAGCACCTGTCGCTCAAGCAGCTGGAGGCACGCTCTGGCGTGGACGGCTCGCTCATAAACCGTATTGAGAACGGCAAGGTGACCCCGCGCGTGGATACGATCCTCAAACTGGCACGAGCCCTGGAAGTATCCGTTGACGAATTGCTATCGGATTTTGAACTGAACTCGGTGCAAGAGAAAGCAGTCGCTTGATCTGAGCTCTAGGGGGGTGAATAGACGACCAGCAGCTATATAAGTGGTGAGTAGAACCGTATAAAATTGAAGACTCTGAGGTGCAACTCAGAGTCCGCTTTGCTGGTTTGTCTCCGTTCTGAAAACCAGTATAAGGGATTTTTTTGCAAAAGTCAAGTCCCCTCCCCCGACCAGCTTCCAGCTTCCCCGCGTGCTGGCTGTCCAGCGTTGGGAGAGCCCCCGCCGCGTCTTTGCCTATCTCTACATCGTTTCAGACCAGCAGGGCCTCTTTGAGCTGGATGCCAGCCAGATCAGTGCCCATACGGGGCTCTCCCGCAAGACGGTCTACAAGGCCATCGCCTTCTTGCAGAGGGTACATCTCCTTTTCTTGCACGAGGCCCGCACCGGCCGGGGGAGGCACTCGGTCTACCGGCTCAACTGGCGCAAGCCCGCCCCAAAGCACCAGCAGGCTGGGCAAAAGATGCGGCCAGCGGAAGTTGACGAAACAGCCGCGCACAAAAAGTGTCACCCCCCCATAAGGTATAAGAGGAGTATGAAGTTAAAGAATATACACCCTTCGGGTGATGGCCCGCAGGCCATACCAGGGGATATCATCTCGCCGGCAAACCGCCCCCAGTGGAACCGGTGCATGAAGGCCTTCCGGGAGACCCTGGACGGCTCTCAGCTCCCCACGAGGTATCGCAGGGTCTGCACCGCCCTGGTGGGCCGGCACCTCAAGGGCAAGACCCGTGCCTATGCGCTGAAGCTGTTCGAGAAGCTCCGGGGATTGGTGCGCAAGCTCAGGGTGCCGGAGTGGGTGCAATCCGTCGGCGATCTCTGCCGCTGGTTCATGGGGTGGCTCAAGAATCTCTTCACGCCCAAGCCAAAGCCGAAGCGCCGGCGGTTCAGGGACTACAACGAGTACCTGTGGCACCTGCACGAGCGGGAGGTGGAGCGGGTCAGGCGCAAGCGGGCGGAGTATGAGTCCCGGGAGCTCTCCGTAGCGGAGAGATGGCGGGAGTGGGCAGAGAAGCAGAGGGCGGAGCTGGTGTGGAGCCTGAAGCAGGCCGAGCGGGCGCGGCAGCTGCTGCAAGCGGCGGTGAGATCGTGACCCCCTCAGGGTATACGATCCCCTTCACGGCGTTCCGTCTTGGGGGGCAGCAATTCGTCCCCTGGATCCCTGCCCTTCCCATAGCTCTCGATCGCCTTCCGGATGAACGCCTCATCCAAGAGGTTCATGATCGCATTGCGCTGGGCCTTGTTGATCGCGATGGGGTAGGCGAATCTCTCGGTCGCGGGCATCTGTGCCGCCCCCAAGGCGCTGCCCTTCTCCCACTTCACCTTGACCACCACGCCGATCCACTTGTCGTTCTGGTCCACCCGGACCAGCTCCACATCCAGCCCGGGGAGATAGGTCTGGGCGAGGCGCTTGGCCCCGGCCCAACTGATCCCCACGACGCGCCGGCCCTCCTTGGTGGTGAAGTCGTAGATGTATTCGCCGATGACTTCGTGCATGAGCTCCCGACGCATCTGCTCCTCGTCGCGGCGGTCCATCTCCTCATGCTCTCTGGGGGAGACAGCCAGCAGGGCTTCTGGCTGCAACCCCAGCCGGTCGAGCAGCTCCCGGTTGGCGGGGGTATCGGGAGCTTCCCAGAGCTTGAGCCGAGGGTTCCAGCGGAAGCCCGCCCGCTTCAGCTCGGCACGGCTCTCTTCGTCCTCGTAGCGCACGTGAACGCGCAGCACGGTATCACCTCCTACGGCCTCTTCTTCCCGATGTACCGCTTCTTGAGTCTTCCGTTCTCCTTCCAATAGGCGTACCAGTAGGGGCCATGCCCTCGGCTTGTAGCGCACTGGCAGCCGGGCTTACCGCACTTGACGTATTCTCTGCGGTAGGTGTAGCGCCGCTTGGCGGCTCCCGTCTTCTCGGGAAGCCGCCCTTCCGCCGAGCTCTGCTCTTTTTGCCGGATCAGCCGGTCGAGTGAAGCCTGCAATTCCCTGAGCTCGCGGGGGCTGAGCCTCTTCAGTTGGGCGTGCAGGCGCTGGGGCAGCGGCATGGCCCTCCTTTCTTAGGTAACGTTAGTATAACAGATAGTTACCTAAGAAGCAAGCCGCACCGGATCTGCTGAGGGCGAGGAAGCTCTCCTGAGAGTTCTCCGTCACGTCACCGAGGAAACGAACCCGCTCGAAGAAGCAGCGCAGCGCCATCAGATCTTCGATGGCTTCCTTGGCAGAGTGAGCCTTGGTGGTGGGCGCCTTCCCCAACGAACAGAGCCTGGTGGTGCTCACCACGACGGTCGGGATACGAGTGACGGAGGAGTGGGCGCTGAGGAGGTATCTGGACATGAGCCTGCTAGAGGTGCACAGACAGATCCAGAGCGGTGTTTCTCAAATTACACAACTTTCGCGACGTTGACAAAGATACTGCCGGCTTCATCTCTTTTATCAACCAATGGTTGGAAACTTACTACCATACTAGGCTTTGATCCTCTTTGGGTCTTGCGCTTCAAGAAAAAACCATCCCGTTCTTTAATGAGGGCTCGAACGGGAGTGTTGCGAAGGCGATGAACAAGCTGCCCTCGGTCGGTCATAGGGTCACCGCAATAGCTTTGTCAGGAAGCACAGTGACCTTCCCCTGAATCTGTTTGGGCAGCATCTTCTTCCGTTCTAAGAGGACTTCCAGATAGGCCTTGGCTGCCTCCTGTAAGCTGCGGATGGCCTCTTCCTTGGTGTAGCCCCAGGTGGCGCATCCTTGCAAAGCCGGGATGACAGCCGACCATCGGCCGTCCTCTTCTTGTTCCACCTCGATCTCAAAGATATAGGTCTTCATGTCTCCTCCTTGAGGATGTGCAGCAACTTTGTTCATGTGGATTAATAATTTCAGCTGCTGGCATTATAGAGCGCTTTTGACTCCTCGTCAATAATTGGCGCATGATGCACGGGGTGGCAAAAATCTCTTGTTCAACTTATCCACCGTGGGGACCGCCGCCTGCCTCCACCACCTTGACCCTTGCTTTGTGATCCGCTATAATCCCAAGCGAAAGCCATAAAAGTAAAACGAGATGAGGGAGGGCATGATGGCCCTACAGATCCAGAAGGCGAAGGTGAGTAGCAAGTATCAGATCGTAATCCCCAAGAAGGTCCGGGAGGTACTGGGCCTCCGGCCCGGGGACCGGTTCCTGATCACGATCGAGGACGAGAAGGTAGTGATGCGCCTCCGGCCGCGGAGCTATGCCCGGCACCTCCGCGGGCTGCATAAGGAGGTCTGGGAAGGGCTCGACGCAACTGAATACGTGCGAAAGGAGAGGGAGAGGTGGGAGCAATAGAGAAATTCCTCGCCCGTCATGGCCGGGTCGGGGCGGATACGGTGGTCTTCATCTACCACCTAGAGGACCATCCCCGGTATGCCCCGCTCACCCAGCAGGTCTTCGAGGCCTGGGAGAATGGGAGGAACAGCGGGGTGACCTCGGTGATCACCATATTGGAGATCTTGGTGAAGCCGAAGCGAGAGGGGGAGGAGGGGGTGGCCCGAGATTATCTTGAGCTCCTCACCACCTACCCAAACCTTTCTATCTGGGAGGTGGACATTGGGGTAGCGGAGCTGGCCGCTGACTTGCGGGCCAAGTATGGGATTCGCACCCCCGATGCGCTCCAACTCGCCGCAGCGCTCCGGGCTGGGGCCGGAGGGTTCATCACCAACGATAGGGGGCTGAAGGAAGTAACGGAGCTCGAGGTCGTGCTCTTGGATGAGTTACTGGCAGCTTGAGGAGGGCGGACCTCCAGGTCGAGGTCTTCCTCCGGGCCCACTCCGAAGAGGGGTCAAACCATAAAAGTCAAGTTGTGCTTATGACTCTCGCTTCTTAGGTAGCTATATGCTCCCCTTTGGTTACATAAGACTGGTCAGCGAACACACAACGTCTGCACCGTGTTCGAATGGCTCGACGTATCACTGCTGACGAAAAGAGGCGCTCCATGGTACACCCTATTCTACACGAACGACTGCTGAGCCTCCCGGCATACGAAACCGGTTTCGCCCCCACCTGGCTCACCCCACCTCGTTGAGAGGATCGTCCAATGTGAAACCGGTTTCGCTCACGGTTGTGGCCCTGGCCTTCAGGCGGGCCCGCGCCTCCTCCTAGCCAAGGGAGGTGCAGTACCCGCCCCTGCGTTATGGACATACGCATATCTATCTCGTGATGTCATTCACGAGGACTGGACATTCTAGCACGCAGATGGGCCGATACACGAGAGGGGGAGTTGTGAAGAGGGGGGAGGGGGGATATAATTTTGGCAGGAAATCGCCCGGGGCCGCCACGGGGGCATGCCGATACGGGGAACGAGTTGCACATAGCATTACACATATACCCACAGCCCCATCAGTGTGAGAAATCGCTTGGGATGAGGCTTTTGCGCGATTTAGGGACAGCTGTCCATGAAACGGGGAGAGGCTCCTGCATTCGGAAGCTCTCTCATCGGCTTCCCAAAGCGATTTCTGATCTCGCGCGAGCGCCATTCCTCACCATCTCGGAGGGGAGGTGTCAAGACCGAGCCCGGATCTCCTTCAGCCGCTCGTAGATGGTCTGCCTCGAGCACCTGAAGTACTTAGCGCAGGCGGTGACTGAGAGCTTCCGGTTGAAGTATAAGTCCTCCAGCTCATCGAGGGGGATGTTCAGCCTTGGTCTGTGGTCCATCACTCCTTGCTCTCTGGCTCGCATTCGGCCGGCCAACATCCGCTCCTTGATGATCTCCCGTTCAAACTCGGCAAAGGCAGAGAGGATATTGAAAAGCAATCTGCCCTCAGTCGTGGTCGTGTTGATGTTCTGGTCAAGCGCGATGAATTGGCATCCCTGTCTTTGGAGTTCCGTCACCGTTGAGACGAGATCCAAGACCGAGCGACCCAATCTATCAAGGCGGGTAACGATCACGGCGTCTGCCTCATGAACGGCGATCGCCTTCATCATCTGGTTGAAAGCCGGGCGCTCGTCTAGAGCTGAAACGCCCTCGTCTTTGAAGACCTGAAGCAGCTTGTGGCCGTGAAGCTCGCAGAATCTCCTGATCTTCTCCACCTGGGCCTGGATCCCGCCGGGAGTCTCCACCTGCTTGACGGTAGAGACCCTAGCATAGCCGAAGCATCTAAGAGCTCCTTTAGTTTTCCTTGGCCTTCCACGCCCTGGCTTTTGGGGGGATTTCCTCGTCATGTCAACTTAATTGTATCTTTCTGGGCAGAGGGTGTCAAGCTCTATGGTGTAAAGTGAAGTTGAGACTTTGTGGACAACACTGCTAGCCAACGCCCCCCTCCCTGGGATCCACGGTCATAGATGAGACTAAGAGAATCTGGCAGGCTAGAGTAAAGGGCATCCCAAACAAAAACCTCCCCCAGTCTATCGCTGAGGGAGGTTACCTGCATCCTTATCAACCCTTCATGGCCTACTGCTTAGAGTACACCTCGTCACGGTGGCCAAAATCCTCCAGATAAACGACCCGGTTACTAGGGATCACGCGATAGATGATCCGTACCGAGCCATTTATCCGGACCCGGTACAGATCATCGAACCCCTTGAGGGCTTCGACATCCGGCCCGCCGTAGGGGTTGGAAAGGACCTTGGCAATGGCGTTTAAGATCTGCCGGAGCATACGGCGGTCTCGTATTATCCGCTTCTCAACCTTGGATGAGAGATCCAACCTCCAAGTGGGAGCGGTGTTCAGAAGACCTCCTTTCAGTCTCCAGAGAACTTCCGGAAATCCGGATAACCACTTGTCAAAGACCAACAGATGCAGGCAAGCTCAGATTATACCCTCACAAGGCTAAGCCAGTCAAATCAAAGTGATGTAAGAACAGGAAAAGCTGACACCTCTCCATATTTTGAGTGGTTGATGATAAAGAAAACCCTCTGGAGTCACAATCCCCTTGCTGCGGGCTCTTGCCTCAACTTTAAGGAAGCGATCGCGCCTTTATCACAAGCCATCAAGATTCCATACCGCTTAGCAGTCTTCACTCTCTGCAACCGTGCCTCCGGAAAACCGCTTCCCTTGCAGCCCGCAGAGGCCGTTTCCGCTAACCCCACCCGCCCTCGGATCGCCCGCAGGGGGCCCTGCACCCCCGCCAAGCCGGGATTCCGGCACATTCTCACGACAGGATGCGGCTTTCGCCGTTTCCGCTCATCCCCCTGCCTTTTTGGGGGCTCGGCAGTTAGCGGCTGGGCTTTTATACCACATTTCACCTCCCTTGTCAAATCCGATATGGGCTGCAGGATTTGCAGCGCTGCGGCGACGCTCTCCAGGATCCGCTCCCGTTCTTCCCTCAGCGCTTCGAGCCGTGCCGCGAGCCGAGGGAAAGACGGCCAAGGAAGGGGCCAGTGCCCCGCCTAGGGTGCTCAAAGTCCCGCCGCTGTCGGCCGAGGCGTCCCCGACGGCCAGCTCTTTGACTGCTAAGCTCTTGCTATGCTGAGCGTGAAGGATGTAGCGGCTCGGTTGGGAGTATCGGAGTGGGGAGCTCGGCGCTTGCTCTACGCGTGCAAGCCCTTGCTCACCGGGATGCAAGGCTACGGATCGCACGGGGAATGGCTGATCAGCCCTCAAGCTATCGGTATCCTC
>JBBIGZ010000101.1:0-8782 GCA_037447295.1 Chloroflexota bacterium | reverse complement strand
CATCGTCAAGGTCATCCGCCTCGAATCCTACGAAGACGCGCTCAACAACATTGCCTTCGATGAGGAAGCCGGTCAGAAGGCGTTCGACCTGTTCGGCGATGAGTACCTGCTGCGCTACATGCTCCGCTGGGAGAGCCGCAAGAGCGAGACCTTCCTGGACGTGGAAAAACTGCAAAAGCCCTTCTCCTACACGCTGCACATCCACCGCGACGGCGAAACCCGTGTTCAGCCCGTGGACCTGCCGGAAACCTTCAACTATCTGCTTGGCCTGGACGTGCAAACGCGCCAAGTTCTCCCCTCGCCCGCTGGGAGAGGGGCCGGGGGTGAGGGCCGCTATCTGGTTTACCGCGGCAGCCTGCGCAACGGGCGCAAGGTGGTCGTCCTTTGGCGCGAGACCAAAAATTGGACGACGGAAGACTACAAACGGGACGCCGCCTTTGTCGCCGAACACAATCTGACCGAAGGCGCGGACGACATCTTCGTCAACGGCGACTCCTGCATCCCCGGCGCGCAGTCGCTGGATGGGCTCTTCAAGGCGCGGTTGTTCGGCGGTAAGGAGGTGTAGCCATGCCGTTCCCGGTTCATCAGTACAAAGAAGCCATTGGCGACTTTTGTCGCCGCTGGCGGATCGTCGAGTTTGCCGTGTTTGGGTCGGCGTTGCGCGAGGACTTTCGCCCAGACAGCGATATTGACGTGATGGTCACGTTTGCACCGGGGACACGGTGGTCCTTCCAGCAATGGCTGGAGATGATTGATGAGTTGGAACGCATCTTTGGCCGCAAGGTTGACCTGGTTGAACGGAGCGCGGTCGAGGCCAGCAAGAACTACATCCGTCGGAAACATATTCTGACCCACCTGGAGCGCGTGTATGTGGCGGGATGATGCCTACCTGCTCGACATGTTGATCGCCGCCAGGGAGGCCCGCGAGTTCAGTGCAGGTCTCTCTTGGGATGAGTTTCGCAACAGCACGCTGCATCAGCATGCAATAGCCAAGGCGCTCGAGAACATCGGCGAAGCGGCGCGCAACGTCTCAGACGAAACCAAGGCGGCTCATCCGGAGATCCCGTGGAATCAGATTGTCGCGCTGCGCCACCGCATCGCCCATGATTATTTCCGTCTCGATCTGGTGCGGATCTGGGAGATCGTGCAGGAAGATGTGCCTGCTCTGATTGATCAGATCGAGCCGTTGGTGCCGCCGGAGGAATCGTGATGCCCCGCCCCTCCGTACAGACAAACGGCAATCGGTCAAACGCCGTTCATACGTACAGCAAACTCGAACACCGCCTGGTCTTGCTGGCCTGGCTGAATAGCCTCTTCGGCTATGAGAGCAACAAGGACTTGCTAGAGGACTGCAAAGACGTGGCCGAAGGCTACGCCTCCGACGGGCGCAGTCACCTCTACCATCACCTGCTGGCGCGTGGGAGCAAGGTCAAGATCAGCGAAGCGGATCTGGCGCGCTACGATGAAAACATCCGCGGCCACCTGGCGCGCCTCAATCACGGGCGACCTGAACCGCTCACCTTGCGCTACTTCCAGTATCTGGCTGCGCTCTACACCGAAATCTTCCTCGACCGCCTGTTCAATCACCGGGTAGGGGCAGACCGCCGTCTGCCCCTACTGGCCGACCTGAACGCCTTTGTAGAGAAACGCAACGCCTGCAAACTCCCTGGCGAGCCGCAGGACGAACCATTTACCGAGGACGACCTGACCAAACTGGCGTTCTGGATGGCGACCGGCAGCGGCAAGACGCTCCTTTTGCACCTGAACTACTACCAGTTTCTGCACTACAACGGTACGGGCGTGTCGCTGACACGTCCCCCGCTCGATAACATCCTGCTCATCACCCCCAACGAAGGCCTGACCGAACAGCACCTGGCCGAACTGGCGCTTTCCGGCATTCCGGCCCGGCGCTTCGACCTGAACCAGAGCAGCCTGCTGCGCACGCCGAACGAAGTGCAGGTGCTGGAAATCACCAAACTGGTGGGTGAGAAGCGCGGCAGCGGTGTGAGCGTGCCGGTGGAAGCCTTTGAAGGCCGCAACCTGATCTTCGTGGATGAAGGGCACAAGGGCGCCGGCGGCGAGGCCTGGCGCCGTTATCGCGACGCGCTGGGCAAGACCGGCTTCACCTTCGAATACAGCGCCACTTTCGGGCAGGCACTTTCTGCCGCCGGAGATGATGAACTCACGAAGGAATACGGCAAGGCCATCATTTTTGACTACTCCTACCGCTACTTCTACGGCGACGGCTTCGGCAAGGACTTCCGCATCCTCAACCTGCGCGACGAAGACCGCCCGGAACACACCGAAACCCTGCTCCTGGGCAACCTGCTCTCCTTCTACGAGCAATTGCGCCTGTATGACGAGCAAGCGGATGACTTACGCCCCTACAACCTGGAAAAACCGCTCTGGGTGTTCGTGGGCAGCACGGTCAACGCCGTCTATACCGAAAACCGAAAGCCCCGCAGCGATGTGCTCACGGTCGTGCGCTTCCTGCATCACGTGCTCAGCGAAAAGAAGTGGGCAATCAAGATCCTTAAGGCGCTCCTGCAAGGGAACAGCGGCCTGCGCGGCCCGGATGGGGCAGATGTGTTCGTGGACCGCTTCCAGGCGCTGAAGGAACTGGGGCTGAACGCCGAAACCCTCTATGCCGACATCCTGCGCCGCGTCTTCCACACGGCCTCCGGCGGCGGCCTGCACCTCGCCGAAATCCGCGGCAGCGCGGGCGAAATCGGGCTAAAAGCCGCCGGCGCCGAACGCTACTTTGGCCTCATCTACATCGGCGACACTTCCGCCTTCAAAAAACTGGTGGAAGAACAAGCCGCCGAAATCACCCTGGAAGAAGAAGCCGTGGGCGGGTCCTTGTTCAACGACATCAACCGGCCCGATTCCTCCATTCACGTCCTGATCGGCGCCAGGAAATTCATGGAGGGCTGGAACTCCTGGCGCGTCTCTACTATGGGGCTGCTGAACATCGGTCGGCAGGAGGGATCGCAAATCATCCAGTTATTCGGCCGCGGCGTGCGCCTGAAAGGCCGAGAGATGAGCCTAAAGCGCAGCGCTGTGTTGGGTGGGCCGCATCCCAAGCACATTGGTCTGCTGGAGACGCTGAATATCTTCGCCGTGCGCGCCAACTACATGGCCCAATTCCGCGATTACCTCGAACGTGAGGGCGTGGAGACCGAGCCAGTCATCGAACTGCCGCTCTTCACCTGGATCAACCAACTGGCGCTCCAAAAGGACCTGGTCATTCCTCGCACCCCCGACGGCCGTAACTTCGTCGCCGAGCAGCGTCTGCTGCTGGCATACGACAAGGACATTCCAGTGCGCGTGGACATGTCGGTCAAAGTGCAGGTGATGGTCAGCACGGCGCAGGGCTTGCACGAGGTTGGCGCCCAGTCCGGTCTGGAGCGGCAAATCCCATCCGAAAGCCTGGCGCTGGTGGATTGGGAGCAGGTCTATCTGGACTTACTGGACTACAAAACCCGTCAGGGCTGGCGCAACCTGATCATCCGCCCGGAGACGCCGCGTCAGCTCATCGGGCAAATCGCCTATACCCTGATTGCCGATGAAGCGGTAGTTAGTCCGAGAACATTTGCCGAGCGCGAACTGCTCCAACAAGCCGTGAGCGCCATTCTGCGCAAGTACCTCGATGCTTTCTACCGCCGTCGCCGCGAGCGTTGGGAAAAACAAACACTGGAGTATCGCCCGTTGGATGAAAACGACCCGAATCTGGCCTTCAACCGCGACCAGGTGAAGGACGGCAAAGCCGCCTACCTCGTGACCGTCAAGCGTTCGGACACGGCGCTGCTTGCGGAACTCCAAAAATTGTCACAAGATGCTGATCGCCTGTACCATAAAGAAGACCAAGACTTGCCGCGCATCCACTTTGATGGTCACCTCTATCTGCCCTTGCTGATTGATGAAGCAGGCAAATTCACCTCCATCCCGCCGGCGCTCAACAAGAGCGAGACGCAATTCGTGCGTGACTTGAGGAATTTCTGGCAACAAGAGAAAGATGGGCTAATGGCAGGAAAAGAAGTCTATGTGCTGCGCAACCTGAGCAAGGGTAAAGGAGTGGGCTTCTTCGAGAACAGCGGCTTTTATCCCGACTTCATCCTGTGGGTAGTGGACCCGCAACAACAAACGCAACGCATCATCTTCGTTGAGCCGCACGGCATGTTGCAGGCAAAAGCCTATGTTCACGATGAGAAAGCCCGCTTGCACGAGCGACTGCCCCAACTGGCGCAAGAAGTGGCGCAAAGGAGTCAGCGAGAAGGTATCTCTCTAGATTCATTCATCATCTCCGCCGCGCCCTACGACGAACTTTATCAACGCTACGATGACGGCTCGTGGGATCGGGCAAAGTTTGCAGAAAAACACATTCTCTTCCAAGAGCGCAATCAGCACTATGATTACATTCGATTATTATTGACGGGTAGCTAACATACGCTTCCGGTCGAGGATGCTTCCCTGCGCTTTGTGACGCAGATGAAGCCTTGTTTGGGCAATAGGCCGCCGGAGCCCAATATCATCGAACAAGCAATCATACACAGCCAGTGGGGTTGTGAGGGGAGCAATCAACGCAACTTCTCGCCAGGGGGAAATGCTTTTCTCTCTCACATTTGTATCAATCTCACCTCAAGTCAGTGGTGGTATAATCTTTTCTAAAGAACACTAAGTGCCTCTGAGAAAAGGGTTACATATTGACAAAAATTCTTCCATCTGGTAAAATAAAAACGCACAATTTAAGCACTCTTCTTTGTAAAAATTTCTTTTTCTATGAGGAGATTGACGACATGGAAAAATGGCTTTCTATTTCTGAAGCAGCCAAAATACTGGGTGTACATCCAACGACCTTACGACTTTGGACGAAAAAGGGCACAATCCCGTTCCATCGGACTTCAGGAGGGCATCGGCGCTTTCTAGAAGAGGAACTGCGCATTTGGAGCGATGCCCATCGCGGCTCATTTTCTCCGGAGAGTATTGTCAGTTTTTCGCTTCGCCAGGCCAGAAACCAGATCAGCGAAGCTAACCTGATGCAACAGGGGTGGTATCAAAAGCTCGATGACAAAGCGCGCGAAACCTACCGCAAAGCCGGCGGTCTGCTGATGGAAAGCATACACAATTCGTTCACCGCCACCGAGGAAGAAAACCGCTTGGAAGCTCAGGCTATCGGCTATGAATATGCCTCGCGCGCGCTACGCTATAAACTCTCCGAAAGCGAAGCAATCCAGGCCTTTATTTTCTTCCGCTCGGTAGCGCTCAACGCCATCGGAAAGGCCTATCGCGATCTGCTTATCTCCTCGGTGGATATTATGGAGCAATTGCACAAAATCTTGGCATTCACCGACCTGATCATGATCTCCCTGATCGAGGCCTACCACCAGCTGGCCGGCTACGGTCAGGCCAAAACGAGCACACCCCAGGGAGGCACTGCGACGATAGAATGAGTAAAAGACCTCCTTCTAAACGCTTTTCGGCGCGCTGGCTAGAGCGCCTGATACCGATCGTGTTGTTCCTGCTCCTGATGGGGCTCTTGGCGGTGATTATCATCACCGCCTTATCTTTTCTTTAGCAGGAAATATCAAAGATATCCAAACAGTTAAGGAGAAAGACATGCGCTATATCCCCTATTTTTCCACTATCGTCACCTTTCTCTTCATGATCGCCGTCTTCCGGCGCTACCAACAACGCCGCGGCGCACACTTACTTCTCTGGGGAATCGGCCTGCTTTTCTACGGCCTGGGTACGCTCGCCGAGGTGATTTTGGGACTCACCTATCACTCCTGGGTGCTGAAGATCTGGTACCTGAGCGGCGCCATGCTCACCGCCGCCTGGCTCGGCACCGGCACCCTCCATCTTCTGGTGCGCAAACCTTCCATCCCTCGCGGCTTCACCTGGCTGATCGGCCTCCTCTCGCTCCTCTCGCTGATCCTGCTGGCAGTGGCACCGGTCACGAGCGCGCCCTATGACGTTCAGCGCCTGGCTTCCGAGCAATACAAAGACATCCTTGTGCGCAATGGATGGCTCATCTTTCTCACTATTTTCCTGAACCTCTACGGCACGATCACCCTGGTCGGCGGCGCGATCTATTCGGCCTTCGCCTTCTGGCGCAAACGCGTTTTGCTCTACCGTATGCTGGGGAACGTTTTCATCGCCGCCGGCGCCCTTTCCCCGGCTTTGGGCGGTACCTTCCTGCGCGCCGGCCACGGTGACTGGCTCTACCTGAGTGAGCTGATCGGCGCAATCCTGATGTACATTGGCTTTACCCTGGCAGTGAAAGATCGACCCCAATAAGTGGGGAATTAGACCGTGCACCATGCATGGACCGTGGACCTTGGATCATAGACCGTAGACCGTGGACCATAGACCGTAGAACGTAGAACGTGGAACGTGGAGGAGAAGGTCGGGTTACCGTCCCCCAACGGTCCACCGTCTACTGTCCACCATCCAATCCAAGGTCCACCATCTACCGTCCACTGTCAAACTAGCACCATTTTCTAATCCCATTTCCCACCAAAGCGCATTACAATTGAGGTGGGCTGATGGCCCATCTCAATTTTCCCCCGATCAGTAGAAGCGATGTCCTTTGCCCATCTTCATGTCCACACCGAATATTCCCTGCTGGATGGCTTCTCGAACATCAAGCAGCTGGTGCAACGCGCCAAAGAGATGGAAATGCCGGCCGTTGCCATCACCGATCACGGCACGATGTTCGGCGTGATCGAGTTCTATAACGCCGCCCAGGCGGCCGGGATCAAGCCGATCATCGGCGTGGAAGCCTATATGGCCGCCCGACAGATGACCGATCGCGACCCGAAGCTAGATCGCTCCTCCTTCCATCTCCTGCTATTGGCAGAAAACGATGAAGGATACCGCAACCTGCTGAAGATCGCCACTGCCGCCCAGCTCCAGGGCTTTTACTATTACCCCCGCATCGATCGCCAATTCCTTGCCGCCCATTCCAAAGGGCTGATCTGCACCAGCGGCTGCATGTCCGCCGAAATCCCATCCGCCATCCTGGAAGGGAATCTCGAAAAGGCTCGCCAAACCCTGGAATGGTACCTTGAAGTTTTCGGCCGCGAAAACTTCTTCATCGAACTCCAAGAGCACGCCATTCCTGAAATCAAGGACCTGAACCGCCATTTGGTGGAACTGGCCCGCGCCTATCAACTGCGCCTGGTGGCCACCAACGATGTGCACTACATCAACCCCGAAGATGCCACTTTACAGGATATCCTACTTGCCATCCAGACCAACAGTGTGCTCAGCGACCCAAAACGCATGCGCATGAGCGACACTTCCTACTACCTGCGTTCTCCGCAGGAAATGACCGCGCTCTTCGGGGAATTGCCGGAAGCCCTACAAAACACGCTGTTGATCGCCGAACGCTGCCAGGTGGACCTTTCCTTCAAGGGCTACCACCTACCCCACTTCCCCGTCCGGCAAGGATATACCGCCGAAAGTTACCTGCGCGAACTCTGCGAGAGCGGCCTGCGCAAACGCTATGGCCCACGCGCCGACGAGCCTCGGGTGCGCGAGCGCCTGGAATACGAGCTGCGCGTCATCCACGAAATGGGCTTCGATACCTACTTCCTGATCGTCTGGGACCTGTGTCGCTATGCCCGCGAACGCGGCATCTGGTATAACGCTCGCGGCTCGGCGGCCGGCTCGATCGTTGCCTACACCCTCGAAATCACCTTGGTTGACCCCCTGGAGCACGATCTGATCTTCGAGCGCTTCCTCAACCCCGGCCGTATCTCCATGCCAGATATTGACCTGGATTTCCAGGACGATCGTCGCAGCGAAATGCTCGAATACGCCGTGCGCAAATACGGTGAAGATAAAGTCGCCCAGATCATCACCTTCGGCACGATGGGCGCCAAAGCCGCGCTGCGCGATGTCGGTCGGGTGATGGATATCCCCCTCTCCGAGGTCGATCGCCTGTCCAAGCTTGTCCCGGCCATCCCTGGCAAACCAGTCACCTTGCGGGAAGTGCTGGAGACGGTGCCGGAATTCCGTGAGCTCTACGAATCCGCCGAACATATCCGCACCCTGGTGGATACCGCCGCCCGCATGGAAGGTGTGGTGCGCAATGCCGGCACCCATGCCGCCGGTGTCGTCATCTCGGATAAACCACTGGTCGAGTATCTCCCCCTCCATCGCCCGACCTCCGGCGCTGAAGAAACCCCCATCCGCACCGTCACCCAGTTCGAAATGGGCATTCTCGAAGGCCTGGGAATGCTCAAAGTGGACTTCCTCGGCCTGACCACGCTCACGCTGATGGCGCGCGCCTGCGAATTGATCGAAAAACGGCACGGCAAACGCTACACCCTGAGCAACATCCCCCTCGATGACCCCAAAGCGTTTGCCCTCCTCGGCGAAGGCAAAACGGCCGGCATCTTCCAGCTGGAAGGGAGCGGCATGACGCGCTGGCTCACCCAAATGAAGCCGCGCACCCTGGAACACGTCATCGCCATGGTGGCGCTCTATCGCCCCGGGCCGATGCAATTCATCCCCGATTACATCGCCCGCATGCACGGCGAAGCCGAAGTCGAATATCGCCACCCTGCCCTGGAACCGATCTTCCGCTCCACCTATGGCATTCCGGTTTACCAGGAACAGCTGATGAACGCCGCCGTGGCCCTGGCCGGCTATACCCAATCCGAAGCCGATGACCTGCGCAAAGCGATCGCCAAGAAAATCCCGGATAAGCTGCAAAAACACCGCCAGAAATTCGTCACTGGTGCGGTGAAAAACGGCATCCCCGAAGAAACCGCCA
>JBBIGZ010000100.1:0-8789 GCA_037447295.1 Chloroflexota bacterium | reverse complement strand
GGTGAGCCAGGCGACAGAGGCCCGAATTCAAGAAAACCCCGATTGGCTAGATCAGCCAGCGCTGGTGATCGAAGGCCCTTCCTGGCCAGGTGGTGTGCTTGGCCTGGTGGCCTCGCGCCTGGTTGGGCGCTATGCTCGTCCGGTGATCCTGCTCACCCTGGGCGAAGATGGCCTGCTACACGGCTCGGCACGCTCGGTGGAAGGCATTCACCTCACCCAGGCCATCGCCGCCTGCGCCGACCTGCTCCATAGCTACGGTGGTCACCCGATGGCGGCCGGGCTGGCGCTGCCCCCTCAAAACCTGGAAGCCTTCCGTCGGCGGCTCTCCCAGGCGATTCTTGAACAAACGCCTACCCTCCCGGAACCAACGTTCATGCTGGATGCTTGGGTGAAGCTGGAGGAAGTGACCCTGGAGATGGCCGAATCGTTGGAGATGCTTGCCCCCTTTGGCCCCGGCAACCCTTATCCTGTTTTGGCTACACGCAATGTAAGGATCGAGAGTGTCACGCCAATCGGGCGCGAACAAGAACACCTGCGCTTGACGGTGCGCGATGAAGCCGGAAAAATCCAAAGCCTGATCTGGTGGAACGGGAACAACGGTGAGTGGCCAAACGGGCAGTTGGATATCGCCTTCACGGCGCGCGCTCAGGATTTCCGCGGTCAACGGACGCTGCAGCTGGAATGGATCGCCTTTCGGCTACGGCCGCAGACAATGCCCGAGGTGCAGCTGCTTCCGCCCGAGGTCCTGGACCGCCGTGCCGAGGGGCTGAAGGGGCTGCCGGCCTCTTTGCCGGTGTTGGCCGAAGGGGCAGAGTTGCCGGCTTACCTGCAGTGTTTTCATCGCTATTCCCTTCCCCCCGCGCCCGAAATCGGCATCTACACCATCCCACCGGGACCGCGCGAGTGGCGCGAGCTCTGGGAACGGGTGCGGCCGCGGCGCGTCTACTGGTTGGCCGACCCACCTCCACCCCAAACAGCAGAGGCGTTTCTTTCACGTCTGGCCGGGCTGGTGAAATACGCTCTGCGCCATAAGGGAGGCCGCGCCTCCCTGGCCGACCTGGTGGCAGCCACCGCCGAACGTGAGCTGACTGTGCGCCTGGGTCTGGAATGGCTGGCGGCCGGGGGGCACATCGAGGCAGAATTTGAGGAGGGCACGGTGATCCTCCGACGGGGAAACGAGCAAGCCAACCCCTACGCGCAGAACGAGCTGTTCCGCGCTGTGCGCTCTCTGTTACAGGAGACGGCGGCATACCGTAACTTGTGGGCTAGAATGGCGGTTCGGGAATTGGAAAATCCCCCGAAATAGGAGTTATAGGCCAAAGAAAGCGTGAATGGTTTGGTCTGGAAGCCGGGTTTTCTCTTTGTTTAATGTGCTTACCTACAAGGCTACCAGGCTCCGTCGCTTTTACTCTGTTCCCCCGACCTCAGGCGTAAAGGCTGCCGGCAACACAAAATGGAACGTAGTGCCTTGTCCTAAAGTACTCTCCACCCAAATACGACCTTTGTGTGCCTCAATAACATGGCGTGCAATTGCCAATCCCAATCCATGTCCTTCCGAATGGCCGGCCTTATAGAAGCGCTCAAAGATGCGCGGCAGATGTTCTTCCGCAATTCCCTGCCCCTCATCACGCACCGCAAAATGAATACGCTCAACCTCGCTTTCGTATACGGCGGAAACCCAAATGCGCTTGCCCGGCGAAGAAAACCGCACCGCATTCTGCAACAGGTTGATCAACACCTGTTCCAAGCGCAGAGGATCGGCCAAGACCGCAGGCAATGCTGCACATTCCAAAATCAGGCTCAACCCTGCCTGTTCGATTTGCCAGCGCATACGTTCGGCCACCCGTTCCAGCAGCGAAAGAACCTCCACAGGTTGCACCTTGAGCTGAACAGCGCCGGATTCCAACTGTGAAAGCTCCAACAGTCCTTCGGCAAGGCGGGTCAAGACCTGAACTTGATGCTCGATCTGCTCCAGAAACTGCTGCGCCACCGAAGCATCCTCCAGGGCACCGCCACGTAAGGTCTCGGCAAGCGCCTGAATAGTCGCCAACGGCGTGCGTATTTCATGCGAAAAGTTGGCAACAAAATCACGTCGCACAGCATCAAGATGATGCAGACGGGTGAGATCCTGGATCAGCAGCAGACTCCCGCCATTTCTATATCGATCAGGAACGGCAATACACTGAAGAAAAAGTCGTCGTCTTGGCCATTCGATCCATTCCGAACGGCTCTCACGGCGCTCATGGCTAAGGCGCCATACTTCGATCAGGCGATGATGACGCAACACTTCCTCCACCGGATGCCCAATAGCCAGATGACCTGCTATCTGAAACAGGCGCTCGGCGGCCGGATTGAGAAAAGTGACCAGACCGTCTTCGTTCACGAGGAGCACCGCATCACTCAACTGCTCCAGAAGCATGGTCAATCGCGCCCGTTCCTGCCGCTCCTCCTGAAGTCGTGTTTGCAAGGATAAAAACAGAGCACGCACCGTCGCAGAGAGATCCTCCAAGCCCGAGACGGCGGGCAATTCAGCGGGTTCGCTTCGCAAGTACGCAGCGTACTCCTTTAACCGGCGGCGAAGACGAAGGTGCTGCCACAAGATTAGAATGAGCAAGAATACGAGGATGAAGAGGGCAATCTCTGCCATAGAGAAAGGAATTTAGGAAAATGGCGAAAAGGGGAGCAGGAAACCGAAAAACGAGGCATCTATCAGGGAAAAAAGGTTTATCTAAACCCAAGCTCATTGACGTCGGACATCCACCACCCACTACCCATCGAACCGATACCCAGCGCCGCGCACGGTCACAATACGCACCGGATGTTGCGGGTCGGGTTCGATCTTCTGCCGTAACCAGCGCACATGCACATCCACGGTGCGACTATCGCCGGTATACTCCCATCCCCACACCTGATTGAGAATATATTCACGCGAAAGCACCCTTCGTGGGTGACGGGCAAAGAAAAGTAACAAGTCGTATTCTTTTGGCTTCAAGTACAGCAATCGTCCATCAAGGAACACCTCGTGGCGCTCGACCGAAATGGTCAAATTGCCAAAGGTAAGTCCTTGGCTGGGCTCACCCGTCGGCTGCAACATGGTAGCACGCCGCAACTGTGCTTTGATCCGGGCCAACAGTTCCCGCATGGAAAACGGCTTGAGGATATAGTCATCTGCTCCGACTTCTAGCCCAACCACCCGATCGATCTCTTCCGTGCGGGCTGTGAGCATGATGATTGGCACCGTCCTCTCCTGACGCAACCGACGGGTGATCTCAAAACCATCCAAACCCGGTAACATCACATCCAGCAAAATCAGGTCAGGTTGCAAACGTCGAGCGCTTTCCAAAGCCTGCCAACCATCTACAGCCATCTCGACGCGGTATCCTTCTTTTCGCAGATTGTATGCAAGGACCTCTCGCAACGCCGACTCATCTTCTACCACCAAAATCAGATAGCTCATAATAGATTTTCTTACACTCGTTTGGTCATCATCGGAAGTACGGGCTCCGGGAAATCAACGCTTAGCGAACAATTGGCACAACGATTGAAAGAGAAGCACTCTAGCACTGGTTATTCAAAAGCCGACTCTACTGTAAAAACCATGTTTGCCACGTGAGGATCGATTCAATCAATGAGGCACAGACAAATAACACGGACACCGAAAAAAATGGAAAGGATCTACGGGATATTTGAGAGGAGCCAAATAGCCCCTCTCCCCGTTTTGCGCTTGCGGCGCCTGGCAGATAGGAAAGTGATTGAGGCGCATTTTTTGGCTATCCGAAGCGTCCGGTGACATAATCTTCGGTACGTTTATCCGAGGGCCGAGTGAAAATGCGCTGCGTTTCGCCAAACTCAATGACTGTCCCCGAACGCGTTTCTCCGATCAACATCATCATCGCCGTATAATCCGAAACGCGCGCCGCCTGTTGCATGTTATGGGTCACAACTACAATGGTGTAACTCTTCTTCAATTCCTGCATGAGCTCTTCAATGCGCAAAGTAGCGATCGGATCGAGGGCCGAGGCAGGTTCATCCATTAAGATTACTTCCGGTTGCAACGCGATCGCCCGGGCAATGCACAGACGCTGCTGCTGCCCACCTGAAAGCGAATAGCCACTTTCGTGAAGCTTATGCTTCACTTCATCCCATAATGCAGCTTGACGCAAAGCGTTTTCCACCAGCGCGTCCATTTCGGCCCGCGAGCCGCGGAAACCGTTAATACGCACCCCCCAAGCAATGTTTTCGTAAATGCTCTTAGGAAAAGGATTGGGTTTTTGGAAAACCATGCCAATGCGCCGCCGCACGGCAACCGGATCGATCCCCGGAGCATAAATATTCTGCCCCTCTAATAACACTTCCCCCTCCGTGCGCACATTCGGCATCAGTTCGTTCATGCGGTTGAGAGAACGCAACAACGTACTTTTTCCACACCCGGAAGGGCCGATGATCGCCGTAATGGCATTGCGATAGATCGGGAGGTTGACTTCTCTAATAGCGCGAAAATCTCCATACCACACGCTGAGATTGCGAATTTCCATGATCGTTTCTGCCATCCTACCACCTCTGCTGCAAACGATTTCGAAGGAAAATGGCTAATGCATTCATCAAGAGGGTCATTGCCAGCAAAACAATGATCCCCGCTGCGGCAAGCTCATGGAATTCCTTCTTAGGCAAAGAGATCCAGTTGAAGATCTGGATCGGCATTACGGTGAAAAGATCGAAGGGGCTGCGCAGGTCAAAGGCAATATAGGTGAGCGCGCCGATAGTAATCAAAGGTGCCGTCTCGCCAATGGCACGCGAAAGAGCCAGAATAACACCGGTTAGGATACCAGGCATAGCATACCGCAAGGTATGATCCCGGATAACCTGCCAGGGACTAGCACCGAGGGCAATCGCTGCCTCGCGTAGAGAGGAAGGTACCGCACGCAGTGCCTCCCGTGAGGAGACGATCACTATCGGAAGCACGAGCAGTGACATGGTTAGCACGCCGGCCAGCAAACTCCGCCCCAAGGCGAGACTGCGCACAAACAACCCAAGTCCCAACAAACCGTAGATAATCGAAGGCACGCCTGCCAAATTAGCCACATTGATCTCTATCCAGCGCGTTAAGCGTCCCTTGGTAGCATATTCTTCCAGGTAGATCGCAGCCCCTACCCCCACGGGTATTACCACGATTGCGGTCGAGATCATAAGCCAAAAGGTCCCCTGAAGCGCCGAACGGAGACCGGCTTTTTCCGGAAAACGAGAAGGGAAGTTGGTAAAGAATTGCGTTCGCAGCCAAGGCAAGCCATCCACGAACACATCTATCAGAAGGGTCGTCAAAACCACAATTGCCAGCAACACTGCCCCAAAAGCCAAGGCTGCGAAGAACATCCCCTTGCGATGGCGTTGTTTGAGGTCATCATCCGTACGTTGAGGGGTGATCACCGCTCTCATTGATAGGCCTCCCGCACTTTTTGCGCCACAAAGTGACTGATGATGTTCAGGCTCAGCGTGATCAGGAAGAGCATCATGCCAACGGCAAAAATTGTAAGATAGGCAATGCTCTGCTGAGGCGTATCCCCCAGACTAACCTGGACGATGTAAGCCGTCATGGTTTCAATGGATTCAAGCACATTGAGAGTAAGTTTTGGCTGTTGACCGGCAGCGATGGCCACGATCATCGTTTCCCCTACAGCGCGCGAAAAGGCAAGGATAAAAGCCGCCGTCACGCCGGAAAAAGCGGCTGGCAAGATGATCTGGGTCGCCACCTCAAAACGGGTGGCTCCCAGACTATAGGCAGCCTCGCGCAGGGAATATGGGACAGCAGAAAAGGCATCTTCTGAAAGCGAGGCCATCAAGGGCAAAATCATAAAGCCCATTGCCAGACCGGCACTCAACGCGTTGAACACCTGAGTTTGAGGGAAAATACGCTGTAGCATCGGCGTGATGAAAGTGAGCGCAAAATAACCGTAGACGACGGTAGGGATGCCTGCCAGAATTTCCAAGATCGGCTTCAGCCATCGACGCAAAGAGGCACCGGCATACTCGCTCATAAAAATTGCCGCCAGTATTCCCAGCGGCAAGGCTACGGCAAGGGCAACCACCGTCACCAGAAAAGTTCCATTGATCAACGGCCAAATACCAAACCGCTTGGAAGCGAAAAGAGGCGTCCAGCGCGTATCGAGGAAAAATTGTGCCGGCGAAACCTGGCGGAAAAACAAGATCGTTTCTCGCAGCAAGACAAGGACAATCCCCGCCGTGGTCAAGACGGATATGAGAGCCATTCCAAAGAGCACCCCCTTAATGATCTTCTCCGTCAACCAGACACGTCGATATTCAGTACGTAGAAGCGAAGAGCGCATATACAACCCTCCGGGTGATGCCAATTTTGTCGGCATCACCCGTGATTATAATCGTATATTCGGAAAAAGTTACTTCTCTTTGGAGAGCAAATCTTGCAAGGAAACTCCGACCGGTGTTTCACCTCCAAACACGGTGCCGGTAATGCGATTATTGTAGCGTTCCAAGGCCAATCGGTAGATCTCTTCGGGCAAAGGAATGTAGCCGACCTCAGCACTCAGTCTGGCGGCATTTTCCACATAGAACTTGATGAAAGCATCAATCTCCGGTTTTTTATCGATGCTCGCCCGATTGACGTAGATGAAAAGCGGACGCGAGAGCGGTTGATAGGTTCCGTTCATCACGGTTTCTTCAGAGGGAAGCACACAGTTGCCATCCCCTGCATCAATCGCTACCAATTTGATCTTATCCTTGTTTTCCTCGTAATAGGCCAAGCCGAAGAAGCCCAGAGCGTTTTCATCGCCGCTCACGCCTTGGACCAGCACGTTATCATCTTCGCTCGGCAGGTAATCACCACGACTGGCACCGGATTTCCCCATGATAGCCTCGGTGAAGTAATCATATGTGCCCGAATCGGTACCGGCGCCATATAGGCTGAGCGGACGATCGGGAAAAGTGTTGCGCACCTGGTTCCAATTGGTGATCTTGCCCTCCGCTTCGGGTTCCCAGGTCTTCTTCAGTTCCTCGACCGTGAGGCAAGAGGCAAAATCATTCTGTGGGTTAACAACCACGGCTAAGCCATCATAGGCCACGGGCAATTCGATATACTCAATGCCGTTCTGTTGGCAAACTTCCATCTCCGAAGCCTTAATCGGGCGCGAAGCATCGGAAATGTCGGTCTCACCTATGCAGAACTTTTTGAAGCCGCCACCGGTGCCGGAAATGCCGACCGCGACTTGCATTTTCGGGAACTGTGCTTGGAACTCCTCGGCGACTGCCATACTGATCGGTGCTACCGTGCTAGAACCATCTATCAGAATACTCCCTTCGAGCGCCGTGTTGGTCTCACCTGTGGAAGCGCTCGGAGTGGACGCCATCTCGGAAGAGCTCGGAGCGGTTGCTTGACCAGAAGGCGTCGGAGTCGCCGCCTGTCCGCAAGCGGCTAGGAGCAGGGCAAGAATCAGAGCCCACATTACAAGGTACAAGCGTTTCATCGTTCTTCTCCTTTCGTTTTTAGGATATCTGATCTGAGGATACCCCAGGCCTCTTAACCACAGAAGAACAGATGGTTAACAACCGGTAAACGTTTTCGAGATGCATTTTTGTATCTATGACTCTCCTGCAAAAACTGTGTTTACCACGAAGGAGATCACAAAGTTATTTTTGGTTGAACGCCCAAAATCCTTTGTGTACTTGGTGTACTTGGTGGTCGAAAACCTTTTGCAGGGAAGTCATCTATGTCTCGCTGAACCAGAGCTCCTATGTTGCATACGTTTGCGCATCGATCTCAACGGCTCAGAAATGCCAGCGGGTGAAATGGCGCAGGATCGACCCACCCAGAAATTCGCGGACGATCGAGTCTTCAGGAATATGGGATTCCTCCAACGGCAGGAACCACTCCAAAAGTGCCAGCAGCCGCCGGGCTTCGATGTATTCCGGCGTGCCACAAGGCACCTGACGCAAAAGCGGTTCGGCATAGGGCTTGAGCGCTGCCAGTTCATAGACCAGCGCGGAATTGAACATGACATCGGCATTTTCCTGATAGGGGAAAATATAGCGCTTCTCGCCACGTCGCACCTGCTCCCAGCGGGAGATAGTCTGCGCCGCACTATAGCCCCGCTCCCGTGCATCGCGCACGATGCGGCGGATCAGGCGCGTATCGGTAGTGGAGACGCGATTATGACGATCGAGGTTAAGCTGCGTCAAGGCCGAGACGTAGATTCGGTAGGCGCGGCGGCTCAAGGTCCCAGGAAGGAGGCGATCGTTCAGGCCATGGATGCCTTCTAGGATCAGGAGTTGCGATGGTTTGAGCTGCACTTCTTCGCCGGGTTCTCGTTTCCCTGTGCGAAAGTTATAATGCGGCAGCTGCACCCGTTCCCCGGCCAACAGGCGTTCGAGATGTTCGGCCAATAAAGGCAGGTCCAGCGCTTCCAGCATTTCAAAATCCGGCTGACCGTTCTCATCCAACGGTGTCTTCTCCCGATCCACAAAGTAGTTATCCAGCTCCAAGGGGAAAGGATCGAGCCCAAGCGCCAGCAATTGTACCGCCAGGCGACGCGAAAAGGTCGTCTTGCCGGAAGAGGAGGGACCGGCAATGAGCACGATACGCTGACCACTTTCGGCAATCTGACGGGCGATTTCGGCAATGTGCTGTTCCTGAAGCGCTTCTGAAACCAAGATGATCTCGTCGATGCGACCTTGGGTGATGACTTCGTTCAACGCACCAACACTATCAATCCCCAGGCGCGTCAGCCAATCGCCATACTGACGAAAAGCGGCCAGTACTTGGA
>JBBIGZ010000099.1:0-8909 GCA_037447295.1 Chloroflexota bacterium | reverse complement strand
AAATACCCACAATCCGATCAGTGCCAGCCAGGCCCCGCCGCTCGCGCCCAGCGCCTTTCCGCCGTGGAATCCCAGGAACGGTTGTGTTGCGTGTCCCAAAATCGGTGAAAGCGCCACCGGCACCAATCGCCACTCATTCAAACCACTCTCGCGTGCCAAATAGACCGGTAGGAAACCCTTGAAGACCTCCAGCAAAACGGCCAGCATTCCCACCTTCCACCCGCCGGCGCGGATCACGTTCGTCGCTCCGGGGTTGCCATCAGCGATTGTGCGAATATCCCGTCGCGCGAAGATCTTTCCGATGAGAAAGGCAAAGGGAATGCTACCGAATAGGTAACCGAACGCCGACCAGAGAAGGATTTGCATGGGACCTCCTTTATTTAGGACGGTAGACCGTAGGATTAGACGGGGGATGGGCTTCGGCCTGTAGCTTGCAGAGAGTAGAACAGCCAAAAGGCGCACTATTTGGAATATCGGATCGGCTCCACCTCGCGCCGCGTCATCGAGGAATCCGCTACAAAACCACGGGGGTAATAAAATGTCTCGCGCAATTGCTGGGTGAGAGGGCCGGATTCTCGGTAACCGCGGTACGTGCCCAAAAACTGCATCAGGCGGAACCAGAAAATGGATTTAAAGTGCACCTGCAGCACCCCTTGACGGGAAGCATGCCAGAGATCACTCGCAATGTTAAACACCGTCAGGCGCAGAAAGTCGTAAAAACCGAAGCGGGATTCCGGGAAAATGCGCTTAAAAGCCATGGCCTCGCGCCGATAGCGGTTATAGACGGCGCGCGGCGTCTCGTTATGAACGTGGGTGATCTCCGCCTCTGCTACATACGAAATGGCGTAGCCCTGTTCCTGCGCCCATTTTGCCCAGGCCAGGTCCTCCAACCCGGTCAGCGTTTCATCGTATGGATGAATCTCCCAAAGCGATCGCCGAATGGCCGCATTCGCATTGTTGCAGAACGGATGCGGCTGATAGCGTTGACTCACCTCCGGATACCAGCGATGGAAAATCTGGTGCTCCGAAAACTTAGAAGAAGGCGCCCCACGTTGCTTACCGTAGGTCAGCGCCACGCGCGGATCGGCAAATGGCTCCAGCAACCGCTCCAGCCAATCTGGATAGACCGGATAGACATGTGCCGAAGCGATCACCACCAGCTCATGGCTTGCTGCCGCCAGCCCAATGTTCAAAGAGCGCCCAAACGTAAACTCCTGCGGATGGATGTGCAACACGCGCGCCCCAAACTGACGCGCAATCTCCACCGTGCGATCGGTGGAACCGGAATCTACCAGGATCACCTCCACATCCCGCACGCTCTGCTTTTCCACCCCCTCCAACAAGCGCCCGATATGCGCCTCCTCGTTATAGGCCCGGATCACCAGAGAACACTTCATTGATGCTGTTTCATACTCCTCTTGAAATTCTCCAACATCTCCACCGGCGTCGGGTCCACACCGTAGGCGATCGCCAGGTAATAGGCCATATAGTCCCCGAAATGGATCGCGCTCCACATGTTTTCCAGCAATGTCTCCCCTTTTGCCTGATAAAGATCGGTGTTCAGCCCCTCCAGCATAAACGCCTGGCGAGTGAGATCCAGGCGCAAACGGTTACGCGGATGCTCACCGCGCCCCTGAATGAACAGATGAATGCCCAAAGGTTGCAGATTTTGCGGCTGCCAAATCCCGGCCAGCGTATTGTGATCGGCCTCCGGTAGCACCTCGAACGAAGCCCCGGCCTTTGCCAGCTCGTTGATCTGCGTCTTCCAGCGCCGCGCCACCGGAGCCAGCGAGCCCGCCGCCAGCACATGCGCCCAACGTCCCAGCAGTTGTCCGGCTTGCCGCTTGGCCGCGTTCTGCACCACCGGCACCTCGCGTCGCAATGCCTCCTGCTGTTCTCGCATCGTGCGCAGCGCCGCTTCCAGCTCTGCCGTGGGGTCCGGCGCGATCTCCAAACGGGTCAAAAGCGCCAGCAAAAGGCCAAAAGAGAAACCGACGGCGGCGCGTGGCTGCCCCTTATGCTTAAACTGCCATAGTGGCAACCCCTGCGCCTGAGCTTTCTGCGCCAGCTCGCCGCCCGTACACAGGACCACAACCTGAGCACCCTGCCGTAAAGCGGCATCGAAGGCATCCGACGTTTCTTCGGTATTCCCCGAATGCGAAGAGGCCACCACCAGCGTTCCTTCATCCACCCAGGCCGGCACCCCGTAATCCCGGTGAACGAAGATCGGCACACGGCTCTTCGGCATCAGATAAGCCGCCACCAACTCACCCCCGATGGCCGAACCGCCCATCCCGGCGATCAACACGTTCTTCAACGGCCGGCGCAAAACGGGCAATTCAAAAGTCATTCCTAGTTGCCAAGCCGTCTCCAACTGAGAAGGCAGCGCATCGATCTCATCTCCCATCCCTTGGGGGTCGAGTGTAGCGTAAATAGAGAGATCGTCCAAGTTGTTCAAGACTAACCTCGCAAATGAAAAGTATGGTACATGTTGCGACAGGGATTGCCCCAAGCAATGTGCATCTGGCGCGTCGATAAGTCGATCACCAAGGCGTAAATCGTTTTCTCGCGGTCCAGCGGATCGTTGATGTCCACCGCATGGTTGCAGATCGAATTCGAGAAATTGACGTGGTCTTTCTGGATCTGCTGTAGCGTCTTGATGGTATGGCTGGTGTTGCTTTCTAACAAACGCCGGGCGCGGAAATAGCGCACCCGTGAAGAGATCAGCTCTTCCGGGCCCTTTTCCACCTCTTGCATGCGCGGCGAAAGGTAATGATTCGTGTGCACCATGTAGCCATTGTGGGCATAGAGGATATCGAATCGCCGCGCCGAAACCTCCACCGAGTAGATCTCTCCACTCTCGTGGGCCAGCAAATGGTTATATCCGGCTGCACGATGGGGCACAAGGCAGGCCTGGAGCGCCTGCGCCGGCGTGCGTGCCGCCAAAATAGCACGGGAGAGGATAATGCGCGGCAACCCGATGCGTGAATCCGAAGGGTAGACCGAATCGATCAACTGTGCCACACCATAGGCGTTAAAACCCACATTCGGCAACAGTCCCCCGTAGTTCATTGCTAGGAAGTGGGGCTCATCATCCGGTTCGGCATGGACAACGTAGACATCGTCCTCATCTTCTGGCACCCAATCCTCATTATGTGCCAGGAGCAAGTGACCATCTGCGGTGCACGTTTCGTTCACCGCCATGCTGGTACAGTGGGTGAGGTGGAGGGCGTCCATCGTCACCGCTTCCATGGCGTTGAGCACATTCAGGTCGTCGAAGGCTACGTTTGCCCCCTCGGCAATGCCGCGCAGCTCTTCAACGTATTGCGGGTAGCGCTCCTCGGCAAACGGTAGGTATTTACGTGCCTGGATCTGTGCTCCTTCCCAGGTCAATTCCAACTGATCGTAGGCGCTCGCCAGCAGGCGACGCGCGTTTTCGACGCTATGCACCACCTTCTCGCGGCAGGCCTCGCCGATCTGCCGCCCGATCTCGCGATGACTCCCCTTCACTTCGATGTAGAGAGGGGGAGTGGTGTGGATTGGAGGGTCGTCGGGAAGGTTGAATCGTGACATGGCTGGAATTATACCCGATCTACATTTACCCTCTTGACAAATATAGAACGCATGTTCTAAAATATAAGCACTGAAAGGCTCTCTCTCCGTACTCGCGAATTCTCCTCTTACCAGAAAGGAGTCCCCATGAACCGCACCCTGAAGATTGATTTCCTACCGTTTCTAGAATTTTCAGCCCTGCAGCGCGGTGCGATCTTCGGCAGCATCCTGTTGCTGGCGCTGATCGCTTTTGAGATCTTCAACTACTCCACCACGGCCTTTGCCCTGCATGATATTTTGGGCGATCTGAGCTTTGCCGGCCTACGTTGGTCTACCATTCTGGCGATTGCCTTTTGCGGCATTGACTTTGCCGGCATTGCCCGCATCTTCACCCCCGAACAAGGGCGCAATGAGCCGGTGGAGGTCTGGTATCTCTTCGGAGCCTGGTTGCTGGCCGCCCTATTCAACGCCGCGCTCACTTGGTGGGGTGTTTCCGTGGCCGTTTTGAATCACACCTCCAACAGCACCTTGCTAATTGGTCAGACTACCATGCAGCGTATCGTTCCCATTCTGGTTGCCGTCATGGTCTGGCTGGTGCGGGTGTTGATCATCGGCACATTTGCCGTGGCCGGGGAACGCCTTTTCACCCTGGCGCAAAAGGAAATGGAGCAGCGTGTCTCGGAACAGCCTCGTTCGGCGGTGCGTTCCTCTGTCCCTGCCCAGCCAATGCCGCGCCCGGTGACCCCTGCCCCTAAACCGACCCCAGTTTCTGCCTCTATCGGCAATGGAATTGCTGCCCGTGGTGAACCTACTTATCATCCGATTAGCGCCAGCGCCATGGAGCGCCGCCCGTAAATTCTGCTTCCCCTCCACCGTCCACCATCCACCGTCCACCATCCACCGTCCACCGTCCCTTAAAAAACTCACCCCCGAAGGATTTCTCCCCCGAGGGTGAGCTTTTGTTTAGGCGACCACTTCCCCTTCCACCACCGGCACAACAGCGGAGAAGGTCAAGCCATCTGGGCCGCGATCGAGGCGGATGGTATCCCCTTCTTTGAACTCGCCAGCCAGGATCTTGAGCGCCAATCGGTCCTGCAGTTCGCGCTGAATGGCGCGCTTGAGCGGACGGGCACCGAATTGCGGATCGTAGCCGACTTCGGCCAAGTACTCGCGCGCTGCCTCAGTGATCTCAACCTGGTAGCCCTTTTCCGCCAGCAGCTGAGCCACGCGCCGTAGCTGAATATCAACGATCCCGGCGATGTGCTCGCGCGTGAGCGGGTGGAAGATGACGATCTCATCAATGCGGTTGAGAAATTCCGGACGGAAGTGTGCTTGGAGCACGCGGGTGATCTCATCTCGGCTCACGCGGTGCCCGTTTTCCCAGAGTGTGTTGCCCAGGTTGGAGGTCATAATCACCAAGGTGTTGCGGAAGTCCACCGTGCGACCTTGCCCATCGGTCAGGCGACCGTCATCGAGCAGCTGGAGCAGAACGTTGAAGACTTCCGGATGCGCCTTTTCGATTTCATCGAAGAGCACCACGCTATACGGTCGGCGCCGCACCGCTTCGGTGAGCTGGCCACCTTCCTCGTAGCCCACGTAGCCCGGCGGCGCGCCGATCAGGCGTGAGACGGTGTGCTTCTCCTGGTATTCGCTCATATCAATGCGCACCATGGCGCGCTCATCGTCGAATAGGAATTCGGCCAGGGCGCGTGCTAGCTCGGTCTTCCCCACGCCGGTGGGGCCGAGGAAGAGAAAGGAGCCGATCGGATGATTCGGGTCCTGCAAGCCGGCCCGGGCACGGCGCACGGCGTTGGAGACGACGCGGATGGCCTCATCTTGCCCGACGACGCGCTGATGCAGGCGCTCTTCCATGTGGAGTAGCTTCTGCGTTTCACCTTCCATCAGGCGCGCCACGGGAATCCCCGTCCAGCGCGAGACCACGGCAGCGATCTCTTCGGCATCTACTTCTTCTTTGAGCAGTGCGCCCTGCGCTTGGGCTTCCTTGAGCCGCGCTTCTTGTTCGCGCAGGCGCTTTTCGAGGGCCGGCAGCTCGCCATAGCGCAGGCGGGCCGCCTTCTCCAGGTCGCTGGCGCGTTCGGCGCGTTCGATCTCCAGGCGGGTTTGTTCGATCTGCTCCTTGAGCGAACGCAGCTCGGCGATCAGGCGCTTTTCGTGCTCCCATCGGGCACGCAGCTGGGCAGCCTGTTCGCGCAGATCGGCCAGTTCTTGCTCGATCTTTTGCAGGCGCTCTTTGGAGGCACGGTCGCTTTCCTTCTTGAGCGCTTCGCGCTCGATCTCCAGCTGCATGGCGCGGTCCACGTCGTCCAGCGCTTGCGGCTTGGAGTCAATCTGGGTGCGCAGGCGCGCCGCAGCGGCGTCTGCTGCCATTTGAAAAAAGTGTCCCCGGTAGCCGAGACCGTCAGTTTGGCTACCGAAGCAATGTCGCCTGCATGAACCACTTTGACAGGGATCTGCTCCTTACCTCGCTGGAGATGCAGCCCCGCCATGCGCTCCTCTGCGCCTTTGTTCTGATTCCACACCCGCGCGTCCAATTGGATGGAGCCTGAAAACACGCGGAAATAGGTCATCTTGCCCACAAAGGGGTCGGCAGTGGTCTTCCAAACATAAGCCGCTAAAGGACCGCTATCGGAGGCGGTCAAGGTCTCTTCGCCGTCCTTGCCTTGCGCTTTGCGCGCCGGCGCCTCTGCTGGCGAGGGCAGCAAATTCAAAATAGCGTCCAGCAAGGGGCCGATGCCAATTTCGTGTCCGCCGGCAGCGCAAAAGACCGGGATGAAACTCCCGGAGCGAATCACCTGCTTGAGGCCGCGCAGCAGTTCCTCGTCGGAGAGCGAGCCGTTTTCGAGATACTTTTCCAGCAGCGCATCCTCCCCTTCCGCCGCCGCTTCCACCAAAGCAAAACGCGCCTCTTCAGCAGCCTCCTTCATGTCCGCCGGAATGTCGCCGGCGGTTTTGCCGTCTCCTAAAAAGGCTTTCATGGAAATCAAATTCACCACGCCCTTGAAATCATGCTTCTCGCCAATGGGCAATTGCACCTTGATCAGGCGGGTGGAAGAAAACGCCTCCATGCTCGCCAAAGCCTTGCTGAAATTGGCGTTGTCGCGGTCAAGGCGGTTGATGACCACGAAGCGTGGCAGATTGAACTGATCCAGGTAACGCCAGGCAATTTCGGTGCCAACTTCCAGCCCGGCAACCGAATCCACCAACACCAACGCTCCATCGGCAACCGAGAGGGTCGAAATGACCTCGCCGATGAAATCCGTGTAACCGGGGGCATCCAGCACATTGATTTTATGATCGCGGTGTTCGACCGGCAGCACACTTGTATAAATCGAAATCTTACGCCGAATCTCTTCTTCGTCGTAATCAGAAACGCTCGTCCCGTCCTCCACCTTACCCAGGCGCGTCGTAGCGCCAGAAAAATGCAGAAATGCCTCTGCCAGCATGGTTTTGCCGGCCCCGCCATGCGACACCAACGCCACATTGCGGAGGAACTCAGTGGTATACTCTTTCATGACAACCTTTCCTGTGAATGGGATAATGAATCCACTGCAAAAGGTAAAAAATCGAACCGCCGAGACATCGAGTAAGGGAAGGGAAACTCCCTAGTCCATATCTACACGGTGAAACTTTAAGGTTCTTACAGTGGAATCGATAATACCAACTGCTCGATTCTAAAAGAAGAAAGGTGAATTGTCAAAGTGTGGACTATCACATAATAGGCAGGAACAATGGGACAAATCCTCAACCAATATTCTGCGCTGTTGCTGGCTGTTGCGCTGTTTTTTGCCGTAACGGTTGCGCTCGTCCGCCATCATCGCCCTACGCTGCGTGATTTCCTCGCGTTGGGAATACTGGCCGGCGGCCTGTTTATCGCCTGGCTCAGGCTGCATCCAGTCCAGACGCCGCTGATGGAAGACGCCCAAAAAGTGCAAGCCATGATTGGGCAAGGGCAACCCGTCTTATTGGAATTCCAGTCGCCCTACTGCCTGGCTTGTACGCAAATGAAACCCATCGTAGACGCCCTGGAACAGGAACTGCAAGGCCGCCTCCTAATCATCCGCCTCAACGTCCAGGAAGAGACAGGACGCGAACTGGCTGCACTGTATGGATTTCAATACACCCCCACTTTCATTTACATTGACGCGCAGGGAAACGAAGTTTGGCGCGAGGTGGGGCGGCTAGACGTCCAGCGCGTGCGCCGCAGTCTCGAATGAACATGCTGCGCCGACTGCATTTTGCCCTGTCTTATCTATCCAAGCCACCCTGGGACACCGGCGTCAGTCCACCCGAATTATTGGACTTCATCGCCCAACATCCTCCAGGGCGCGCCCTCGACCTGGGCTGCGGCAGCGGCACGAACGCCCTTACGCTGGCCAGGGCCGGCTGGGATGTAACCGGCATAGACTTCATCCCGCGCGCCATCCGCCTCGCCAAACGCAAAGCCAGAGAGGCCGACCTGCCGGTCGAATTCCTGGTGGCCGACGTGACGCGCCTGCCCTCTTTCCCTGCGCCGTTCGATTTGGCGCTCGACATTGGCTGCTTCCACAGTTTAGGAGAACGCAAGGAAAACTATCTGTCTCGCCTGGAGACCTTGCTGGCCCCGGGCGGGATCTGGCTCATGTACGGCTTCCTCGCTCCAGACGCGCATCATTCTGGACCTGGACTTGCTGAGGCCGACCTGAGCCTGGTTCCCGCCTCTTTGACGCTGCTCTGGCGGCAAGACGGCACGGAACGCGGCGAGCGCCCTTCGGCCTGGTTTGCCTATCAAAAGACTTGACCGGTTTCCTCATCGTCTGACATGAGCAACTCAATGTTCGTAGGCGCCGAGGTCCGGCGGGGAGTGACGCGGGCGGCCCTCCAGGTCCAGGGTTGGGGCGTTTTCCGTCGTCCCCGAGCCGATGGCCGGGCTACCGGCCTGCAGGTGATAATCTCCTGCCTCACCCCAAGCTGGGCGGACGAAGCGCGGGTCGCCGCACAGGTTGCCCGCCCCCAACCCGGCAAGATTGGCGCAGGTATAGGTCTGTTCGCCGTGCGTCAGCAGAATCTCGTTCTGCGGGAAGAAGAACAGGGTGTGATCTATGGTCACGGTGCTGGCCGGGGCGACGAAGATCGGCGCTTCGGGGCCGCGGCTGCTGAAGATGGTGTTGCGCACCGTGACTTGGGCAGGGACGTCGGGGTGATCGTACTGCACGTACATCAGGTAGTTGTGGCCGAGGTGGTCGTCCACAGTGACGTTGACGATCTCAAACCGGGCGTTGGCTTGCTCTTCGGGAGCGATGACGATGGCCGACCAGGGGGAGGGTTCGGGGTTGCCATCGCCGCGGCCGTAGATGAGG
>JBBIGZ010000098.1:0-9581 GCA_037447295.1 Chloroflexota bacterium | reverse complement strand
ACTCTGGCCGCTGCCATCCTGTTTGCTGCCATCTATCAGCGCCCGGTGCACCTGGCGCACGTTTCGCGTCGCGAGGAAATTCTGCTCATCCGCGCCGCCAAAGAACGCGGCCTGCCCGTCACCTGCGAGGTCACTCCCCACCATCTTTTCCTCTGCGAGGAAGACCTTCCCACCTTTGCCGCCGAGCATCCCGGCCGTGGCGAAGTGCGCCCTCGCCTGGCCACGCGCCGAGATCAACAGGCGCTCTGGGAAAACCTAGATGTAATTGATTGCTTTGCCACCGATCACGCGCCTCACACCCTGGAAGAGAAAGATTCTGCCTCGCCCCCGCCCGGTTTTCCTGGCCTGGAGACCATGCTCCCCTTGCTGCTCACCGCCGTCCACGAAGGCCGCTTGACCTTGGAAGACCTTGTCCAGAAGCTCCATCACAACCCTCGGCGCAGTGCGCCGCCCGGTTTTCCTGGCCTGGAGACCATGCTCCCCTTGCTGCTCACCGCCGTCCACGAAGGCCGCTTGACCTTGGAAGACCTTGTCCAGAAGCTCCATCACAACCCTCGGCGCATCTTCAACTTGCCCGAACAACCGGAAACCTGGATCGAAGTGGACGAAGAGGCCCTTTGGGAGATCCGCGGCCACGCGCAATTCACCCGTTGTGCTTGGACGCCCTTCGAAGGCTGGAAGGTGCGCGGCCGGGTGCGACGCGTCGTCCTGCGTGGACGCGAGGCCTTTCGCGAAGGTCAAATCCTCGTCCCGCCCGGCTTTGGACAGAATATCCGCCCGGCACTCTATGCCGATCTGCATCAACCATCCCACGAATGTTATCTCTAAATCTTTTTGCAAAGGAGGAACCCTATGCCTACCCTACCTTCCAATCCCCACCTACCCTTCGGCGATCAGCGCAATGCACCCTGGTACGGGAAAGATATCCTTTCTGTCAGCCAGTTCACCCGTGAAGACCTGGAGTATATCTTCGCCGTTGCCCATGAAATGCGCATCATGGTCGAGCGCGTCGGCACCTTTGATCTGCTCAAAGGCAAAATCCTGGCCAACCTGTTCTACGAACCCTCCACGCGCACATCGTCTTCCTTCACTTCGGCCATGGAGCGCCTTGGCGGCAGCGTCATCCCGATCAACGAAGTGCGTTACTCCTCGGTCACCAAAGGCGAAAGCCTTCCCGATACCGTGCGTACCCTGGATTGCTATGCCGATGTGATCGTCCTACGTCATCCGGAAGTCGGCTCGGCGGCGCTGGCAGCCAAATATGCCCGCAAGCCTGTGATCAATGCCGGAGATGGCATCGGCGAGCACCCCACCCAGGCCCTGCTTGATGCCTTCACCATCAAGGAAGAGCTCGGCCACATAGATGGCCTCACCGTCACCATGCTCGGCGATCTGAAATATGGCCGCACCGTCCACTCACTGGCGCGCCTGCTCTCCCTCTATAAAGTCAAAATTCACTATGTCTCCCCCGAAATCCTGCGCATGCCGGCGGAGATCATCGAAGAATTGCGCAAGAAGGGCATCGAACAGAGCGAGCGTACCCGCCTGGATGACGTCCTCCCGGAAACCGACGTGCTCTACGTCACCCGCGTCCAAAAGGAGCGCTTTGAAGACCCGGCCGTCTACGAAAGCGTCAAAGATGCCTATGTCATCACTCCCGAAGTGATGAAGGCTGCCAAACAGCGCATGATCGTCATGCATCCCCTGCCGCGGGTCTATGAAATCAGCATGGATTTCGATGACGATCCTCGTGCCGCCTACTTCCGTCAGATGGAATACGGCCTCTACGTGCGCATGGCGCTCCTGGCCATGGTGCTTGGCAAAGCCTGATCGCACATGGCGCATGCAGCCTTTTTTCCGATATTAGAAGAACGGGTGCGGATCACCGGCTCCCTGCTGTGCGTGGGCCTGGACCCGCACCCGAGCTTGCTGCCGGCCCCCACAGCGCAGGCGGCGCGGGACCTTTGCTTGCGCATCGTTAAAGAAACTGCTGCCTATGCCGTAGCGTTCAAGCCGAATAGCGCCTTCTTCGAAGCCTTTGGAGAGGCCGGCTGGCGTGCCCTGCAGGAGGTGATCGCCTTCATCCATGAACAGGCTGAGCGCCTGGGTCAGGGGCCGATCCCGGTCATCCTGGATGCCAAACGCGGCGATATTGCCTCCACAGCAGAGGCCTATGCACGCGCCGCCTTCGATCGACTGGGCGCCGATGCCATCACCCTCAACCCCTATCTGGGCTATGATTCCATTGAACCATTCCTCGAACGCCGCGAAAAAGGCCTCTTCCTCCTGTGCAAGACAAGCAACCCTGGCTCCGCCGATCTCCAGGACCTGCTCCTCCAGAATGGCCGCCCGCTCTATGAGCATGTTGCTCACCTGGCAAATACCTGGGATTGCCACGGCAACCTCGGACTGGTGGCCGGGGCTACCTTTCCCCAGGTCCTGGAACGCCTGCGCCAGATCGCTCCTCAGCGCTGGTTTCTTGTCCCCGGCATCGGTGCTCAGGGAGGCGATCTCGAGTCCACCTTGCGTGCCGGCCTACGTCCCGATGGTCTCGGCCTGCTGATCAACCTTTCCCGTGCTTTGCTCACTTCTCCGCATCCGGCCCAAGCCGCCGCCGAGTGGCGTGATAAAATTGAGCAAATTCGCTTCCAGATCTTGCAAGGTTAGTCTATGTCGCAACTTCCCTGGTGGCAGAAAGGCATCATTTACCACATCTATCCTCGCTCCTTTGCCGATAGCAACGGCGATGGCATTGGTGATCTGAACGGCATCATTGAGCATCTCGATTACCTGGCTGATCTCGGCGTGGATGCCATCTGGCTTTCGCCGATCTATCCTTCGCCCGATAAGGATTTTGGCTACGACGTTGCCGAGTACAAGGATATCGATCCGCGCTATGGCACCCTGGCCGATTTCGACCGCTTGGTGCAGGAAGCCCATGCCCGCGGCATTCGTATCATTCTCGATCTTGTTCTCAATCACACTTCGGATCAACATCCCTGGTTTCAGGAATCACGCTCCAGTCGTACCAACCCCAAGGCCGATTGGTATATCTGGCAGGATCGCATTCCGAACAACTGGCAGGGCACGTTCGGCGGCCGCGCCTGGACCTTTGATCCGCAACGCGGGCAATATTACCTGCATCTCTTCCTGCCCGAACAGCCGGATGTGAACTGGCGCCATCCGCAGGTGCGTCAGGCCATGCTGGACGTGGTGCGCTTCTGGTTGGAGCGCGGCGTGGATGGCTTCCGCCTGGATGTTTTCAATGCCTATTTCAAGGATGAGCAACTGTGCTCCAATCCGTTCACCCCTTTTGGACGCCGTCCTTTTGAATGGCAAAAGCACATCTATGATATCGATCGGCCGGAGATGTTCCCGTTGCTGCGTGAGCTGCGCCAGATCCTGGATTCTTACCCGCAGCGCTATGCCGTCGGTGAGACTTTCCTCCCCACCGCCGAAAAGGCCGCCCGTTATTGCGGCCCGGATTTGCTCCATGCCGCTTTCAATTTTGAATTTACCAATGCCCCCTATCATCCGCGTGCCTTTTTGCGCGAAATTCAAAAATGGGAGGCCGCTCTGGGTGAGCGTGCTTGGCCGAACTACGTGTTGAGCAATCACGATATTCCCCGCTCGGCTACCCGCTATGGACGCGGCGAAGACGATGGACGCCCGCGCGTGGTGCTGGCAATGCTGCTGACTTTGCGCGGCACCCCGTTTATCTACTACGGGGAAGAGATCGGTATGCGCGATGTGCAGCTCAGCCGCTCAGAAATTCTCGACCCGCTAGGACAACACTACTGGCCGTTCCATAAGGGTCGCGATGGCGCGCGCACGCCCATGCAATGGTCGGATGCTCCGTATGCCGGCTTTTCCACCGTCCACCCGTGGTTGCGGGTGCATTCCAACTATCCCCGTCGCAATGTGGCCGTGATGGCGCGTGAGGAGCATTCGCTGCTCAACTTTGTGCGCCGCCTGATCCGCCTGCGCAGGGAGCTGCCAGCCCTCCACGCCGGTGATTTTTTCCCCTTCTATGTTTCGGATCGGGTGCTTTCCTACTTCCGCCGCCATGGTGAGCAGGAAGTGCTGGTTGTGTTGAATTTCGCCTCCCGTCTTGTGCCCTTTAGCTTGCCGGCTGGCCGTTGGGAAGCGCTTTTTGCCTTTCCGGAAGTGAAAGCTTCGGCGCTGGAAGGGCGCTTCGCTCTCTCTCCAAATCAAGTCTTGCTGCTCAGGCGCTTGGCCTGAACATTTGTAACCTTTCTCTACAGGAGTCGTTTATGCCGTTTGACCCTCAGGAATTGCTCAAAGCCGTCGAACATTCGCTGCATCTCGAACGTGAGAGCGTACGGGTAGTGGACGAGCACAAACTGCGTCGGACGATCGGTCGGCTGGCGGAGATCTCTGCTCTGGAGAGTGGCCCGCGCCAGGGGTGGGCGCGCTATCTGGTGC
The DNA here is from genome assembly GCA_037447295.1 of Chloroflexota bacterium. Lineage (GTDB taxonomy): Bacteria > Chloroflexota > Anaerolineae > Anaerolineales > Villigracilaceae > 630D-37. The sequence continues at coordinate 5,135 of JBBIGZ010000098.1, read as the reverse complement.
GCTTGGCGGCGTTGGAATTGGGCATCGTCCCTTGTTCGATCCACGAGGTCTACATGGCACGCGGCCGAGGCGAGATCGCACCGACCTTTACCGTGCCGGCGATCAACCTGCGTGTTTTGCCGTTCATCGCCGCCCGCGCCGTTTTCCGCGTGGTGAAGGAGATGAACGCGGCCGCCATGATCTTCGAGATCGCCCGCTCGGAGATCGGTTATACCGCTCAGCGCCCGGCCGAATATGCTACGAATATCCTGGCCGCAGCGATCGCCGAAGGTTGGCGTGGTCCGGTCTTTATCCAGGGAGATCACTTCCAAGTTTCGGCGCGTCGCTATGCCTCTTCGCCGGAGGAAGAGCTGCATGCCGTGCGGGAGCTGACGCGCGAAGCGATCAACGCCGGCTTTTTCAACATCGATATTGACACTTCCACCCTCGTCGATGTGAGCAAACCGACGCTCGATGAGCAACAGCGCCTAAACTATCAGCTTTCTGCCGCGTTTTCGGCCTTCATCCGCGAGATCGAACCGCCGGGCGTCACCGTTTCCATTGGCGGTGAGATCGGCGAGGTGGGTGGGCATAATTCCACCGAACCGGAACTGCGTGCCTATATGGATGGCTATCGGCGCGAACTGGCGCATTACACCTCACGCCCCGGCCTGAGCAAGATCAGCATCCAGACCGGCACCTCGCATGGCGGCGTAGTATTGCCGGATGGAAGCATCGCCGAAGTCGACGTGGACTTTGAGACCTTGCGCAATCTGAGCCGCGTTGCCCGTCTGGAATACGGCTTGGCCGGTGCCGTCCAGCATGGCGCTTCGACCCTGCCCGAAGAAGCCTTTGGCAAATTCGTGGAATACGAGGCTTGCGAGGTCCACCTGGCGACGAATTTCATGAACATCTTTTACGATCACATTCCCGAAGCGTTGCGTCGCGAAATGTATGCCTGGCTGGACGTGAACGCCTTGGGCGAGCGCAAGACCGGGATGAGCGATGCGCAGTTCTATTACAAGACGCGCAAGAACGCCCTGGGGCCCTTCAAAGCTCAAATTTATGCCTTGCCGGAAGAGGTCAAAGAGCGGTTGGGAGCGGCCTGGGAAGCGCAGTTCCGCCGCCTGTTCACCGCTTTGGGGCTGGCCGATACCCGCCCGATCATCGAGCGCTTCGCCTGCCCGATGCTGGTCATGCCGCGCCTGAGCGATTACGTCGCCGAAGAGGCCGCAGCCGAAGATGTGAGCGATCTGGCCGATTGAAATGCCGGTTTCTGATCAAGGCGTTACGTTGGACCGTTACCTGCTCATCCCCCGCACGGCGATCTTTTTGCGCCGGGGGGATGAGTATCTTCTGCTCAAAGGTGCTCCGCACAAACGCTTGTGGGCCAATCGTTACAACGGATTAGGGGGACACGTCGAGCGCGGTGAGGACGTGTTGAGTGCCGCGCGGCGCGAATTACGCGAAGAAGCGGGTCTGGAAGCGGACCTTTGGCTGTGCGGCATCGTCATCGTGGATGCTTCGCCGCAGGTGGGCATATGCCTGTACGTGTTCACTGGCGAAGTGATCGGAGCAGATCGGCCGCAGCCTTCTGCCGAAGGCCTGGCCGAATGGATTCCGTATGCCCGGCTCTCGGATCTCCCGCTGGTGGATGACGTGCCCTGGCTGTTGGCGCGCATTCACACCATGACTAAGGGGGATCCACCCTTCTCCGCCCGTTCCTGGTACGACGCGGCCGGGAACTGGCATATGGAGATAGACGGTCGAGCAGTGGCTTGAACCCCGCTGTTATAAGAGTGGGACACGGACGAACAAGGGCGAACATGGACTCGATCAAAAAATCCGTGTCCTTCTCCGTCCTTCCGCTCCGGCGATTGCGAGACGGTAGACGGTGGACCGTTTAAGGTAGTAGCAAGTAGTTATTTGTCGAATGTTTGCAATTTTAGAGCGTCAGATTTGCGTTAGAATAATACCAACCATCAGTCAAGCATTTCTTTGGACAAGTGAATACAATAAAGCAAAAAGGACGATTGCCGGATGAAGCAGAAAATTCCAGCCATAAGCAGGGGCGTACTGGTTGGAATCAACCATTATTCCGACTCAAAGGTACGCCCACTGCAATTTGCTGTAAGTGATGCTTCTGAGTTATACCAGGTGCTCACTAACCCACCTTTTGACTCGGATCCAGATACGCTTAAGTTGCTAAAAAGCGTAAATGAGCACCAAAATAATGCATCTCGCCGTAGTATTCTGCGCCAACTGAAGCGGGTTGTAGAGCAAGGGCGGCCTGGCGAGACGCTCCTTTTTTACTTTGCCGGGCATGGGGTTTTGGTTGATGGAAAACCTCATCTTTGCCCGTCTGATATGGATCATGAATTGCTAGAAGACGCCACTATTCCCCTCTCGCGTTTGAAAGAAATCATCGCAACCGGTCATGCTTCGGTCAAGTTAATACTCCTGGATGCTTGTCATGCAGGCGTATCCCTAGGGGCAGAGCAGGAAAGGCAGATGCCATTTGCAAATGGACGTGAGTTCCAGGAACAGGCGCGTGATGTCTTTAAGGACACGCGAGGGGTTGCCATGTTGGCTGCTTCCTCGCTTGAAGAAATCGCGATAGAGGTAGCCGAAAAAAGGCATGGAGCATTCACATGGTTACTGCTGGAAGCGTTGAGAAATCTGTACGCAGTAGAGCAGAACCGGGATAACTATATATCGGTGACCGAATTGTTTCACTACGTAGCAAAAAGACTAAAAGAAGAGTACAACCGGGAAGCGACAATTCTTCTGGAAGGCAGTGGCGACCCGAGAATTTTTACCTTGCCGCCACCTCTTCACCAGGTCAATCCGGTGTGGAGAGTTTTTCCGCAAGCGGTAAAAGATGCTTCGGATTTCTTTGGGCAAGATGAAGCGTTGAAAAAAGTGAAGGATCAGTTGCTCTCTACCGCCGATATTTTGATTTATGTCTATGGTGAACGGGGGATAGGGAAAACCTCTTTTGCAAACCGTATCAAGGTCATGCTGGATGAAGAAATGCCCCCTGAAATCCGTTTCCTGCATTTTTCAATCGAGTCTGGGGGCATTCGCACGGTGAACGACTTGGCCCGCGAGCTATGGGAAGGACTGGTCAGAACGTGCCATCACGCCTTCCCGTCATTTTCGTGGCAAAAGCCATTCTCCTTTGAAAGTTACACAAGTTTCGGCTTTGATCTGGAAGAGATGTTGCGTCCTCTCTCAGATACCCGTTTTGTTGTGTTCCTTGATGATGCCGACAGACTCTTTGAGACTCCTGAGAAACTATTGGACAAGCAAGTTCTTGCCCTGATCGGTTTCATTATTCAGCGTACCAATCTCCCGATTGCATTTGTATTCACCAGTCTGATAGACCATGATCGCTTCTTCAGAGGGTACGGCAGCCCACCGTCTATTCTGCCCATTTATCTTGAGCCACTCCAACGGACAGAGTGTGATGCATTGTTGGATTCACTTTTGGGGCAAACAGCAGGGGACAAAACGGCGAAAGAATCTATGTATAAGCGCATCTATCGGCTTTCGGGAGGAAATCCTTATCTGGCTAAGTTGCTAGCCTCTATTTGTTGGGAGGAAAACACAATGCTAGGCGAACCTGGATGGCAAAGTGTGATCGAGCAATCTGTAAACGAAGCATCCTCATTTTCGATTTTATTTACAAAAGTTTTCTTGAGAGCGAGCGTTTTGTCATGTTGAATATGGCATTGAAGCCCCGGTTCTTCCTTGCACCAGGGGATATAGTTGCATGGGAAACAGACAAGAGAACCGCCGCACGCACTTTGGAGCGCAAATGCTATCTCTTATCTTCACCGGATGGCGGTTATCGCTTGCGCATGGAACTGCTTGGCGAGTGGCTGCAACGCTGGCCGCAATTTCCCCTGGAATGTGAACGCTTGAACATTTATCAAGGTCAGATGCAACCTGCTCGGCCGGACCCAGAGGGAATTTGCGTGGATATTCAATCTGGCAAAGTTTATATCGAGGGCGTAGAAGTGCATGCGTCCTTATCCCATCTTCAGTATCAGGCCCTGGTTTACCTTGCGCGTCATGTTGGCCGGGTGGTATCCCGCCAGGAATTGTTTGAAGCCCTACATAATGAGGATGAAGCCTATCTCCCTACCGACCAGAGCCTGGATGCTCTAATCTACCGGCTGCGCCTGGCGCTAGGCGACCGGGAGCAGCGTTACCTGCAAACGTTGCGCAAGCGCGGTTACCTGTTGAAAAAAGGCCGCCTATTAGGCCGAGACCCCGGTGGAATTTGAGAGGAGATGAAAATGGAAACCAAGCAACCATCTTACCTAAACGTGAAATTCCAAGCGGAAGTTTGGCATGATGAGCCGGCAGGAGATCAACCCAAAGATTTTTTTGACCGAGAGGAAGAAAAGCGCAAGGCTTTGGATGTGCTGCTGACCCCAGGAGTGCGTCAGGCTGTCTGGATCGTGGGCGAGCGCCGTGCCGGAAAGACCTCTCTGCTGCGGCTGCTGCTGGAGAAATGTCGCCAGAAAGGCTTGGTGGCCTTTGAGGTCCCCTGGCAGGTTATTCATTCTCCGGAAGATTTTTATCGAGAATATTTGTCCGGTTTGGCAAAAGCCTTGGGGACAGATATGCCTGCAGTGGTAAGTGAACGCAGTGTTTTTTGGGAAGCAATGGAGCAGATGAAGGTTGGAACGAAAAGTGAGATTTTAGTAGGATTGGATGAAATAGACGCGATTTTATTTTCGATAGACGAAGATAAGAAAAAAGAAATGGTGGGGGTACTTATGCAAATTATTCAATCTAATAAACTCATATTAACCAGCGTTCGTGAGCCTGATTTATGGATTCACGGTTATGGCTCACCAATCATTGAGCAGACCGTCAGCGTGCCTTTACCTCCGTTTTCTCGAGATTCGCTGCAGGAAATGCTCGAAAGCCTTGCTCCACAAGAAAATCAGTTTTTCGAGAGAATTCACAACCTTTCCGGCGGTTGGCCTTACTATGCAAAAGCCATCTTGTACCACCTTCTGCAAATTCCTGCTGACCAGACGGATCGTTGGGATGTCGCCACGCGAGAGGCGGTCCAGTCCATTGCCCCGGTTTGCGAGCACCTGTATCGCGATCACTGGAACCAGGAAGAGAAACGAGCG
>JBBIGZ010000097.1:0-9630 GCA_037447295.1 Chloroflexota bacterium | reverse complement strand
TCCATTTTGTGAATTCTGACACAAGTATAGCGCAAGGATGGAATTTCGGAAAGGGGGATTGACTTTGCTCCTTTAAGGCGATAAAATGTTTTTGCAAAAAATTGCAAAAAGTCCTGCCCGAGCCGAATTACGCTTTGACGCTTTCTGCAGATAGCGTCATGGCGGCAAATTTGGACCTTTGGAGGATTCCCGTCAAATGAGCTGTAGTCTTTCTTATGCTTCTATGCTCCGCGAACGCGGTCATCGCGCTACGGCGCAGCGATTGACCATTCTGCATGTGCTGAAAAGTCACCCCGGGCATCATACAGTGAAGGAGATCTGCGATCAGGTCCGTCCTTTGCTCCCTACGCTTACCGAATCGACCGTCTACCGTACCTTAGAGTTCCTTTTGCGTCAGGGGTGGGTTTCTCCTTCTTTGGATACGAATGGGAATCTCACCTATGAATTGAACGTGCGCCCGCATCACCATTTGATCTGTCGGCATTGTGGAAAGAATGTGGAAATCGATGATGAGATGTTGCAGAGCCTGTATCGGCAGATCGAGTCTTTTAGCGGGTTCCATTTGCAGGCTTCGCATCTCACTTTTTCAGGCGTTTGTGCCGAGTGCGCCGGAAAGAACGATTTTTCCTAAAAGGAGGTTCTGATGTATATTCCTCAGCCCATGCATATTCCGGATGGTTTTCTCTCCCTGCCGGTGCTGATCGTGCTTTGGCTGATCGCGCTGGGCGTTGTAGGATACGCGTTGAGGCGTTTGAACCGCGAGCTTGGTGAGCGCCAGGTGCCGCTGATGGGGGTATTGGCTGCGGCCATCTTTGCTGCGCAGATGCTCAACTTTAGTGTCACGGCTGGCACTTCCGGTCACCTGATGGGAGCGGCACTGGCGACCATCTTGCTCGGTCCCTGGCCGGCGGTGGTGGTCATGACCACAGTGGTCGCTATTCAAGCTTTGATTTTCCAAGATGGTGGTCTATTAGCGCTCGGGGCCAACCTGTTCAATATGGCCGTGTTGGCTGTCGGGGTGGCATATTTCACATATACATCCCTGCGGCGCTTATTGCCCGGCGGAAAAGGCATGACGCTCGCCGGCTTTCTCTCGGCTTGGCTTTCGATCGTCATTGCTGCGCTTGCGACGGGGTTGGAACTGGCGCTTTCGGGAACTTCGCCGGCCAATCTTGCCATTCCGGCCATGGGCGCGATCCACGCGTTGATCGGTATCGGGGAGGGTCTGATCACGATCGGCGCGTTGGGATTTCTGCGTCTCGTGCGTCCGGATGTTCTACAGGTGGAGTCTGGAGCGCCGATTGAAAAGAAAGTCTGGCTCGGCGGGTTGGGGATGGCGGTGCTTCTGAGCATTCTTTCTCCCATGGCTTCTGCCCATCCGGATGGGTTGGAGTGGGTGGCCGAACAATATGGATTTTTGCAAAAAGCCCTTCTTCCGATCTACACTCTGATTCCAGATTACCTGATGCCCGGTGTTAGTGACGAGAGGTTGGCGACGATTCTGGCCGGTATTCTGGGGGTAGTCATCGTGTTTGTCGTAACCTTCGGAGTTTCACGGGCACGGAAAGGGTGAAGAAAAAGGCCTGGAGAAATTCCAGGCCTCTTTACTTTATCTGGTCCCCAGATGTATCCATCTCGAATTTCGATTTCTATCGGGATCAGGCAGATTATGTCTTCATCGGCGATATGCTGGTAATCGATCTGCCCCTCTACTTCGGGTGGGGAAATCTGATCGCCGCTGAGGCTCTAGGTACTGTGGTGCCACTGGCAGCGCAAGGTGCCGCTGGCTTCATCGAAGATCAACGGGCCACCTCGGTGCGGGCATAGGTTTTGGAAGGCGCGAATGCGTTTTCCATCGTTGATCAATAGAGCTGGGCTACCGTAGACCTCAAAAGGGATCACTTTGCCGGAGGGAAGGTTTTCTAGACGGGTGATGATTTGCATGGCATCCTCTCACAGGGAAAACATACAGGATACAAGCGGAGCAACCTGTTCGGCATATTCCTCGGCCGACGGACGCGGCTTCAGGCGAGACCAATGTTGGGCGAGTCCGTAAATAGCCCAGGCCGTAGCGATGGCGATCCTTTCGCTTTCGGATTTCTCTTTTTCCCTCAGCCACCATTCCAGCAAGAGGCGAACCTGTTCTCTCACCTTCGACTCAACCAGGGAATCAAAGTGGGTATCTCGCATCTTGCAATAACGATTGGAACCGGCGACGAACTCACAAACGGTGAGGATCAAGGCGCGCAGGTTCTGCGGTGAATAGTGGCAGGCGCTGAGGGTGCGTTTTTCCAGCTCCTGGCGAAATGCTTGCTCGGTGCTAAATTGGAGCAAGGCGTATTTATCCGGGAAATGGGCGTAAAACGTGGCACGGTTGATCTCGGCGCGCTCGGCAATATCCTGAACGGTGATCTCTGCGAATCCCTTTTCATTTAGCAATTCTTCAAAGGCACGCAGGATCAGGTTGCGTGTGCGTTTCACGCGGGGGTCTATTTTTTCCTGGGTGGGCGGAGAAGAATCCAACATTTTCACCTTCTACGTTGGTTTTCCAACACCTTCGTTTGATTGACGGTTGACAAAAAGACAACTCATGTTTATTATACAACTCACATCGTGTAAAACACGGATGTACTATACCATACACATGGAGGATTGTCAATATGGAGTGGGTTTTTCTCGTCGGTCGAATCATTGTAGGCGTTTTCTGGCTTTTCAACGCCTTTAACCATTTCGCGCAGGGAAAGATGATGATCCCATATGCGAAATCCAAAGGCGTGCCGCTGGCCGAGATCGCCGTTCCGGGGACGGGATTGCTGCTACTTATCGGTGGCCTGAGCTTCCTGACCGGCCTCTACCCGACCGTTGGCATTGCCGCGCTGGTGCTGTTCCTGGTGCCCACGACGTTCATCATGCATAACTTTTGGGCTATCCAAGATCCGCAGATGAAGATGGTGGAAATGGTGAACTTCAATAAGAACCTTGCGCTCTTAGGGTTCTTGCTGATGAGCCTGCTGCTTCCGCAACCGTGGCCCTTCAGCTTCTAAGGGAGCGTAAACTATTCGAGTGTTTTCTCCGAATGAACGTGGTGGGGCAGAAGTCGCAGATCTGCCCCACAAAATCTTTCCGTCCGAGCCTCCCCGGTGATTATCTCAATGATGAGCTTTGAAATCGGGTGATCTCAGGCCTCTGTGGGATCGGCCCTTTGGAATCCCTAATCTTTTGGGAGATTGCATGCGCTTATTATGATAAAGTGTATAATATATTGCAGAATAGCGTTTGGGGCTTTGAGCGGCGCCAACGCACAGATCTTTTCCAGGAGGTTCTGATGTCTGCTAAAACTGCCCCTGCCCGTTATTCTCCCCTTTGGGTCACCTTGCATTGGCTGACCGTGCTGTTGGTTTTTGTTCTGTTGTACCTAGGTTTTTCCAGTGTCTTTTCACCGGCGACGGTGAAACCCGTCTTTTTGCGCTGGCATATGCCCCTAGGCACAACCGTCCTGCTTCTGACGCTAATTCGCCTTTTCGTGCGCGCCCGAACGCCCCGTCCGGAACCGGCCCGCAGCGGCTCTGCTTTCCTGGATAAGGCTGCGGAAGGGGTTCATCATCTACTCTATCTCCTGCTGTTTCTCATTCCTGTGACCGGGCTTCTCCTTTCGTTCCGTTATAATCTGCCACCAGCGGTTTTTGAAGGAGCACCTTTCCCGACCTCGCTGCAACCTTTTCTGCACGGTTTGCTCAATTTCTTGTTTATCTTCGTGATCCTGATCCACATCCTGGCCGCGCTTTATCACCAATTTGTGCGCAAGGATCATCTGATCGGGCGCATGTGGTACGGGAAATGACAATTCAACCGCAGGCGATTGCACCCCAGCGTATTCATCCGGGAACCCGCCCGGCATACGTCCACTTAAAGGTGGCGGATTGGGAACTCCAATTGGAGTTCTACCAGAAGATCATCGGGTTGCGAGTAAACTGGCGCGAGGGAAGAAGTGCCGGTTTGGGAGTATTGGCTTCTGGTGATCGATGGCACGATCTGGTGCGTCTGACGGAGATCGATCATGGCCGTCGCTATCGAGGCGTGACCGGCCTCTATCACTTTGCGCTGTTGCTCCCCGATCGACGCGAGCTGGCACGAGCGATTGCCCGACTTTTTGCCGCCCGCTGGCCGAATTATCCCACCGATCATGTGATGACCAAGACAACCTACCTCGACGATCCGGAGGGAAATACTATCGAACTCTATTGCGAATCTCCGGAAGATGGCGTGTTCGCCGTGGATGCCGCAGGAAATTTCTATGCTCGCTGGGCTGATGGACGCTTGAGCAATGGGCGCGAACCTCTTGACCTGCAGGCACTTTTTGCTCATCGGGGAGAAGAGCGCCAGGCAATCCATTATCCCCTTTCGTCCCAAACGCGCATGGGGCATTTTCATCTCTATGTGAGCGATTTGTGGGAAACGCGCTGTTTCTACCATGAGCAACTCGGTTTCGATGATATGGGCGTTGCTCGGCGCTTTGGTATGGGGATGGTTTCGGCTGGGGGGTACCATCATCATATTGGCTACAATATTTGGCAAGGAGAAGGTGCTCCTCCGCCGCCGGCTGATGCGCTTGGCCTGCAACATATCGCTTTTGATTTTCCCGATCGCGCTGCCTTTGAGACCTTCCAATCGCACCTGGAGACGCTCGATTTACCCTATAACCGAGTGGGAGAGATTTACCCTATAACCGAGTGGGAGAAGGGATACTGCTCAGCGATCCTTCGCAGAATCAGGTGCTCTTTCGAGAACCACCTTTTAACCAAAACCTCCCCTAGGAAAAGCCGCGTTCCGATCTCCAATCGGCGCGATTTTTTTGATCTATTTCAGCACGCAACACTTTCCTAACCCCGTCTGACAAAGAAAAACATTCCCACTCAACCACCTGCCATCCGACCACCCGACTAACCAACTAAGCGACTCACTGACCAAACTGATCAATCGACGACTAACTAACTGCCGAAACTCTTTCACCTGATGATACAATTACTCTCATGACGCTGGTAAGCATTATCACCCCCTCTTACAATCAGGCGGCTTATCTCGAGCAAACCTTGCGCTCGGTGCTCGAACAGGACTATGCTCCGATCGAGTACATAGTAGTGGATGGTGGCTCAACCGATGGCTCGGTCGAGATTTTGCAACGTTATGCGCCGCGCTTGAGCTGGTGGGTCTCTGAAAGGGATCGGGGTCAAGCAGAGGCCATTAACAAAGGGCTGGCGCGAGCGCGAGGCGAGATCGTCGCTTGGCTGAACTCTGATGATCTCTATCTACCCGGCGCGGTGAGAGCCGCCGTTCAGGCGTTCCGGGAACACCCCCAGGCCGTCTTTGTCTACGGAGATGTACTCTCGATTGATGAACAGGGTCGGGTGTTTAATCACCAACGATTCCGTCCTATCACTCTCCAGGATTTGCTCTGTTTCTATATTATCGGTCAACCGGCCGTCTTTATGCGACGCAAGGCCCTGGAACAGGCCGGTTTGCTTGATCTTTCTTTTCATTATCTGCTCGATCATCACCTATGGATCCGCCTGGCGCAGATCGGCGAAATCGTCTATGTGCCCCAAACCTGGGCGGCAGCGCGCTATCATCCCCAGGCCAAGAATCAGCGCCAAGCACTGGCTTTTGGCGAAGAGGCCTTTCGCATTTTGCGTTGGGCAGAAGAACAACCGTCTCTCCAATCTGTGCTCCGTCCGATCCGCCGACGGGCACGCGCCGGCGCCTTCTTCCTGCAGGCGCGCTATTTGCGTGATGGAGGTCAACCCCGGACTGCTTTGCGTTCCTGGGCACATGCCGTGATTCTCTATCCTTCCTCACTGCCCAAATACCTACCTCTCACCGTTTCCCTCTGGTTTTCGGCGTTGGGCATGGAGCGTCTGCGGCGTTTGTTCGTTCTCTGGCGTGAAAGGAGGTTACAGCATGAACGAAATACAGGAATACCGGCAAGGACTTCTTGAAACATTGCTCAATACAGCGCGCGCCTTTACTCAGGCCTGTCGTCAGGGTGATGCTTTTGCCCCGATTGACAACGGCTGGAACGCGCATCAGATCGCTGCACACGTGCGCGATGTCCAGCGTCATGTCTACGGCATGCGCATTCGTCGCACAGCCGTAGAGGAAGATCCCCTCTTCAGCAATTTTGATGCCGATGCCTGGATGGCCGAACATTATCGCGCTGGTGAACCGCTGGAGAGCATCCTGGCCGAGATCGAGAGCGAGGTCGAAGATCTGGTTGCTTGGCTGCGCACCTTGCCGGAAACAGCTTGGAGCCGCGTTTCTCGGCATGAAGTCCAAGGTTGCAACCTGACTCTGCAACATTGGGTCGAGCGTGCCCTGGCACATCTGAAGGAGCACTTGGAAACCCTTAGGAGGCGATCATGAGATTCCGATTCCTAACCCTTGTCCTTGTCCTTTTGCTGCTGTGGCCCCATCCGGCCCAGGCCGCAGCAAACGTCATCGAAAACCGCGCCGAAATTGATTTTCCCAACACGCTCACCTTCAAACTTAAGCTGGAGCATACCACCTCGATCACTTCGCTGATCCTGGAATACGGCGATATCCAGCAAACTTGTGGCGAGGTGATCGCTCGCGCCTTCCCGGAGTTCAACCCATCCAAGAACCTTTCGGTCTCTTGGTCGTGGGATATGCGCCAAAGTGGCTCAATTCCCCCCGGCGCCCAAATCTGGTGGCAATGGCGCTATAAGGATGCCCAGGGCAATGAATTTACCACCGAACGGCAGACTGTTACCTGGTTGGATAACATCCATCCCTGGAAGAGCCTCAAACAGGGATTGCTCACCCTGCACTGGTATCGTGGAGATGAGGCCTTTGCCCGTGAGTTGCTAGCTGCTGGTCAGGAAGGTCTGAAACGCCTGGAAGCCGCCGGCCTCAAGGCCGATACGCCTATTGATATCTATGTTTACGGTTCGTACAATGATCTTCGCGATGCTGTGCTCTACGAACCCTCCTGGACCGGCGGGCAAGCCTTCCCGGAATACAGCATTGTCATCATCGGCATCTCTCCGAGCAACCTGGATTGGGGGCGCACGGCCACCGTTCATGAGATCACTCACGTCGTGGCTGGTCACTTCACCTTCTCCTGCTTGAGCGACTTGCCCACCTGGCTGGTGGAGGGCCTGGCGATGTATTCGGAAGGCGAACTAGATTCGGCCTCCCAAAATCAGCTTCAGAACGCCATCCGCAATAACACCCTCCTTACCCTGCGATCGTTGAGCAGTGCCTTTTCCGAAGAGGCCGATCGCGCCAATCTTTCCTATAGCCAGTCCTATAGCGTCGTCAAGTTCCTGGTAGACACCTATGGCCAGGAAAAAATGAATCAGCTGCTCATCGCCCTGCGTAATGGGGAGAATATCGATAGCGCGTTGCTTCAGGTCTACGGCTTCGATGTAGACGGGCTTGAAGATGCCTGGCGCAAGGCCATCGGCGCCGCTCCGGCCTCTCCTCAGGCCAAACCGACTGCCCAACCAACGCCCACGCCGGTGCCTACCATCCGCCCCATCTCTGGCGCTCCGGTGGTCGTAGATACTCCCACCCCTGTTCCCACTTCGGTTCTCGTTGAACCTTCTGTCCCCACTTCGGTCCCTGGTCAACCTCCCATGTCCACCGAAGGACCTACCCAGTCGCCTTTTTTCTGGACTACTGCCCTGCTTGTTCTGAGCTGCTGCATCCTCATTTTCGCCATCGGCGTCTTGGCGTTGATTTTTGTTGTATCCCGGCGCTCAAAAGGAGGATAAGATGAAAAGAACGAACCGCGTGCCGGCCCTGATCTTGTTACTCGCCCTGAGCCTGATCCTCTCCTGGGCTTCTCCGCAAGCGGCTCAGGCCGGACCTGAGCTCCAGATCCCGCTCAACCAAGCGTTGGTGCTGGAAGGAACAGAAACGACCAACCCGCGTGAATACGACCCGGCAACCACGCATACCGCCGGCGATAAGCGCGTCTTCAGCGGTCTGGTAGCGCTTGATCCCAACCTGAACTTGATCCCCGACCTAGCCGAACGTTGGGAGCTGAGCCCGAATGGCACCGTCTACACCTTCTATCTGCGCAAAAATGCCCGCTTCCACGATGGTCGCCCGGTGACTGTGCAGGATGTGATCTATTCCTGGGAACGCGCCGCCGATCCCAAACTGGCCTCCGATACCGTTCTCACCTACTTAGGAGATATTGTCGGCGTGCGGGATAAATACTACGGCCGACCGTTCTCACCTACTTAGGAGATATTGTCGGCGTGCGGGATAAATACTACGGCCGGGCCAAAACCATCAGCGGCCTGAAAGCGCTGGATGATTACACCCTCCAGGTCACGATCGACGCGCCGAAGCCCTACTTCCTGCTCAAACTTACTTATCCGACCGCTTTTATCGTAGACAAAAAGAACGTCGAATCCGGGCGCACCTGGTATCGTCAACCCAACGGCACCGGGCCTTATAAAATTATCGAATGGAAACCCTTCCAACGCATTGTTTATCAGGCCAACCCCGATTTTTATCTGGGCAAACCCTCCATTCCGTATGTCATCGTCAACTTGTATAGCGGGGTCGGTTTTCGCCTATATGAATCGGGTGAAGTGGATATTGCCTCCGTCTCGCTCTATGCCGTCGATCGCTTCCTAGACCCCACCGAACCGCTCCACAAGGAATTGCACAGCGCAGTCAGCCTGTGCACCGGTTATGTCGTCTTTGATGTCAAACGTCCGCCGTTTGATGATGTCAATGTGCGCAAAGCCTTCAGCATGGCCTTTGATCGCGAAAAGTTTGTCCAGGTAGTCTTGCGTGGACATGCGGTACCGGCGCGCGGTCTCTATCCGCCAGCGCTGCCGGGCTACAACCCGAACCTGCGCCCGCTTCCCTATGATCCGGAACAGGCCCGGCAGTTGCTCAAGCAATCGAAATACGGCGGTCCCGAAGGCTTGCCCCCGATCGTTTTTACCGATGCCGGTTACGGTACCTCGATCAGCTTGGACGTTTCTGCCATGGCCGAAATGTGGTCGTTTTTACCGATGCCGGTTACGGTACCTCGATCAGCTTGGACGTTTCTGCCATGGCCGAAATGTGGCAGCGCAACCTGGGCGTGAAGATCACCGTGGAGAACATCGAACCGAACTTCTACTACGATCAGATTTACTCCGGTCAGCATAGTGGACAAATGTACAGCACCGGTTGGTGCGCGGATTATCCCGATCCGGAAAACTTCGCCGATGTGCTCTTCCACACCGGCTCACCGCAGAACAACGGTCACTATAGCAATCCAGAGCTTGATCGTCTCCTCGAGCAGGCGCGCACCGAGCGTGATGTCAACAAACGGATCGCCATGTATCAGCAGGCCGAGCAGATGATCGTAGACGATGCTCCAGTGCTCTTCACCGTCCATTGGATCGATTACGTGCTCGTCAAGCCGTATGTCAAGGGCTACGTGCTGACCCCAATCGACATCTCCCTCGAACGCTATCTCTGGTTGGATGGAAAACGCTAAAGTAAACCTTCGCCAGGCCCTGCTCCTGTTCCTGTTGCTGTTGAGCGGCTGGATCATCCGCCTTTACGATTTGGATGATCCGCGGCTGGATCATCCGCCTTTAC
>JBBIGZ010000096.1:0-9716 GCA_037447295.1 Chloroflexota bacterium | reverse complement strand
CCACCGTCCACGGTCTACGGTCCATCGTCCACCGTCCACCGTCCACCGTCCACGGTCCCCATTGACACCCCACCACTTTTCTGCTACACTACAAATAAATTTGTCTGACAAATTTTGCCTATGAGCACTCTCCTCGTCAAAAGCGCCTATTTGGTCACCATGGATGACCACCGGCGGGAAATCCCGCAAGGTGGGCTGTTCATCCGCGATGGCTTCATCGAGCAAGTGGGCCCCTTTGACTCGCTGCCGCAAGAAGCCGATGAAGTGCTCGACCTGCGGGATCACATCGTGTTACCAGGGCTGATCAACACTCACCATCACTTCTACCAGACCCTCACCCGCGCCATTCCGGCCGCGCAGGATGCCAACCTCTTCAACTGGCTAAAGACCCTCTACCCGATCTGGGCACGCCTGCGGCCGGAAGATATTTTCCTCTCCACCCAAACGGCGCTGGTGGAGCTAGCCCTTTCCGGCTGCACCACCGCTTCCGACCATCTGTATCTCTTCCCCAATGGCTCGAAGCTAGATGATGAGATCGCCGCCGCCCGTCAGGTAGGGCTGCGCCTGCACGCCTCGCGCGGTTCGATGTCGCTGGGTGAATCCAAAGGTGGCCTGCCGCCGGATTCGGTCGTTGAGGAAGAAGAGGCCATTCTCAAGGATTCGCAGCGCCTGATCCAGCAATATCACGAAGCCCGGCCGGGAGCGATGATCCAGATCGTGCTGGCGCCGTGCTCTCCTTTCAGCGTCACTCCAGATCTGATGCGCGAATCGGCGGTACTGGCGCGTCAATATGGCGTCCACCTGCACACCCACCTGGCCGAAACCGAGGACGAGGAACAGTTCTGCCTGCAAAAATTCGGTCATCGCCCGGTGGGCTATATGCAGGAGCTCGGCTGGGTAGGAGAAGATGTCTGGTTTGCGCATGCAGTGTGGGTAAATCAGGAGGAGATCGAGGTCTTTGCGCGCCACGGTTGCGGCATAGCACACTGTCCGACCTCAAACATGCGCTTGGCTTCCGGCATTGCGCCGATCAAAGAATACCTGGCCGCAGGTGTGAAGGTAGGCTTGGGGGTGGATGGCTCGGCCTCGAACGATGGCTCTCACCTACTCGCCGAAGTGCGCCAGGCAATGCTTCTGGCGCGCGTGCGCGAAGGCATCACCGGCTTTTCGCTCTCCAACGATCCGAAGCGCAAATTGCTCACGGCGCGTCAGGCGCTCTGGTTGGGCACGCGCGGCGGCGCGGCCGTGCTGGGACGCTCCGATCTCGGCTCCCTTGAACCCGGAAAATGCGCCGATTTCTTTGCCATCCGTCTGGATCATCTGGAATACGCCGGCGCGCTCCATGATCCGGTCGCTGCAGTGGTCTTCTGTCAGCCCCGTCGCGTCGATTACACCGTTGTCGGTGGACGCGTCATCGTGCAGGAAGGGCAGGTTGTTACGGTAGATGAAGCCCGTTTGGTCGAACAGCACAATCGGGCGGCCAAACGTCTAATTTCCTAACTTTCCTGGAGGTGTCCCATGTTGAATCCTTCTTTCAGTTTACCGGTTTTCATCCTAGCCCTGCTGGTGGCGATCCTCGGCCTCTGGCGCAAGGACTTCCGGTTTTTGATCGTCGCTGCCGTCCTCAGCCTGCCGTTGAGTTTCTACCTGCAGGGAAATTCGGACCTTGGCCTATTGGTCTGGGCCATTCCCCTCACCTTGTCCATAAGCGCTTATAGCTTGAAGGTGGAAAAGGTCCGTCTTGCCTGGGTGATGTTTTTGCCCAGCGTGCTTTTGTTCCTTATGCTCGCTATTGCTCTCTTCGCTTGGCTTGGTCTGCGCGGATGAAGGATAAGGAGTTCCTATGTCTGTAACACAAGTGCGCTCCCTGATTAATGTCGCCATGGGGCGTGAAGCGGCAGATGTGGTGATCCGCAAGGGAATCTGGGCCTGCGTTCAATCCGGAGAATTCATTGCGGAAACCGATATTGCCATTAAAGAGGGGCGCATTGCCTACGTGGGGCCGGATGTCTCACACACGATCGGCCCTGCCACTCAGGTAATCGAGGCCAAAGGGCACTACCTTACCCCCGGCCTGCTAGATGGGCACATGCACGTTGAATCGGGCATGCTCACGGTGACCGAGTTCGTGCGCGCCGTTGCACCGCACGGCACCACCGGCATGTTTATCGATCCACACGAGATCGCCAATGTCTTCGGTTTGAAAGGCGTCAAGTTGATGGTGGATGAGGCCCAAAAGCAACCCATCCACGTTTGGGTGCAGATGCCCTCCTGCGTGCCTTCTGCTCCGGGTCTGGAAACGCCCGGCGCCAGCATCGGACCAGAAGAAGTCGCCGAGGCAATGACCTGGCCGGGGATCATCGGCCTGGGGGAGATGATGAACTTCCCCGGCGTCTACAATGCCGATGAGAAAATGCTCGCCGAAATGGAGGCAACGCGTCAGGCCGGAAAGGTGATCGGCGGTCACTACGCCAGCCCGGATTTAGGCCTGCCCTTCCATGGCTACGTGGCCGGCGGTCCGGAAGACGATCACGAGGGCACGCGGCTGGAGGATGCCGTAGACCGCGTCCGTCAGGGCATGAAGGCGATGTTGCGCTACGGTTCGGCCTGGCACGATGTGGCGGCGCAGATCAAAGCCATAACGCAGCTCGGCCTCGATCCGCGTCATTTCATCCTTTGCACCGATGATTCCCATGCCGAGACCCTCGTCGAAGACGGGCACATGGACCGCGTGCTGCGTCACGCCATTTCCGAAGGCCTACCGCCGATGATCGCCTTGCAAATGGCGACCTTGAACACCGCCGAGCACTTCGGCGTGGCGCGCGAGGTCGGGCAGATCGCGCCCGGTCGCTGGGCCGACATCCTGATCGTACCGGACCTGAACGATTTCCGCCCGCGCCTGGTAATGGCACGTGGTCGGATCATTGCAGAGAAAGGCAAATGGCTCGTCGAGCTCCCCACCATGACCTATCCGGAATGGGTGACGCACTCGGTTAACCTGAAGCGCCCGCTGACCGCTGCCGATTTCGTGCTCCAAGCACCGCCCGGCAGCAACGGACGCGTGCGCGCTAATGTGATCGGCGTGATCGAAAACCAAGCCCCCACCCGCCACCTGCGCTTTGAGATCAGCCCAGATCACGGCATGGTGCATGCCGATCTCGGCCGTGACCTGGCCAAGGTAGCCCTAGTGGAGCGTCATCGCGGCCTTGGCGAAGTGACGGTCGGCCTGGTGACCGGCTTTGGCTTCACCGAGCGCTGTGCCATCGCCTCCACCGTGGCCCATGATAGCCACCATATGATCGTGGTCAGCACCGACGATGCCATGATGGCGCAGGCCGCCAATCGTTTGGCCGAAATCGGCGGTGGCCAAGTGGTCATCAAAGATGGCGAAGTGATCGGACAAGTCGAATTGCCCATCGCCGGGCTGATGTCCACCGAGCGCGCTGAAGTAGTGGCGCGCAAAGCGGCCACCGTCTTGGAAGGCTTCCGCGCCTGTGGTTGCCGCCTGAACAATCCGAACATGCAGCTCAGCCTGCTGGCGCTGGTCGTCATTCCGGAGCTGCGCATTTCGGATAAAGGCCTGGTAGATGTTACCCGTTTCGACTTCATCCCAGTATTGGAATCGGTATGACACGTGCCTCTTCTCGCCTTATCCAAGAGCGCCTGGCCGCGCTGATCGCCGAAACCCCGGCCGGAGAGCGCCTTCCTTCCGAACCGGAACTGGCGCGGCGATTCGGCGTTTCACGCGCCACCCTGCGCGAGGCCATGCGTGCCTTTGAAATTCAAGGGCTGATTCACCGCCGCCAGGGTTCGGGGACTTTCGTCGCCTCACGCCCACCGGTGTTGGAGGCCGGCCTGGAAGTGTTGGAAAGCCTGGAAAAGACCGCCCGGCGCTTCGGGCTGCAAATTCAAATGCGCAACTTGGAGATCGAGCGTATCCCTGCCGATGAGACAACCCGCCAAATGCTCGATCTCCCGGCCAATGCCGAGGTGACGCGCGTCCGACGGGTGATCTGGATCGCCGATCACCCCGTAGCCTATCTTGTGGATACCCTGCCGTCGGATGTGCTCCGCCCGGAAGATTTCCCCGAAACGTTCGGCGGTTCAGTACTGGACTTTTTGCTGGAGCGCGGGGAACAGCTTGCCGTTTCCAAAGCCTTGATCAGTGCCACGTTGGCAGATGCAGAGATCGCCCGCGTGCTCCGCATTCAGCGCCATGACGTGCTCCTTCTCTTCACCTCCCAGCTCTTCCGCCAAGATGGGCGCGTGATCGATTACTCCATCAGCGCCTTTATCCCCGGCTATTTCCACTTTCACATTCTGCGTCGCATCGCGAAAAGCGAATAAATTCCACATTTACAAAGAGGTTCGTAATGCAAGATAAAGTACAGGCAATTCAATCCCGTGTTCAATCCCAACGTGAAGAGATCCTCCGTTTCTTCCGCGAGATCGTCGCCATTCCCTCGATGGATTCGCAAATCCGCGAAGTGGGCGAGCGGATCGGCCAGGAAATGCGTAAACTGGGCTTCGATGAAGTGCGCTTCGATAAGATGGGCAACATCCTGGGGCGCATCGGCTCCGGGCCGCGCATCCTGGTCTACGATTCGCACATTGATACCGTCGGCATCGGCGATCCCAAATCCTGGTCCTGGGACCCATTCGAGGGCAAGGTGGAAAACGGCATTCTCTATGCCCGCGGTGCCTGTGATGAAAAAGGCTCCACCCCTGGCATGGTCTACGGTCTGGCGATCGCCCGCGATCTGGGCTTGCTGGATGACTGGACAGTGTATTACTTCGGCAACATGGAAGAATGGTGCGATGGCATCGCTCCGAACACCTTCGTCGAAGTGGATCCGAAGGTGCGGCCGGATTTCGTCGTCATCGGCGAGCCGACTCGTATGCAAATCTACCGCGGTCACAAAGGGCGGGTGGAGCTGAAAGTCACCGCCAACGGCCGCTCGGCGCATGCCGCTTCCCACCACCTGGGCGATAATGCCCTCTACAAGATGCTCACCGTGATCGCCGGCATTCGTGACCTGGACGCGCACCTGCCTTCCCACGAATTCCTAGGGAAGGGCACCATCGTGGTCACCGATGCCCAGATCAGCACGGCCTCGATCAATGCCGTGCCGGATGGCTTCACCATCTTCATCGATCGCCGCCTGACCTTTGGCGAGGCGAAAGAAGAGGCCATTCAACAGGTGCGCGAGCTCATTCCGGGTTATCTGCGCGACCAGATCAAGGTAGAAGAACTGTTCTACGATACTCCTTCCTATACCGGCTTCGTCTTCCCCGTGGATAAATACTACCCGGCCTGGGCCCTCGAAGAATCGCACCCGCTGGTGCAGGCCGGTCAGGAAACGATTCGCCGCCTTTGGAACGTAGAACGCCCGACCGGCAAATGGAACTTCTCCACCAACGGCACCTATTGGGCCGGCAAAGCCGGCATCCCATCGATCGGATTCGGGCCGGGAAACGAAGAATTTGCCCATTCACCTAATGAACAGATCCCGCTCGACGAGGTAGTCGCCGCCACTGAATTCTATGCCCTTTTCCCGGTGGTGCTGCGTGAGCGTTACCCGCATCAGCCCTGACTTTAGGCTCCCGCGGCGCCCCGAAGCATTACCCAAACCGAACCTTAACAACCGAAGCAACGATCCACCGTCTGCCCCCTCTGCAAGAAAGGAGGTTGCTATGCGTAGTTTTGCCGGTCGTGACATCCTGTCGCTGAAAGATTTCGAGCGCAGCGAGTTCTTCCATATCTTTGAAGTCGCCCAACAGATGGAGCCGATCGCCCGCTCTCGGCGGAACGTGGACCTGCTCAAGGAAAAGACCCTGGTCACTGCCTTTTATCAGCCCTCCACGCGCACCCGCCTGGCACACGAGGCGGCCATGCATCGCTTGGGCGGCCATGTTCTCGGCTTTGCCGACCCGAAGATGACGCGCGCCGGCGATTTTTATCAGGAGTCCATCAAGGACACTGTGAAGATGCTGGAATTCTACGGGGATGTGATCGTCATGCGTCACTACCAACAAGGCGCGCCGCACGAAGCGGCCAAATGGGCCAGCATCCCGGTGATCAACGGTGGCGATGGCTGGGGGGAACACCCCACCCAAATCCTGACCGATCTGTACACTGTGCTACGTGAAAAGGGGCGCATTGACGGGCTGAAGTGGCTGGCCGTCGGCGATATGCGCATGCGCACCATGCACTCCCTGGCCTATGCGCTCACCCAATTTGATTGTCCGATCACCTTCGTCTCCCCTGCGGAAATGAGCCTCACCGAGGAATTCAAAGCCGAACTGCGCCAATATAGCCTGAATTTCCGCGAGGCCGAGCACGTTGAACAGGCGATCGGCGATGCCGATGTCATCCTGGTCGAACCGGTCGTCCAACCCGATTACACCAAGCCGCGCGACGAGCGTACGGGTCAGGTGGGGCTCACGCCACCGAACTATAAAATCACCCGCGAATTGCTCGAACGCAAGGCCAAATCCGATGCCATCTTGCTCCACTCCCTGCCGCGCATGGATGAAATTCCCACCGATGTGGATATCACCCGCTGGTCGCGCTACTGGCAGGAAGCGTTCAACGGCGTCGTCGTTCGTATGGCCTTGCTGGCACTGGTGCTGGGTGCCATGGAATAACCGAAAGGAGTGCCCATGTCCATTGATCGCCAGGCCCTTGCCCGTTATTGTGCCGAGCCGGCCGAGCAAAAATTGCTCGTGCTGCGGCGCGAACTGATGACCCCGATCCTGACCGTACAGGCGGTGGCACGTCTTTTTGAGCAATATCGCCAGGGGCTGACCGAAGTCCTCCCGGAAGAAATCCCGACCGAACAGCTCCATAGCATGATCACCTGGCTTTCCCAAGCCGCCACCGACCTGGAGGATATCCTGGTAATCCTCACCTCAAGTTGTCAGGATTTGCCGCCCCATCATTTGGCCGATTAAGCGTTCTAAACAGACGGTGGATCGTTCTTCGGCATCTTCGTTCATTATCGCCGGCTGAAGGCCGGTATACCCTTTCATCTCTCAAGGAGGTTCCCATGCAGACCCATCTTCGCGGTCGCGATCTGATCGGCGACCTGGATTTCAGCAAAGAGGAAGTCGAAACCGTACTCGATGTAGCTTTCGACCTCAAGCGCAAACGCGCCCTGGGTGAACCTCATCCCTATCTACGGGATAAGGTCTTGGCCATGCTTTTCTTCTATTCCAGCACCCGCACGCGCGGCTCTTTTGAGGCCGGCATGGCGCAACTTGGCGGTCACGCCGCGTTTATCGAAAGCAAGACCACCCAAATTGCCCACGGGGATACCGCCAAAGAGATCGGCGAGATTTACGGCCGCTATTTCGATGGCATCGCCATCCGCCATGTAGAATGGGGCGTAGGGAATCAGTATATCAACGAAGTGGCGAAATACAGCCGCGTGCCGGTGCTGAACATGCAGTGCGAAATCTATCACCCCTTCCAAATCCTGGCCGACCTGATGACCATCATCGAAAAGAAAGGGCGCGATTTGCGCCGCAAAAAGTTGGTCGTCTCCTGGGCCTATGCCGCCTCGTACTTGAAGCCGATCTCGGTGCCTCAATCGCTGATCTTGCAAATGCCGCGCTTCGGCATGGATATTACCCTGGCCTACCCGCCGGAATTCCCCCTCATGCCGGATATCGTCGAACAGGCACGGGAGCAAGCCCGCAAATACGGCACTGCGTTTGAGATCATTGCCGATCCCAATGGCATGGAAGAAGCCTGCAAAGATGCCGATGTGATCTACGCCAAATCCTGGGGCCCTCTGCTCACCACCACCGACCCGGAAGAGGGCAAGCGCCTGCAAGATCAGTACAAACACTGGATCATGGATGCCGGCAAACTGCGCGTGGCTAAAGAAGATGCCATCTACATGCACCCTCTGCCGGCCGATCGCAACATCGAAGTTACCGATGAAGTGATCGATGGCCCACATTCGGTGGTTTATGATCAGGCCGAGAACCGTCTGCATGTTCAGAAAGCCGTCATGGCGCTGACCATGGCCTAAGGAGGCAAGATGGGAAAACTGGCCGTCATTGCAATCGGTGGGAATTCGCTCATCAAGGACGAAGCGCATAAAACCGTCGAAGATCAATACGAAGCCGCGCTTGAGACTTGCTATTACATCGCCGAAATGATCGAGCAAGGCTGGGATGTGGCGATCGGCCACGGCAACGGGCCACAGGTCGGCTTCATCCTGCGTCGTTCCGAAATCGCCCACAAGGTCGAGGGAATGCATGAGGTGCCGCTGGATGTTTGCGGTGCAGATACCCAGGGTGCTATTGGCTATGCTCTGCAGCAGAACCTGCAGAACGAGCTCCATCGCCGCGGCATTCATCGCCCTGTTGCCACCGTAGTCACGCAGGTGCTGGTCGATCAAAACGACCCCGCCTTCCAAAACCCCACCAAGCCGATTGGCGGATTCATGACGGAAGAGGAAGCCCGCCGCCGTCAGCAGGAACAGGGCTGGACGGTGGTGGAAGATGCCGGCCGCGGCTGGCGACGCATTGTTCCCTCGCCATTGCCCAAAGAGATCGTCGAGCTAGAGGTGATCAAAACCCTGCTCCAGGCCAGCGTGATCACCATCGCCGTCGGCGGTGGTGGCATCCCGGTGATCGATACCGGCAACCGTCAACTGCGCGGCATCGCCGCGGTGATCGATAAAGACTACGCAGCCAGTCTGCTGGCGCGCGCCATCGGCGCCGATCTCTTTCTCATCTCCACGGCGGTCGAAAAAGTGGCGCTCAACTTCGGCAAACCGAATCAGCGCTGGGTGGACCAAATGACGCTGGCCGAAGCCAAACAGTACTTGGCCGAAGGGATACATTTTGCCAAAGGCTCCATGGCGCCAAAAATCCAGGCCATCATCTGGTTCCTGGAAGCCAACCCGAACGGCAAAGCGCTGATCACCAACCCCGAAAACATCGGCCGTGCCCTGCGCGGCGAAACCGGCACCTGGATCGTACCCTGATCAGGGTTCTGGAATAGCCCATGGGGATACCCGCTGAGATTGGGATCCCTCCCATCATCACAGCTGGTATCCCCGGCAAGTCTCCTTAATCCGCCCGTTCAAGATGCGAGTACGTCCCTGACCAATGACGATGAATCTTCTGCAGCCCCTCAGGGATGATAGATCCGCAACATCCATCTTCCAAAAAGGGAATTCCCCCTTCTCCTCACCGTTCAATGGCATCAAATAAAGATGATCTGGGCGCCTTCGGTCATTTCGATGAACTCGCTGGCGGTGACGATGCCATCCACTACGTCGAGGAAATCCTCTTTTGAGAGCTTCATCATGTCCACCGTCATCTTACAGGCATAGATTTTGGCGCCACCATCATGGAGCATCTGGAGCATCTCGCGCACCGGCGGCACTTCCAGCTCCTTCATCTTCTGCTTCATCAGAGCCGTAGCAAGCGCGGTCATGCCGGGGAGCACACCCATGATCTGTGGAATTCCCATGTTGATAGGAAATCCCATCATGCCGGTCTTCATGCTGGTATTGGCCACCGGGGCAATCTCCAGGTGATCCACCCGGTGCTTATTAACTCACCTTACGCAGTCAGTTGAACGGGCTGAAGTTCGCGAAGAGCGGCATAGGCCGATTGGAGCGCACGTAGATAAAGCTTGGATTTGAGAGCAAAGTGGTTGAGTTTGGTATTACCTTTGAGCAGTTCGAGTTTGA
>JBBIGZ010000095.1:0-9931 GCA_037447295.1 Chloroflexota bacterium | reverse complement strand
ATGGGAGGAAGCCACGAGTGGGATGAAGCCTGGAAGCAAATCCTGCAGGCTAATTGACCCTCTACCGACGATTTTGGAACACACCCGGATGATGTACTACCCTTGACAAATACTTTGTTTGGTAATATACTTTGTAATACAAAGTACTCTTTACTGAAAAAAATTTTTTCTAAGAGGTGTGCCATGATTTTCTTGCGAAATCGTTTTCTTCATCTTCTCTCGACCAGTATCAAGTTGTATGTTCGAGAACCAGCGGCGACCTTTTTCACCCTTATCTTCCCTGCCCTGCTCCTTACGGTCAGTGGTTATTCTTTTGGGAGAGAAGTGGTCTTTACCACCGCTGCTGGACTGGAAATACGCGTTCTTGACCTGATGTTGCCGACGACGGTGGCTTGGGTGATGGCCAACCAAGGACTGATGGGGTTGTATCCTACGCTCGCCATGATGCGAGAAACGGGAATCCTCAAGTATTACCGCGTCCATCCCATTCGCCCGGTACACCTCTTCCTGGCGGAGTACATTAGCGGCCTGCTCATGCTAACGGTCTCTTTATCTGTATTGCTGATAGTGGATGAGCTCCTTTTTGGATTGCGCTACGATGGTCAAGTCTGGCTCATTCTGGCAAATATTCTAGTGGCTTATACGGCTTTCTTTGCACTGGGGTTTGCTCTGGCCGGGTTAACCCCCACCGCTCGTCTGGCTCAGGCGCTGGGTAGTCTGCTTTTCTTCCCCATGATGTTCCTTTCCGGCGCGTTTGGTCCGCGCGAGACACTCCCCCCTTTCCTCAAGTTTCTCTCTGATCTCAATCCTCTGACCCATGCTACCGACCTGCTGACCGATTCCTGGCTCTCAGGCCCTATTTCTCTGTCCGAAGCCTTTGCCCACTCTCTCCACTCCTTCTCCGGGACATCATTCCTGGGGCGTATATGGTTCGTAGAGGTTACAGTCGCTCAGAGCTGGGGATACCTGCTGATGGTTGCGCTGGTGTCGTCCCTTGTGACCCTGCGAGCGTTTCTATGGGATGAAGAATCGCGACGCCGTCGGAAGGATTTGCCCGTCACTGCTCCGCCGGCTTGTAAAGATGCGGTCCTCTGTGTTCACGATTTGCACAAGGCTTACGGCACCGTGCGCGCTGTGGACGGGGTCTCCTTCGATGTACGCAAAGGGGAGATCTTTGGTTTGTTAGGGCCCAACGGGGCGGGCAAGACTACTACGCTGGAAATTGCGGAGGGGCTGCGCACTGCCGACCGAGGCCAAATTCGCCTGCTTGGACATAATCTGTTGACCGAACAAAATCCCCTTCTGCAGCGAGTGGGGATCCAGTTACAAGAGGCAAACTTGCCTTCTCGGCTCAAGGTACGAGAGGTTTTTGCCCTCTTTGGAGCTTTTTACGAACGGACGTTGCCCACAGAGCATTTACTCGAGATGCTAGATCTGCAGGCACAGGCCAACTGCTTTTTTGGCAAACTATCCGGTGGACAAAAGCAGCGCGTTTTTGCCGCGTTGGCGCTGATCAATGATCCGGAAGTCATCTTCCTGGATGAGATTACCACGGGGTTGGATGCCCATATTCGCCGCTCGATCTGGGGGTTTTTGCGAGAGTTACGCCGCCAGGGGAAAACGATTGTGCTAACCACCCATTACCTGGAAGAGGCCCAGGCCTTGTGTGACCGGGTAATCATGCTCAATCGCGGCCAGATCGTGGCTCAGGGTACCCCTGAAGACCTAATTGAGCAGCTCGGTATGGGCTTCCGCCTGGAAATCGAAGTCGGTGACCATCAGAGTATTTCACCCGAAACTATCCGGGCTTTACCAGATGTGACTTGCTGGTCTCAGGACAATGGCATCCTCACGCTCTATTTGCGCGCTGCCGAGGACACGGAGAGGATACTTGCCGCCTTGCGAAGCCATGATGTCCCCTATCGAAGTTTGAAAGTTCAGGCGGCTAACCTGGAGGATGTCTTTCTAGTTCTCACCGAGACCCAAACCCAACCGGAGGCTTAGTTCATTTTGATTTTGGAGGCGTTCTATGACCGAATATCCTATCTTACCGGAAGAAGCGCAAGAAGCCCTGAAAATTGTCGAGCAAACCGTTCGTCAGATGCGCCATGCTGTCGTCCGTGGCGGAATGTCCCATTTCCTTCTCCTATGGGGCATAGTGTGGGTTCTTGGCTTTGGTAGCACCCATTTTCTGGGGATTGGATCGCCTCAGTCAAGGACCGTTTGGCTGGTGCTGACTGTGCTGGGAATCATTGTTTCCATGCTAATTGGCTGGCGCCTGAGCGATCGCGTGCGCAGTGTTTGGTTTGGGCCGGCTGTAGGGTTTTTCTGGCTGACGTGGCTAATATATACTTCCCTGATCGTGTTCTTTGCCAAGCCCCAAACGGGGATTCAGACTTCCCTGCTCATTTCGCTATTTGCCATGTTTGGCTATGTGACCAGCGGCATTTTCTATCGCAGTGTTTTCCTTAGTGGATTTGGAGTCCTGATCACTGTGCTTATTATCATAGGTTACCTGTTCCTGCCTGCCTGGTTCAACCTTTGGATGGCTGCCCTGGGCGGTGGCAGCCTGATTGCAGCCGGACTTTATATGCGCTATGCCTGGAGATGAGTCATGGCCCGCTTTGACGAGACCATCCACCAACCGGTCCGCCTACGCATCATCGCTGCCCTAAACGCGCTGCCCGAGGGGGCTCAATTGGACTTTGGCACTTTGCGAGAAATGTTAGAGGTCACCGATGGCAACCTTGCTACTCACCTGCGCAGGCTGGAGGAAGAAGGCTACATTACGGTGGAGAAGACCTTTGTCGGTCGCCATCCTCGAACATACATTGCTCTGACGCCTAAAGGCCGCTGGGCCTTTGCCGAACATGTTCAGGCTTTGCAGGAGATTCTGGCGAATGATAAAAGCAAGCCTGAGTCTGGTTGATCTTTGGCGTTGTTTATGAATTGGCAATTGCTTACAATCGTGTTCCTTAGAAGCTAACCACTTACCTTGCGAGCAGGGAGACTAGACGAACGAGCTGCGCAAGAAGGCAAACACATTCTGCTCTTGCCTACGACAAATGGAAACGACCACCTGTAAACGAGCATAGACCTTTGCGCTATTTTGGATGCGAAAACTACCACTCACTTTCTGCTCCACTTTGGTCGGGCGAATTGCACGTTCCGCCTGGTTGTTCGGTAAAAGGCACTCCCTCGATGGAGGCAAATGCCAACACAGCACCTTCCTGCTTCTTCAAACGGCGGAGCAGATCACGCCCAGGCGTGCTTTTCGGTCGCCCTTGGCTTATTGGGTGACTGTTCAAACGTTGGTAAAGCCAACGGACCAAAAAATCTTCGCTTTTGTTGAAAATAATGAAAAGCCCTAGATGTCCATCCAATCCTAGGATAAGGAGAGCGTACATGAAAGTGGTGACAACGCTTCAAGAGCTCTGGAAAGCCCGCCAAACCCTAGCCGAGCCGATCGGTTTTGTGCCGACCATGGGCTATTTGCACGAGGGACACCTTTCGCTGGTGAGACGCGCCAAGCAAGAGTGCGCCGGTGTCGTGGTGAGCATTTTCGTCAATCCCACCCAGTTCGGTCCGCAGGAGGACCTGAACCGTTATCCCCGCGATCTGGAGCGGGACCTGAGCCTGTTGGCGCCGCTGGAGGTAGACCTGGTCTGGACGCCGACGGTTGAGGAGATGTATCCCCCCGGTTATCAGACCTGGGTCACGGTGGAAGAGTTGACCAAACCGCTCGAAGGGGCCATGCGCCCCGGTCACTTCCGCGGCGTGACCACAGTGGTGAGCAAGCTGTTCAACGCGGTGCGCCCCCAACGGGCCTATTTCGGGCAGAAGGATGCCCAACAAGCTGTGGTGATCCGTCAGATGACGCGCGATCTGAGCTATCCGATCGAGATCGTCGTCTGCCCAACGGTGCGCGAGGCGGACGGTCTGGCGATGTCCAGCCGCAATACGTACCTTTCCCCGACCGAGCGCCAGGCGGCGACTGTGCTCTACCGTGCGCTGCGAGCGGCCGAGGCCGCCTATCGGCAAGGTGAGCGGAACGCCGAGCGGCTACGGGCGATCATGCGCCAGGTGCTGGAAAGCGAACCGTTGGCGCAGGTGCAATATGTCTCGTGTGCTGATTATGATACGCTCCGTGAGCTGGATGAAGTGCGCGGCAAAGCGCTACTTTCGATGGCCGTCTTTATCGGCAAAACCCGCCTGATTGACAACATCGTGCTGGAATAACGTTCTTTGCCTCCCTTTCTATCGTCCACAGCTGGCCAGGGCGCAGCCTAAAGCCCGATGCCACCTCCCACGGTC
The DNA here is from genome assembly GCA_037447295.1 of Chloroflexota bacterium. Classification (GTDB taxonomy): domain Bacteria; phylum Chloroflexota; class Anaerolineae; order Anaerolineales; family Villigracilaceae; genus 630D-37. The sequence goes on along the minus strand of JBBIGZ010000095.1, from coordinate 5,617 downwards.
TATCGTCCACCGTCCACGGTCCATCATCCACCATCCACCGTCCACCCTCCACTATCCAATCTGCTCAAAACGTTCAACCGGCAGGACGAAGACCAGCCCTCGCGAGGTTTGCGGATCGGTGCGGGGCAGCAGGCGGCGGAGAAGCGCAAGCGCCTCTTCGACCTGTTGGTCCTCCACCCCTATCAGCAAGGTGGCCTGTCCACTCCGCAGGAAACCACCGGTCGAGGCAATGCGCGTCACGCGGTAACCGGCTTGCGTCAGGCTCTCAATGGTAGGCTCTGCATCGTTATCTCGTACGATCAACACGATCAGCTTCATGACTATAACTCCTCAAAATACTCGATGGGGAGGGTGAAGACGGTCGCCCCGCCGACGGTGACGGGTAACGAGGTGGGGACGGGGAAGGGTGACCCCTCAAGGGGCAAAGTCATATATTCCACGCGCTTACGGCAGGAAGCCTGGAGTGCCTGAAGAGCCTTTTCCACCTGTTCTACCCGCAGGTGGATCAGCAGGGTGGCGTTTCGTCGCCCCAAGAAGCCACCACTGCTACTGAGAAACGCCGTAGGCAGCCCTTGCTGACGCAAGGCACGCAGTGCTTCTTCCAGGTCTTGCTCCTGGATCACGGCCAGCATTCCGAGCCTTTCGGTCATCTCTTCATCCTCCGCTTCTCAGCTCATGCGCCGCACCTGCACACCAGGCTGTGCTTCCAGCCGACGGATGATACGGGCACGGATGGGTGCCACTTCGTCATCGCTCAGGGTGCGATCCGATGCCTGGTAGGTCAGGTGATAGGCTAGCGATTTGCGTCCGGCACCAAGCTGTTCACCGCGGTACAGATCGAACAGTTGCACGTCAGTGAGCAGGCGCCCACCGGCCTCGCGGATTAACCGCTCCACCTCTGCCGCCGGCATATTTTCCGGCACGATCACGGCCAAATCTTCGCGCACTGGCGGATATTCCGGCAACGGGCGCGCAATCTGCACTTGACTCACCCGGCGCAGCACGCTCAGGTCCAATTCGGCCACCAGCAGGGGATGTTGCCAAGGCCAATCGAAGCGCTCTCGCACCAGGGGATGCAATTCGCCGGCGTAGCCCAGACGCTCTCCCTGGACCTCGAGCCGCGCTGCCCGTCCCGGATGCAGGTACGCCACTTCGCGTTCTGGGTGCCAAAGGACCTCTTCACATCCTAAACGCTCCAGGAGCACTTCCAGCGTCCCTTTCAAATCGAAGAAGTCGAACGTCTGCGGCTCGGTGCCATCCCAAGAAAGCGGCATACGCTCTCCGCTCATGACGATCGCCAGCCAGGGATGCTCCAGCGGCAACTCGCCCGGGCGCGGCAGGAAGACTGGGCCGATCTCGAAAAGCGCCAGACGGGATCGCTGACGGGCATTCCGTTCGGCAATCTCCAACACCGAAACGAGCAGGTTCCGGCGCAGCACCCGGCGTTCCGGCGCGATCGGGTTGATTAGGCGGATATACTGCGCCTCATCCTGCGTTCCCAAAAGGCGCGCCTCACGCTCCGGCGAGGTCAGGCGATAGGTGATCACCTCCTGCAGGCCCAAATTGACCAGCAGGTCGCGCAGCGCTTCCTCCCACTCGTACTCCGGATTGCCGATCTGCGGCGGCAAGGTATCCGAAAGTCGGGTGGTCGGAATGCGATCGTAACCGTAGAGTCGGGCAATCTCCTCGCAAAGATCGGCGATGCCGATCACCCCTTCCCCGATGTCCAGGCGATAGGGAGGCGCTTGGACGCGCAAACCGTCCTCACCGACCTCTTCGCAGGTGAACTCCAGGCGCTCCAGCAGGGCGCGTATCTCCTGCCGTTCCGGTGTGAAGCCAAGCAGCCGACGTACCTGCTGTGGTGTGATCTCGATCGTCGCCGGGCGCGGAGGGTTAGGATAGGCATCCACCAAATCGCCCAACACCTGTCCGCCGCTCCAGGCCGCCATCCAGCGCAGGCCACGTCGCACGCCATCCTCGGCCAGGGCCGGGTGGACACCGCGCGAGAAGCGATAGGCTGCCTCGGAAGGCAGGTTGTGCATCAGCATTGTGCGACGAATATTGATGAAATTCCACGCTGCCCCTTCGAGCAACACGTTACGCGTCTGCTCCGTGACCTCGGACTCGGCGCCGCCCATCACACCCGCGATCGAAAGCGGACCTTGGGCATCACACACCAAAACGTTGACCGGCTGCAACGTCCGCTCGACCCCGTCTAGGGTCACCAGGCGTTCGCCGGGTTGCGCGGCGCGGGTGATGATGCGCACTTTGCCACCGTTGGCGCGGCGAAGCAACACGTCGTAATCGAAAGCGTGGAGCGGTTCGCCCAGCTCAAGCATGGCGTAGTTGGTGGCATCGACGATGTTATTGATCGGGCGCATACCGGCCAACTTCAGCCGTCGCTGCACCCAATAGGGACTAGGGCGAATGTGGACATCCCGAATCAGGCCGAGCACGAAGCGCGGGTTGAGCTCGGGGTCGGTGATCTCGATCGCTGCCAGGTCGGCCAGCCGGCCTTCGGCAGCAGGCATGGGCAAGGTCAAATCCGGGCGGCGCAGCGGCCGCTTCAGCACGGCGGCCAGCTCACGGGCAATGCCCAGCATGCTCAAGGCGCGCGCCATGTTCGGCAGGATGTTCACCTCCAGCACCACGTCTCCCATATAATCGGCCAGCGGTGTGCCGGTTGGGGCATCCGCATCGAGCACGATGATCCCTTCGTGGTCGTCGGAAATACCCAGTTCCTTCTCCGAGCAAACCATGGAGTAGGATTCAACGCCGCGAATGCGGGTGCGCTTGAGGGTCATCAGTTGTTGCCCTTCGGCATGTCCGTCATAGAGCACGGCGCCCTCTTTGGCATAGGCCACTTTGAGCGGTTGGGGCAACGGGCCGCTGCCCTTATACGGGAACAGGTTCGGCGCGCCGGTCAGGACGGTGTGCCGCTGCTCGCCATCGAACAGATCGCATAAGACCAGGCGATCGGCATTTGGATGGGGCATCACCTCGCGGATCTCGGCTACGACGATCTTCTCCCGATCCCATCCCAAGCCGGTGATCTTGAATTCGTGCACGGAGCCTTGGGGTAGCATCGGCCGGCCCACGTAGCGAATTTCCTCTACTTCCAGCCCGGCAAAGGTGAGGGCGCGAGCGATTTCTTCGATCGCAATCCCGTTTAGGTCTACGAAATCTTCCAGCCACGAAACAGGGACTTTCATGTTCTCCTCAAAAATGGTGAAATGTTCGGCAGGTTGCGCCGAGGCGAGAAGGAAGCCTCAGAATTGCTCCAGGAAGCGTAGATCGTTGCTCCAGAAGAGGCGGATATCCTCTACGCGATGCCGTAGCATGAACTGACGCTCCGGCCCCATGCCAAAGGCGAAACCGGTATAGCGCTGCGGATCGTAGCCGCCGTTTTGCAGGACGACCGGATGGACCATGCCGGCTCCGAGGATCTCCAACCAGCCGGAATATTTACAGACGCTGCAGCCTTTGCCACCGCAAACGAAGCACTCCACGTCCACTTCCGCAGAAGGCTCGGTAAACGGGAAGTAGGAAGGGCGGAAGCGCACCCGTGCCTGAGGTCCGAACATGCGGCGCGAAAAATCGATCAGCGTGCCTTTGAGGTCGCTAAAAGTGACGTTATATCCCACTACCAGCCCCTCGACCTGATGGAATTGGATCTCCGATCGCGCCGTGATCTGCTCATAGCGGAAGCACATTCCCGGCAGCGCAATGCGGATTGGCGGCGGGTCCTGGGGATTGAGGGCGGCGAAATAGCGCATGGCGTGAATCTGGCCGGGGGAAGTATGGGTTCGCAATACCCAGTTGTAGGTCCCATCCTGAGCGCCGGCATCCACATAGAAGGTATCCTGCATCTCGCGCGCCGGATGATGGGGAGGAATGTTCAACAGCTGGAAGTTGTATTCATCGGTTTCGACCTCCCGCGAGGTGAAGATCTGGAAGCCCATTTCGGCCAGTATGCTGAGCACGCGGCGCAGCTGCTGGGTAGAGGGGTGCAGGCGGCCGATCGCAGGGCGGCGACCCGGCAAGGTCACATCCAGGCGCTCGGCCTGCAGGGAACGTTCGAGCGCGGCTTGTTTGATCTGGCGCTGCTTTTCGGCCAACGCACCTTCCAGGCGTAGCTTCACCTGGTTGGCACGTTGACCCACCCGTGGGCGCTCCTCTTTAGGCAGGGTGCTCAGCGCCGAAAAGACCTGCATCAGCGGGGCACTGCGACCCAAATGGGCAATGCGCCAGTTTTCCAATCCGTTTTCATCCCGGATCGCTTCTAGTTCCTGCAAGGCATGTTCTTCGATCGTATCTAATTTTTCGAGCATCAGGCCTCCGAAAATGACAAGTTACTCCTCGTTGGAAAGGTCTTCCTCTTCACCCGTTCCGGCCAGTTCAGGAAGCGCGGCTTCGATCTCTTCCGGGCTTTGACCGGCCTCTAGCCGATCGACGACCTCATCGAATTCGGGCGGGAGCTCTTCGCCCAGCTCTTCGCCCATCTTGCGCATCATGCGCCCGAGGGCACGCGGGTCTTCTTCCAGCCCTTCCAAGGCCTGCGGGTCAGCCAGCTCTTCCAGGGATTCGAGTCGACTTTCTTCCGAATGCAACAAGCGCACGCGGCCGATCCGCCGCCGAACGTTATCACTTTGACAGTGCGGACAGGACACAGGGTGTTTCCCGTATTCGGCGTAGCTGATAAAGATCTCAAAACGTTTGCGGCAGTTCAGGCAAACGTAATCGTAGGTCGGCATGGCAAAGCACCTTCCGGAGAGATTAGGAGGTGAAGTACCCTTATTTTACCGTAATTGAGGGCGGAAGGTGGAGCGTAGATTGTGGACGGTGGACGGTGGACCGTGGAGCGTGGACCGTGGACGGTGGGCAGTGGACCGTGGGTTGTGGCGTGGGTGGGAGAGAACGGTTAACGGATGCACCAGAGGGATTAACCCACTTCTCCTTTCCTGCCGGCCATTTCCTCTTGGATCACCTTTTCAAAAGCTTCCACTACTTTGGGGTCGAAATGTGTGCCGGATTGAGAGCGGATATATTCCAGGGCCTCTTGTGGGGTGAGCGCTTTCCGGTAGGGACGATCGTTCGTCAGTGCATCCCAGACATCTACTACGGCGAAAATGCGCGCCGTCAGCGGAATTTGTTCTCCTTTCAAGCCGCGTGGGTAACCGCTTCCATCCCACTTTTCGTGATGACAATAAGGAATTTCCAGAGCCGGCTTGAGGAAGTCAACATCCTGCAGTATTTCATAGGCAATTTGCGGATGACGACGCATGATCTCCCATTCCTGAGGCGTGAGAGGGCCGGGCTTTCGCAGAATATCATCCGGGATGGCAAGCTTACCCATATCGTGGAGCAATACTCCACGACGGATATGTGGCCATTGCTCGGTGGGCACACCTAACTCTTCGGCCAGACGCAGGGTCAAGCGCATGACGCGCTGGGTATGCCCATGGGTCCCATAATCGCGAAACTCCAATGCTCTTGACCAACCTTCAATGGTGGCATCATAGGCGAGGGCCACATCTGTAGCCATGCGTTGCGTTTCCAGGAAGAGGCGCACGTTCTGAATGGCAATGGAGGCCTGTCCGGCCAGGGTTTCGAGAAA
>JBBIGZ010000094.1:0-10458 GCA_037447295.1 Chloroflexota bacterium | reverse complement strand
CGAGTTCCACACGCTGCAGCCATTGAGCGGCATAGATGTTGCCGATGAGATCGTGGCGTATACGCTCGAAGTTGCCCGCGAACGGATGATGGAGCGCAGCCTATGAGCGTTTCGGTTGCTATCCTCGGCGCTTCCGGCTACGCCGGGGGCGAATTGCTGCGCCTGCTGCTCGATCATCCCAACGTGACGGTGACGCAGGTCACTTCGCGCTCGCATTTGGGCGAATACGTCTATCAGGTGCACCCGAACCTGCGCAAGCGCACGGCGCTCAAATTCAGCGACCCGGCGCAAGTGCAGCCGGTGGACGTGCTCTTTTCCGCCCTACCGCATGGTGAATTACAAAAAGAGATCGAACGCTACGCGGCACTGGCTTCGTATGTGATTGACCTTTCGGCCGATTTTCGCCTGCGCGATGCTGCCACGTACGAGCGCTGGTACGGCGTGCCCCATGCCGCCCCGCACTGGCTGGAGCGCTTTGTTTATGGCCTGCCGGAATTCCATCGGGAGGCGCTGCGCCAGGCGCGCTATGTCAGCGGGGTGGGCTGTAACGCCACAGCAACCAACCTGGCGTTGCTGCCGCTGCTACGCGCCGGTTTGCTGGATGCAGGGCAAAAAGTGATCGCCGAAGTCAAGGTCGGCTCTTCGGAGGCGGGGGCGGAGGGCAATATCGGCTCGCATCATGCCGAACGTGCCAACGTCATCCGCACCTACTCGGCGTTCGGTCACCGCCACACGGCTGAGATCATGCAGGAATGCGGCCTGAGCGACTTGGTGCTCACCCTGACTTCGGTGGACCTGGTGCGCGGCGCGCTGGCGACGGTGCATCTCGACCTGCCGCCGGGCACGACCACGCGCCAGCTCTGGCAAGCCTATCGCGCCGTGGTCAACGAGAACCCTTTCCTGCGCCTGGTGAAAGAAGCGCGCGGCATTTACCGCGTGCCCGATCCGAAAATCCTGGCCGGCTCGAACTATGCCGATCTCGGCTTCGAATATGACGAAGCCAGCGGCCACTTGATCGCCTTCTGCGCCATTGACAACCTGATGAAAGGCGCGGCTGGTTCTGCCGTCCAATGCCTGAACCTGATGATGGGCTGGGAAGAAACGCTCGGCCTGGAATTTCCGGGGCTACACCCATGAGCGCCGTCCACAGTCCATCGTCCACCGTCCACGGTCCATGGTCCATCATCCACCGTCCACGGTCCACGGTCCATCTTCCATCTCATCCACCATCCACGGTCTACCGTCCACGGTCCATCGTCTATCTTAAGGAGGTGAACCTTGTCAACCATTGTCCTGAAAATCGGCGGCACGGAAGGGGTGGATTTCCAGTCCATCCTCGATGATGCCGCCGCGCACTGGAAGCAAACGCAAAACCTGATCCTGGTGCATGGCGGCTCGGCCGAAGCCAGTGCGCTGGGCGAGCGGTTGGGCAATCCGCCGCGCTTTATCACTTCGCCTTCCGGGCACACCTCGCGCTATACCGACCGCGCCACGCTGGAGGTTTTCATCATGGCGGTCAACGGCAAGATCAACACCCTGCTGGTGGAGGGTCTGCGGCAGCGCGGGGTGAATGCCTTTGGCCTGAGTGGGCTGGATGGCGGATTGCTGCAGGGAACGCGCAAGCAAGCCATTCAAAGCGTCGAAAACGGCAAGCGCAAGATTATCCGCGATGACTACAGCGGCAAAATCGAACAGGTGAACGCGCCACTCTTGCGCTGGCTGCTGGGAAATGGCTTTCTGCCGGTGGTTGCGCCGCTGGCGGTCGGTCAAGAAGGCGAAGCGTTAAACGTGGATGCCGATCGCGCTGCGGCGCAGATCGCTGTTGCGCTGGGCGCCAAGCAGCTCATTCTGCTCACGGCTGCGCCGGGGCTGCTCGAACGCTTCCCTGATGAAAGCACGCTCATCCGCGCCCTGCCCTTTTCCCAAATCGCCCGTGCGCAGCAGGCGGCGCAGGGACGGATGAAAAAGAAAGTGCTGGCCGCCGAAGAAGCCCTGAGCGGCGGCGTGCCTTGCGTTGTCATCGGTGATGGGCGCGTTGCCTCTCCGCTGCGCGCCGCGCTGGATGGACAGGGCACCATCCTGCACCTCTAACCTCTCTTTCAGGAGCATGTCATTATGGATGCATACACCATCGAAACGCGCTATGGCGCCGGAGTCTATGTCAAACAACCGCTCACCATTGTCCGCGGTCAGGGCGCGTTGCTCTTTGATGCCGAAGGGAACGCCTACCTCGATTGCACCTCCGGCCACGGCGTGGCAAACCTGGGTCATGGTCATCCGAAGGTTGCCGCGGCGATTGCCGAACAAGCCTCACGGCTGATCACGCTCTTTGAGACCTACCCAAACGATCAACGCGCTGCGCTGATGGTCAAACTCACCTCGCTTACCCCCGGTTTGGAGCGCGTCTTCTTCTGCAACTCCGGGGCCGAAGCCGTGGAAGCAGCGCTGAAGTTCGCCCGTCTCTCCAGCGGACGCAAGCACATCCTGGCGACCAAACGCGCCTTTCACGGACGCACCTACGGCGCCCTCTCCGCCACCTTCGCCGCCCGTTATCGTCAGGGCTTCGAGCCGCTCGTGCCGGAATTCGAGCATATCTCCTACAACAATCCTCAAGCCCTAGAAGAAGCCATCAACGACGAAGTAGCCGCCCTCATCCTAGAAGTCGTCCAGGGCGAAGGCGGCATCTACCCGGCGACCCCCGAATACCTCCAGGCAGCGCGGCAACTGTGCGATCGGCATGGCGCGCTGCTCATCTTCGATGAAATTCAGAGCGGCTTTGGGCGCACCGGCAAAATGTTCGCCTATCAACATTACGGCGTGCAGCCGGATATGGTCACCTGCGCCAAGTCGCTGGCAGGTGGCCTGCCGATGGGCGCGGTGTTGATCGGGCCGCGCCTCCAAAACCTGACGCCCGGCGTCCATGCCTCCACCTTTGGCGGCAACCCGCTGGCCTGTGCCGCGGCGTTGGCCGCCATTCAAGCCATCGAGGAAGAAGACTTGCCGCATCAGGCAGCCGAAAAGGGCGCCTATCTCCTCGAACGGCTGCGGCGTCTGCCCTCGCCGCTCATCCGCGAAGTGCGCGGCCTAGGGCTGATGATCGGCATCGAGCTCAAGCGCAAGGTCGCGCCCTATCTGCGCGCTCTGCAAGCGCGGCGCATCCTGGCGCTGAACGCCGGCATGAACGTCCTGCGCCTGCTCCCGCCGCTGGTCATCACCTACGAACAGCTCGATCAACTCGTCCAGGCCCTGAACGAAGTCCTGCAACACGAACTGGAGGAAAGCAATGCAGGATGACCTACGCACCCTGCTCGGCCTCCTCGAACATTACAGCCCCAGCGGTCAGGAAGAACGCGCCGTAAACTGGCTGCTGGATCACATGCAGCGGCTAGGGTTTGAAGTGGAAAAAGATGAAGTGGGGAATGCGATCGGGACGTTGGGTGCCGGCCCGCGGCAGGTCCTGCTCCTGGGGCATATTGACACCGTCCCCGGCGAAATCGCCGTGCGGATCGTGGATGACCCGCAGCAGGGTCTCCTGCTCTTTGGCCGCGGCGCCGCCGACGCAAAATCCCCCCTGGCGTGCTTTGTGGATGGCGTGGCGCGCCTGGGTGCGCGTGCGGGATGGCAATTCGTGGTCATCGGGGCGGTGGATGAGGAGGGCGATTCGCGCGGCGCGCGGGCATTGCTTGATCGTTTTCATCCCGATTATCTGATCGTTGGCGAGCCGAATCGCTGGAACCGCATCGCCTTAGCCTATAAAGGCAGCGCCTGGGCAGAACTCAGCCTGAGCGTAGAAAACCGTCACTCCGCCCACAATCAACCCACCCCGGCCGAACAGGCCTTTGACCTGTGGCAGCGCCTGCAAGCCTACGCCGCCGCCTTCAATCAGGGACGGGCGCGGATCTTCGATCAACTGCTGCTCAGTCTGCGCGCCGTCAACACCTATGAAGAGGCATTCAGCCTCTCGGTGCAATTAAAACTCGGCGCGCGTCTCCCGCCCGATCTTCCCCCACAAGCCTGGTATGCCGAACTGGAAAAGCTCGCCGCGCCGTTTCACCTACAGCCGCTCGGCTATCCCGTCCCGGCCTGGCAATGTGAAAAGAACACGCCCCTGCTGCGGGCTTTTTTGCACGCCATCCGCGGGCAGGGCGGAGAAGCCGCCTTCGTCCAAAAAAGCGGCACTTCCGACCTGAACATTGTCGCTCCGCACTGGCGCTGCCCGGCCCTCGTTTACGGTCCCGGTGATTCAGCGCTCGATCACACCCCGCACGAGCACATCGCCCTCGAAGAATACCGCCGCGGCGTTGCCGTGCTTGCTGCCGCGCTGGAGAGGCTGACGGAAGAGCCGAGTGGCTAGATATACCGGCGCATCACATGCGAGGTTGAACAAGGCAATTACCTGACTCTGCCGGCGGCTACCCATTCGATATAGCGCACAAAGATCTCCCCTTCCTCCCACTCTTTATCGGTGAGATCGTACCAGTCAAAGACCAATTTTAGTTGCCGATCGTCTTTCCCGCGACCGCGCACGTATAGGTAACGACGGTCCTGAAGAGGGGGGCCGGCCGCTCGTGAAGTCCCGCCAAGGGAGGAAACGGCCTCCAGAAGCACCTGACTGAGAATGAACGGCTGCCAATCTGGCTGTGGCAAGGAGATCTCGGCGCGAATGTATCCCAAGGGCATGATACAGTAATAGTCCGGCTGACCGCTCCAAGTGCTCTTCCAAGTGCGATAGACCCAGCCCACCAAGTAATCGGGCGTCAGGCGCACATAGGAGTGGCTCAGGCTGTCCACAAACTGGGTGAGCAGTTCGGAGATGAAGGCTTTTTCTTCGGGCGTCATCCGTTCGGTTTCGATCAGGCGGATGTAGTCAAAGGCCGGCCGCGGCTGGCGATCCCAGGGATAGCGGGCATAAAGTTGGAAGAGGCTGTTCTGCTCGCGGTTGCGCCATAGGCAATCCAGCAGGGCAAAGAAGAACTCCCGCGCCGGCGGGTCTTCGGAACGGAACTCGAAGCCCCACAGTCCCTCGGCTGGGGTGAGGGCCTGTTCGCCGACAAAATAGGCGACTGGGAAGTGGGCGAGCACCTCTTCCCGTGTGACGCCGCGTAGGTGGATGATCTCCACATCGGGGTAAAGGGTGATGTTGGCGTTGGCTTCCCCCAATCCGCTCCGCTCGGCAGCGATCTGCGCCCGATGGGGTCGGGAGAAATCAAATTCCCTCCGCTTGCGCCCAATGCGCCAGCGCAGAAGATCACCTTCCAGCACCAGTTCTCCCTGCTGCCCTTCGGCCAGGCGCAGAAACAACGGGTACACTACCACGGCGAGTCCAAGCCCGGCAACTATGCCCAGTCCACAGGTCAGCAGAGGAAACCAATCCGGAATGCTCCAGCCCCAGCGCAGGTTGAGCAAAGTAGGAATGCCAATCCAGATCGAAAAGAAGACGATCAGGAAAAAGAGGGTGGGGAGGACGACGGTAAAAAAACCGCTCGTGTAGGGGATGATTAGCCTCCGACGCATAGAGCCTCCTTTTGGGAACTCTGTTTTCCGCTTTGCTCGGCGCTTGGGGAATACGAGAAGCGCACCCAATCCGATTGCAGAAAAAAAGACCCTGGGCAAGCCAGGGTCTTTTTCTTTTTCAATTACATGCCCGTATCCTGATCCCGCGCGCTATAACCGGGGCCTTTGCGGAAGAAATCGGCGTTGAGCTGGATATCAGGTGTGAGGTCCACCACTTCGCCAGGTTCCAGCTGTTTGACCGTGTTCAGTACGACCTTCACCCCGTGATGGTTGGTGCCCTCGTAGTGGCCGGTCAGGCCAACACGGTTGATATATTCGCCGCCTTTGGCAGTGTAGGCGGAAGGCACTTCATCTTCAGGGAAAATGGCAGCATATGGGCACTCCGGAACGCAGGCACCGCAGTCGATGCAGGTATCCGGGTCAATGTACATCAGCGGCCACTCTTCGATCGGATAGCCGGGCACGATGCACTCGACCGGGCACACTTCAATACAACCGCGGTCACGCAAACAGAGGCTGGTAATAACATGGGTCATAGGAATCCTCCTTGGGAAAGGGTAAACGGGATGTGGACGTATTATACACCAGTTGCTCACTGCCAGAAGAAGAACAGATCATAGCCTGTGAGCAGCAAATCCGGCGGGATACCGAGGAGTACACTCATCAGAATCACAATCGTCCAGAAAGCACCATTCACCAGGGGGATATAGGCTAGCGCCAGCAGGAATCCCCAGAAGAAGAAAGGACGGTAGGGAGCAATGCGCTGCAGGAAGGAGAGCGGCAAATAGGGTTCGATGGCATGGAAACCGTCCAGCGAGGGAATGGGCATCAAGTTGAGCAGAAAGGCCGAGACCTGCAAAAAGCCTAGGAAAGCCAGCGCCGGACCGAGCGTCTTCTCACCGATCTGCGGAAATAGGCGCAAGATGATCCCGATCACGATGGCCACGAGCAGGTTCATAGTCGGGCCGGCCAGGGAGAGGGCCGTCAACCAGCGTCGGTTGCGGATACGCCAGGTTTCGATGTAGACGGCGCCACCGGGTAGTCCGAATCCGCCCAGCAGCAGGAAAAGGATCGGGATGATCAGTGAGTAGAGGGGATCGGTATAACGAAGCGGGTTAAAGGTTAAATACCCTTTCTCCCGCACCGTCCAATCCCCTCCCCAATAGGCAACCAAGGCATGGGCGAATTCGTGGAGCGCGAGCGAGAAGATCCACCCCATCAAGACGAGGGCAAAGACCATCGCTACGCTCCGTGGCTTAGATAGGCTTCCACCATCAGCAGGTTCTTCTCACCGGCTTGCTGTACCACCAGGAGCATGTTCTCCATACTAGAGACCTCTTCGACCTGCTCCTCCACAAACCACTGGAGGAACTGCTGGGAGGCAAAGTCCTTTTCGCGGATGGCGGTTTCCAAGATAGTATAGATTTGACGGGTGACCTCCTTTTCCCAATCGAGGGACATCTGAAAAGCCTGTTCCGCCGAATCAATCTCATAGCGCGCCGCCGACACGGCCGGAATGCGCACTTCGGCGCCGGTTTCGGTAAGGAAGCGAACGAACTTCAGGGCATGTTCTCGCTCCTCTTCAGATTGCTTATAGAAAAATTCGGCCAGCTTGCGCAGCGCTCGGGCCTCAAAGAATGTGGCAATTTGCAGGTATTGATTCGACGCGCCCAGCTCATGACCGATCTGGGCATTCATCAATTCGGCAACGGCAGCACTGATTTGCATAGGGGCCTCCTTTCACAGAGAAACAGGTTGGCTCAGGAGCGCAGTGAGCAAGCGCACCGCGTTTTGCACATCCTCTGCGTCCACCATTTCGGATGGAGTGTGGACATAGCGGCAAGGGATGGAAAGACAGCCCGAAGGCACGCCGGCGCGCACCAGCTGCATGGCACGGGCATCGGTTGTGCCGCCGATCAGCACCTCTCGCTGATAGGGGATGCCGCTTCCTTCGGCAGTTTTCGCCATCCAATCCACCACCTTCGGATCGGCGATCATGCCGCCATCACGGATCTTGATGGCCGGGCCTTTGCCCAGGGCAACGGCCATCTTGCCGCCGGGGCGATCGCCGGTGCCGGTCACATCCACGGCCAGCGCCAGGTGCGGGTCCAAGCCGAAAGCAGCCGGCGCTGCACCGCGGGTGCCGATCTCTTCCTGGACAGTGAAGACGAAATACACCTCGTTCGGCGTATCCTTCAGGGCGCGCAAGGTTTCGATTATGACCGCTACACCAATGCGATCATCCATGGATTTCGCCACCCAGCGCCGACCTAGTTCCAGGAACGGGCGCTCAAAAGCGGCCACATCGCCTACTCTGACGGGGCAATCGACGGCAGATGTAGCGCCAACGTCAATGAAAAGCTTCTCCATGGAGGGTAGGCGGTCCATCTTTTCATCCTGATCGATATGGATCACGCCGGCCACGCCGTTGACAAAGCGCACCCGCCCGCCGATCAGGGTGTGTACTGAAACGCCGCCGATGGCGGTGAAGCGCACAAAGCCCTCCTTCTCCACATGGGTAGCGATCAAGCCGATCTCATCCATGTGGGCGGCGACGACGATGCGCACTCCCCCCTGGCGCAATTGCCCTTTGCGAACGATCAAATTCCCGAGGGGGTCTACCCGCACTTCATCTGCCAGCGGAGCAACTTCCTGCCGGACCAACTCGCGGATCGCATCTTCATAGCCGGAGGGGCTAAAAGTCTGGGTGAGTGTTTCCACCAGAGATTTCATTTTGCTTCTCCATGTCATCAGGATAAAACAGCCGGGGTGAGTTCTTTCAAAGCCTGCGAGAGCAAACGCAGGGTATTTTCCCAATCATCCAGGCGCGCCAGAGCAGCCGGCGTATGCGGATAGCGCCCCGGAACCGAGACGGATACTACCGGTATGCCTTCTCGCGTCCGCTGAATGGCGCCGGCATCGGTGCCACCACCGCCAGGTTGGCGAATTTGATATGGAATATTATGGCTACGCGCAACGCCTTCCAAGAAACGCACCAGACGTGGATCGGAAAACGTGGCCCCATCGGCGACGTAAATGGCCGGACCATGCCCCAAGCGCGTGTTGTAGACGGTGTTTTCGCGTCCGTCGAATGTCGGCAGGTCATGCGCCGGGGTGGAATCCACGGCAATACCGATATGCGGCTGAAGCGCATAGGCCGCCACACGCGCCCCGCGCAGCCCGATCTCCTCCTGCACCGTAAACGCCGCTTGGACCTCGATCGAATCCGGCGCAGTCCGCAGCAACTCGATCACCGTTGCTACGCCCAAGCGGTTATCCAACGCCTTGGCCAGCACAGCATTGCCCAGCCGGCGGAACGGGGTGGCAAAGGTCGCCCGGCTGCCCAGTTCGGCCTTGCCGCCGGGACCCAGGTCAATGCGCAACGCATCCAAGGTCAATTTGCGCGAGCGTTCTTCTGGGGTGGTGAGATGGATCGGCCGAGCGCCGATCACGCCGGGCAGGTGATCCTTCCCCACCCAAACCGGTTTGCCGATAAGATAACGCACATCTATGCTGCCAACGGTTTCAAAACGATAGAGACCCTCGCCATCCTCGGCTACTAACATGAAACCGACCTCGTCCATATGGGCAGCCAGCATCACGCGCAGCGCATCCGAGGTCCGCGCTCGACGCACGGCCAGCACGTTGCCCAAGGCATCGAGGCGCACTTCATCGGCACAGGATTTGACTTCTTCCAGTACAATCTGGCGCACTTCGCTTTCATCGCCGGAAACGGCCACAGCATTGCAGAGACGTTCGAGAAGGGAGAGAAGCGATTCAGAAATCATAGTTATGCCCAGGTCAACTGTTCGGTGAAAGAGGCCTCCAGAGCGCAGAGAAATTCGGCCAACAAGCGTCCGGCGCGCTGGATATCTTTGAGTGAAACGACCTCGACCGGCGTGTGCATGTAACGCAACGGTATGCTCACAACGGCGGTGGGAATGCCTTCGGCGACGATTTGCATGGCATAGGCATCCGTGCCGGAGTGACGTGGCGTATATTCCACGCTATAGGGGATTTCAGCCCGTTCGGCCACCTCTTTCAATCGACGATGAACGGCGGGATGGATGTTGGGTCCCCAGCTAAGGGTGATCCCTTTGCCCAGCGGAAAGGTCTGCCAATCGTTGGCGCCGGGGCCTTTGGCAAAAGTGACATCCACAGCAATCGCCAAGGCCGGCTTCTCGACGAAGGCCGAAGTTAACGCGCCGGCCATGGTCTCTTCCTCCTGAACCGTTGCGACGAAGATCGCATCCCAGTTCAGGGTGCGGCCACGCAGCGCCTGCAGAGCGACGGTCAATGCGGCGACCGAAGCGCGGTTATCCAGGCTGTGACCGGAGAGCGTTTCTCCGCTCAATTCGGTGGGCAAAGAGCCAAAGGCGACGAGATCGCCGACCTGAACCTTTTGGGCTACTTCTTCGGCAGGAAGGCCAACATCCACCCAAAGATACTCCATCGGCACAACGCCATCGCTCAGATCGGGAGGCAGCAGCCGCGGCGTGGGCATGACCACCACGCCGGACAACACTTCCCGTCCGTAGACGGTCACCGGTTGGCCAGGCAAAATGCGGGCATCAATCCCACCGATGCCGGTCACCCGCAGGAAACCATCCACGATCTGGGTCACCATCAGGCCGATGGCATCCATATGGGCAGCCAGCAAGGCACGCGGCCGCGGTGCAGGGGCGCTTCCGAAACGCACAGCATGCACCGAGCCCAAAGGTGTACGCTGCACTACATCGGCCAACTCGCGCCAGGTCCGTTCAATGTGCTCCGCCACCGGAGCTTCGTGGCCACTCAGGCCGGGTAGAGAGAGCAATTCTTTGAGAAACGGAAGGATTTCGCTCATGGGGTTGATGTGAGAGTAGGTGTGAAAGTTGGGGTAGGAGTGAAAGTAGAGGTAGGGGACGGAGTAAGCGTCGATGTAGGGGTCCACGTGGGAGTGGA
>JBBIGZ010000093.1:0-10487 GCA_037447295.1 Chloroflexota bacterium | reverse complement strand
GAACGCCGTAACCCGACAGCCTCGAGAGGTCAGATCAAAAGTCACCCGACCGGTCCCACAGCCATAATCTAGCACGGTGACACCGGGAGGGATCAAAGGGCGAATCTGGCGCAATTCGCGTTCTCCGATGAAGGCAGTGATAGGGTTCTCATAATACCCGGCGCGACGATCGAACCGCTGACCGATCAATGAAGGATTCACAGGCCCTCCGTGGGCTCTGCAGATGCAATTACCACTGCACAAGTCGCAAAAGACAACGGCAAAAGTATACCAGAATTTCCTACAAGACCATGTCTGACCCGCGCAAACTAGGTGAAATAGGACACGGACAGGATCAGATCAAGTCGAGCGCCCTGCCTCCCAAATTGCCAGATTGATTCTCCTGAACAGCAAGAAGTTTGGCACCGAAGATCGCTTTTGCGGAAAACGGTAAAAGCCCTGCCATCTTCCCTGGCTACATGCCAAAACTGGTAAAATCAAGGGGTGTTTCCAGAACCGCAGATCCTTTACCAGGATGAAGACCTGCTGGCGATCAACAAACCCCCTGGCCTTTCAACGCTGGTGGAGGGTTGGGAGCCCGAACGGTTGACGGCTATCTCTTGGGCACAAGCCCGTTTCGGCCAAGTGTATCCGGTACATCGCCTAGATAAGGTGACAAGCGGTTTGCTCCTTTTTGCCCGCACCCCCCAAGCGCACCGTCACTTGAGCCTGCAATTTGAATCGCACCAGGTGATCAAGCGCTACCGGGCAATTCTGATCGGCGAACCGCAGTGGGAGGAAATTCAGGCATCCCACCCTCTGCGCACCAACGTGGGGCGACGTCACCGCACCGTTGTTTCTCCAAAAGGGAAGCCGGCAAGTACGTTCTTTCGGGTGCTGGTCCGCGCGGCCGGATATGCTTGGGTGGAGGCATTGCCGAAGACGGGGCGCACGCACCAGGTCCGAGCCCATGCCGCCGCGCTGGGGCACCCCCTGCTAGGAGATGTGCTCTACGGCGCTCCTTCTACCTCCCTGATCGCCCGTCCGGCACTGCATGCCTGGTCTTTAACGTTTACCCATCCTCGCCTGGGAAGCACCCAAACCCTGCAGGCGCCCCTGGCAGAGGACATTCTACAGACCTTAGAAACTCTCGGCATGGTATCCTATGATCCCGAACATTCCAACCCTACGCATTTTGCCGCTTGACGCGCTGATCCTGCATGAGGATCACGATCTCCAGCGCACTCAACCGCTGGTGGAAAAACTGCGCTCTCAGGGGATTCTGCGCAATCCTCCGATCGTGATGTCACTGCGTGACGGCAGCGGTCGTTACATGGTGCTGGATGGCGCCAACCGCGTCACTTCCCTGAAAGCGATGGAATTCCCCCATATTGTTGCCCAGGTAGTCGAGCCGGATGACCCGCGGGTCACTTTGCAGACATGGAATCACGTTGTCTGGGGAATGAAACCGGGGGCCCTGCTACATGCGCTGCGCCAGATCAAGGGCCTGAGCCTGAAAAAGATCGACGTACAGCATTCACTTACCCCACCGGATTGTACCACGTTGCAAATCCGCCTGTCAGATGGGCGCGCCTACCTCGGTTGTACACCGACCACGTTGGAAGATGAAGTGCGCGTCCTTCATGCAACCGTTAACACTTACAAAAAGCGCGCCTTTCTTGATCGCACCAGTCAGACGCTGATCGAGTCTTTCCGCAATGTTTATCCCGATCTAACCGCGCTGGTCATCTTCCCGCGCTTCGATATTCAGACCGTGCTCACCCTGGTCGGGCGCGGACAGGTCCTGCCCACCGGCATCACCCGCTTCACGATCTCCCCGCGCGTCTTGCACCTGAACTATCCCCTCCATGAGCTTTCCAGTGCCAAGCCGATCGAATATAAACAAGCCTACCTGCAACATTGGATCGAAGAGCGCCTGAAGCACAAAAACGTGCGTTACTACGCCGAAGCCACTTTCCTTTTTGACGAGTAGACTATGAGCGACTTTCACCTCACCTTTATCCCTCCGGAAGACCTTTCCAAACGCACCCGTCCGGAAGAAACTCGCATCTTGAGCATGGAAGCCACCCCTTATACCGATGGCAAACGTGTACGCCTGAACCTGGAGATCACCCCCTTTCAGGTTCGTCCACATATCGAAATCCTGATCACCAACGCCGAAGGGGAAGAGGTAGCTTCCGCCAGCATCATCGAACCGATGTCCTGGAAAGTGGAACTCACCCTGCACCTGCGCGATGGCGGTGGTCACAATCCGTATACCGCTGAAGCGCTCCTCTTCTACCCCGAAGGCCCGCAGGATGCGCCACATTTCCTGACCTTTGAGGCTCCGGCAGCCGAACCTTAGCTCATGTCGCGCTTTTGGCTTCTCTTCCTCCTGCTACTGAGCCTGAGCGCCTGCGTGCGCTATTTCGAAAATTCTCCCACAGAGAACCCGGCAGCAACTCCCACGCCCTCTCCACTGCCGGCTTTGTCCTCTTCTTCCCCAGCGCCGGTAGTAGCCAAGGGTGAAAGCACGTTGGTGCTTTCCATCGAGGAGCAGGGCTATGCTCACCTCTTTGCCTACCTGCCGGAAAGCCGACGCTTCGTGCGGTTGACGGATGGTGAATGGAGTGACATCACCCCGGCCCTTCATCCGAATGGAAAGCAGATCGCTTTTGCTTCCAACCGCAACGGCCATTGGAACCTCTTCTTGCTGGATTGGGAGCGCGGGCGGATCAACCAGCTCACCAACTCGCCAACCTACGCCGCCGCCCCATCTTGGTCACCGGATGGTCAATGGCTGGCTTTCAACGGCTACCTGGATGACAACCTGGAAATTGCCATTCTGCCGATCGCCCAACCCCAAGCAACCCCGATCCGCCTGACCGATTCGCCGGCCGCCGATAGTGCCCCAGCCTGGTCACCGGGTGGGCGGCAAATTGCCTTCGTCTCCACCCGCGATGGCAGCAACGATATCTGGCTGGCCGATCTGGATAAAACCGGAGCCGAACGTTTCCGCAACCTAACCCAAACTCCCCTGGTCATCGAGCGTTATCCGCTCTGGTCGGCGGATGGGAAGACGTTGCTTTGGGCAGCCAACGCCCAAGATGGCACGCCGAGCGGCATTTACCTGTGGGATATTACGCACCCCGAACAGGCAGCGCGCTGGCTCTGCAGCGGCGATCGCGCCGTTTGGGACCCGCAAGGTCAGCGCCTGGCGGTGATCCTGGAAACGCCACAAACGCACCTGCTCACTTTCTACGATCGCCAAGGCAATCTCCTCTCCCCCCCGATCCCTTTGCCGGGCCGAGTGCGCGGCATGATCTGGATGGCGGCTTCGCTACCCTCCCCCCTGCCGGAAGCTTACACCTTGGCCGCCGAGGCAACCCCTCAACCCTTGTGGTCCCCGCTCCTCACCCCACGCGCGCCTGAAACGCGCTGGTCGCTGGTGAACCTGGACGATGTGCAGGCGCCTTACCCACAATTGCACGATTTTGTGGACGAGGCCTTCCAGGCGCTGCGCGCCCGCATCTTGCGCAAGGCCGGCTGGGATGCCCTGGGCACGCTGGAAAATGCTTTTGTGCCTCTAACCACGCCCCTCGATCCCGGCTATGAGCAGGATTGGCTTTATACCGGCCGTGCCTTTGCCTTGCCTTTGGCGCTCAACGAGGCCGGATGGATAGCGGCCGTGCCGCAGGAAATCGCCGGTCAGACCTACTGGACGGTCTATCTGCGTACCCGCACGCAAGCCGGCGACGCAGGAGAACCCTTAGCCGATGCTCCCTGGGACCTGGGCGCACGCTACAATCTGGACCCGGCGCTCTATGAGCAAGGGGGCGGCTTTGCTCCGGTGCCAGGCGGATACTGGATCAACCTGACTGCGCTTGCCCAAGCATACGGTTGGGAGCGCTTGCCGGCCCTCCCAAATTGGCGGAATTACGTGCGCGGGGCACGTTTTAACGAATTCGTGCTGCGCGGCGGCCTGAACTGGTATCAAGCGATGCTGGAGCTCTACCCGCCCGATATTCTGATCACGCCGACGGTGGTGCTGCCACCCACGCTCACGCCGACGCCTACGGCTACCTACACCCCCACGCCTCGCCCGACATGGACGCCGCGTCCCACCTGGACCCCTAGCCCCACGCGCACGCCCACCGCTACGCCCACCCCGATCCCGACCAACACCCCTCTGCCATGAGACGCCTTTGTCCTTTACTCCTGGCCTTTCTGCTTGCTTTGCTCACCGCCTGTGTGCGCCAAATGCCCGAAGCCCATATCACGCCAACGCCACTCCTGGCAGAAGCCGGGGAAACGACGATGCTCTTTTTGCCGGCACCCACGCCCACGTCCACCTTGGAAGCGCTACGCTTCACCCTGCCCACGGTGGCAGTCGAGCCGCGTTCGGGCTGGCGGCCTCCCTTGTACCCGGTGCCCTGGGCCCTATCCCCTCACGATCACTTTTACTTTATCCGCCCCATCCCTGCCGATCAGGTCAATTGGCCGGTTGCGGACTATCGCTACGGAGGCGTCTTTTTCGGGGATGTGGTACATTCGGGGGTCGATATTCCGGCAGAGGCCGGGAGTCCGGTGCTGGCGGCCGGGGATGGCGTGGTGATCTGGGCGGATTGGGGGCTTTTTAGCGGTGCGCCCGGCAACGATAAGGACCCTTACGGCATGGCCGTGGCCATTCGCCACGATTTCGGTTACCAGGGGAAAGCGCTTTATACGATCTATGCCCATCTGAGCTGCATCGAAACGGTGGTGGGACGGGTGGTCAAACGCGGCGAGGAGATCGGCAAGGTGGGCGATACGGGGGTGACCACCGGGCCGCATCTTCACTTTGAGGTGCGTTGGGGCGAGAATTCTTTTTTCAAGACCTATAACCCGGAGCTGTGGATGGTGCCGCCGCAGGGGCGTGGGGTGTTGGTGGCACGGCTGGCAAACGCACGCGATGAGCCACTCGTCGGCTTAACCGTGACGTTGAGTTCAATCACCCGCCGCGCCATCTATACCGTGCGTACCTATGGGCCACGAGTGGTCAACTCCGATCCATACTATCGCGAAAACCTGGTGCTAAGCGATTTGCCGGCCGATGTGTACAAAGTGACCTTTGAATACGAAAGCGAAAAACAACAACATTGGGTGCGCATCCTACCAGGCCAAGTGACGTATTTTCGCTTCCAGGGGAAGAAAGGATTTTTCGATACTGTTCCTATGATTGAGTCTGAAGAATAAGATGCTGCATTCGCTGCATAGCTATTCGTGATATAATAGCCCTACCTCAAGGCCAGCCCGGAACCAAGTACCTGTTTCCTTCATCAGAGACCTGCCGGTCGGTGCGAGGCAGGAGGTCCAGCAGGGAAATCCACTCCGGCGCCCGCAAGGGCAGGCCGCTCCCGCAGAGGCTCTGCCATAAGGGAGACGGGATGCGCCCGATAGCGCGCACAAGAGGTCACAGCATCCCTGTGACGAAAGCAGGTGGCACCACGAGACGCCCCTCGTCCTGCACGGCGGGGGCGTCTTTTGATTTCACTTGCTCTCAAAAGGAGGTCTCTATGCTCGATCTCAATTTCATCCGTGAACATCCTGAAGAGGTGCGCACGGCCATGCGCAACCGTCAAATGGACGATTCGCCGGTGGAGGCGGTCTTGGAGCTCGATCGCCGGCGCCGTGCCTTGATCGCCGAGGTGGAGCAACTGAAAGCCGAGCGCAACGCCGTCTCGAAGGAGATCGGGGCGATGAAAGATGCCGCCGCGCGCCAGGAAAAGATCGCCGCCATGCGTACCCTCGGCGAACGGATCGATGCGCTGGATGCCGAGCTGAAAGGCGTCGAAGAGCAGCTGCAGGCTACCCTGGCCACCATCCCGAACATCCCCGATCCCCGTGTGCCGATCGGCAAAGATGAGAACGAAAACGTAGTCATTCGCCAGGTGGGCGAACTGCCGCACTTCGACTTCGAGCCGAAAGCGCATTGGGACCTTGGGCCGCAGCTCGGGATCATTGACTTCGAGCGCGGCGTGAAGATCAGCGGCTCACGCTTCTACGTGCTGAGCGGCGCCGGTGCGCGGCTGCAACGGGCGCTGATCGCCTTCATGCTCGATCTGCATGCCCGCCAGGGCTACCTGGAGAAATATCCCCCTTTCATGGTCAAAGGCGCGGTGCTCTATGGTGCCGGTCAACTGCCGAAATTCGCCGAAAACCTCTACAAAGACCACGAAGAGGACCTGTGGATGGTCCCCACCGCCGAAGTCCCTCTGACCGGCCTACACATGGATGAAATCCTGGATGAAGCGCAGCTCCCACTTCTTTATACGGCCTACACGCCCTGCTTCCGTCGCGAGAAGATGAGCGCCGGGCGCGATGTGCGTGGCATTAAGCGCGGTCACCAGTTCGATAAGGTCGAAATGTACATCTTCTGTCGGCCTGAAGAATCGAACGACTTGCTGGAAAAGATGCGAGCCAATGCCGAAGAAACCTGCGCCTTGCTCGGTTTGCCCTACCGCGTCAAGCAGCTATGCACCGGTGATCTGGGGTTTGCCTCGGCCATCACCTACGATATCGAGGTCTGGGCGCCGGGATGCGGCGAATGGCTGGAAGTCTCTTCGGTCTCGAACGTCACCGATTTTCAGGCCCGGCGGGCGAACATCAAGTATCGCCCTCAAAATGGCGGGCGCGCCCGCTTTGTGCACACCCTGAACGGCTCCGGCTTGGGTCTGCCGCGCACGCTGATCGGGGTGATGGAAAACTACCAGCAAGCCGATGGCTCGATCGTCGTCCCAGAAGTCTTGCGTCCCTGGATGGGCGGGATCGAGGTCATCCGTCCTGAGTCTTGAACATGTCCCCGGAGCAATTCGGGCAGGCATTTCTCTACGCGCTAACCCTTTTGGTCATGCTCTTCAGCCTGGTAGGGCTGATCCTGCCGATCTACCCCGGCCTGGTGGTGATCTGGTTGACGGCGCTGATCTACGGTCTGGTACGCGGCCTTTTCGATGGGATGGGCATCCTGATCTTCGCCCTAATCACCCTGCTCATGTTGATAGGGAGCGTGATCGATAACGTGATCATCGCCGCCAAGGCCCGTCAAGGGGGCGCTTCCTGGCTTTCGCTTTTCCTGGCCTTCGTGGCCGGGGTGATCGTCAGCTTTTTGCTCACCCCGCTTTTGGGGCTGCTGGCCGCGCCGGGCACCCTCTTCCTGTCGGAATACCTGCGCCTGGGGCGCGATGCAAGTCAAGCCTGGCAACGTTTCAAGGCCATGGTCAGCGGCTGGGGAATGGCGCAGGCGATGCGCTTCCTGCTTGGGTTGGGCATGATCGGCTTATGGTTGCTTTGGACCTGGTGAAGCTTCTTCGGTGCCGATCACCGCTTTGAGCGTGCGCGCCAATTTCACAAAATGCACACTGTAGCGCATCTCGTCGTGACGGGGGCGCGGCAGGTCTACCTTCATCTCCATCCGCAAGCGCCCTGGGCGTGGCGTCAACACCAGGATGCGATCGGCCAGGAAGAGGGCTTCGGAGATAGAGTGCGTCACCATAATCACCGTTTTTCGGCGCGCCTGCCAAATGCGGGAGAGTTCATCCCACATCCGCTCACGCGTCAGAGCATCCAGCGAGCCGAACGGCTCATCCAACAAAAGCAGGTCCGGATCGTGGATGAGCGCCCGTGCCAGCGCCACCCGCTGCGCCATGCCGCCGGAAAGATCGCGCGGCCAAGCATGCTCAAACCCCTGCAGGCCGACCAGTTCGATCAATTCCCGTGCTTGGGCCTCTGCCTGCGACCGCTTCACCCCCATCAGCTCGAGCGGTAGCAAGATATTGTCTAAGACCGTGCGCCAGGGCATCAGATTGGCCTGTTGAAACACCATGCCAATGCGCGGGCGCTGTCCACTAGCAAAGCGCACCTCACCTTCGGTGGGCGGCAAAAGGCCGGCCAGAATGCGCAGGAGCGTGCTCTTTCCACTGCCGGAGGGCCCCAAAATGCAAAGAAACTCCTGCTTGCAAACTGAAAAGGAAAGATGCTCCAGCGCCTGGAGAGGGCCGTTATTGCCATCGGCAAAAACGGCGCTCAGGTTGCGCACTTCCAGCACGGATTCTCGGTCACGGGCGCTCATCTCATCTCACTTAGGGGAGAAAGTCATTCGTAAAGGCCTTGTGCACATCCAAAGGCTGTGCCAATAGGCCCATCGTCAATAGCGTTTGGTGCATGTTTTCCCAGGCCTGCGGATCGGCATACCCTAGACGCTCCGCCTGCCACATGGCGATGGATTGCCGCAGCACTTCTTTCTGCACCTTCTCATCGGCTTGCGCCAAGTTCTCCACGTACTTCTTGCTGATCTCATAGGCTTCATCCGGAGAAGCGATCGTATCCTGCAGACCGCGCAAGAAGGCGCGCACGAAGCGGCGGATCAGGAGCGGATTTTCGGCAATCTGCTTCTCACTGGTGATGATGCCGTTCGAGGCCAGGTTGACGTAATCGGCTACCCGCAGCTCGGTGATCGCGATCCCCTGGGCACGCAGCTGAATCGGCTCATTGGTCGAATATCCGACCACGATCTGCTCCTGACCACCGAGCAGCGCCTCGATCTGATTGAAGCCAATCGCCTCCAGGGTGACATCGGTTTCTTGCAGACCGGCCGTGTGGAGCAGTGCCGAAAGGCCAACGTACGTCGCACCGAACAGACCCGGCAGGCCAATCTTTTTACCGCGCAGATCGGCTGGGGTATGAATCTCGGCCTCCGCCTTCGCCACCACTGAGACCGGGAATTGCTGATACCAAGCGGTCACATAGACCACCGGCAACCCCTGGGCGCGTGCCAAGAGCACCTGCTCCCCGGAAACGACGGCAAAAGGTAGCTCATTAGCCCCCACCAGAGCCACTCCATTTGTCTCAAAAGAATAGTCGAATTCCAATTCCAACCCTTCCTGGCGGAAATATCCTTTCTCCACCGCCACGTAGAACGGCGCGAACTGGATATTGGGAATATATCCCATGGGCAAACGAATGTGCGTAAGCGGGACGGCGGTAGGTTCCGTCGTCGAAACAGGGGTCGGTGCCGCGGCCGTCGCCGGACCGCAGGCCACTGCAGCGAGGAGCATCAGCCATGCAAGAACACGTTTGAGCATCAGAGAACCTCCGTAGTAAAAAGGATAGGGCACCTTACGACCCTTTGATCAGCCAACGTTCCAAAAGGATCACCACACCGTAGAGTGCCAGCGCCAGGGCAATCAAGGTGAAAATGCCCACGAACACCAACGCTGTATCATATTGTCCTCGTCCCACGTTGATCAAAAAACCCAGGCCGCGATCGGCGCCGATCAGCTCTCCTACCACAGCCCCGATCACCGAAAGAGTAGCACCGACACGCAGCCCTCCCAGGAACATCGGCAACGCCGCCGGGATTTCCAGATAGCGCAAGATCTGCCAGCGGGTGGCATGCAGCGCACACATCAGGTCATAGAGCGGGCGTGGCACAGCACGTATTCCGACGATCGTGTTAACCAGGATAGGGAAGAAGACAATCAAAGCACAAACGAGCACTTTGGATACCATCCCCGGCCCAAACCAAATCACGAGCAGAGGCGCGATCGCCACCATCGGCACGGCCTGACTGGCGACCAGGTAAGGCGAGAGCAGGCGCTCCAACGTGCGCGAATGGGCGATCAGATAGCCAAAGACCGTGGCTACAATCGAACCCAATAGCAAACCAAGGAGCACTCCATTCAACGTTGTCCAAAGGTGCAACAGCAAAGACCCATAACGGAGCGCGCGCCAGAAACGCGCCGCCACCATCCCAGGACTTGGCAAAATGAAAGCCGGCAAATCGCCGATCTCTGCAATCACCTCCCAAATCAGCCAACCCAGGATCAGCGAAAGACCTACCAACATAGGATGTGAGAAAGAGAGACGCTTCAGATGCTGCCAAAACACGAAAACCGCCTCGCAAAACACCTGCGGGGCGGGTAGGATGACGCGCCGACTCTTCGCGCCGCTCGCCGGCCAACGGGAAACGCGCCACACAAGGTTGCGTTTCTCGGCAAAGCGTGCGAAAGAGTAACAAAAACCCCGAAAAACAGGTTTTCGGGGCACGTCAAAGAAACCCTCTTACAAGGGTTCCTTTCCACCTTCTCCCATCCGGACTATACCGTCGGCCCCGGAGTTTCACCGGATCCTGCCTCCCTGCATTGCAGTTCGGCTCGTGGGCTATACCACCGGTCGGGAATTTCACCCTGCCCCGAAGGTGTCAATATGGAATTGTAACTGTATACATTATATCACGCGCACGAAGGCATTTTCGGCTACTGCTCACCCGGCAAAACAGATCACCGGATAGCAGTAGCCGAAAGTCCGAGAAAGCATTCATTAGCGCAATAGTAGCATGCTCGCGGCCTGATCCGAAAGGCCAAACCAGGGGGCAAATATCGTTCCAAACAGCACTACACCCAGGATCAATACGCCCAGACCGATCGCCGTGACACGGGAGAGGGCAATCGGGTGTTTCTCCTCATCCTCTT
>JBBIGZ010000092.1:0-11139 GCA_037447295.1 Chloroflexota bacterium | reverse complement strand
GGAACACTCCTTTTTTGCTACATCATTGCCATACCACCATCCACGCCCAGCACCTGACCGGTGATATAAGCGGCCTGATCGGAAGCCAAGAAGGCCACGGCATAAGCCACCTCTTCAGGGCGCGCCATGCGTCCCAGCGGCACCAGCTTTAGTGCCGCTTCCAGGGTTTCGCGCGGCATGGTGTTGAGGATTTCGGTATCCACAAAGCCCGGTGCAATCGCATTGACCGTGATGTTGCGTGAGGCAACTTCACGCGCCAATGCTTTGGTAAAACCGATCTGTCCGGCCTTAGATGCGGAATAATTCGTCTGGCCGGGGTTGCCCATCTGACCGGCTACCGAGGCAATGTTGATAATCCGTCCGTAACGTTTGCGGAGCATGTGACGCACCGCGGCTTTGGAACAATTGAACGTGCTCTTCAGGTTGGTGCGGATCACCTCATCCCAGTCCTCTTCGCTCATGGTCACGATCAAGGTGTCACGCGTAATGCCGGCATTGTTGACCAGGATGTGCAGATCGCCAAAGGTCTCAATGGCGAAGCGGATCAGCGCCTGTGCCTGCTCAAAATCCGAAACATCGGCCTGGAAAGCCGCCGCCTGACCGCCGTTGGCCTGGATCTGATTCACTACTTCTTCTGCTGCCTGAGGCGAGCGATTGTAATTGACCACTACGCGCGCACCGCGTGCTGCCAGTTCCAAGGCAATCGCTCGTCCGATGCCACGCGAGGCGCCGGTGACAACGGCAACTTTCCCATTCAAACTTAACTCACTCACATTTCCTCCTTTTCACCCAAAAGAAGTCAAATGGATTATACCCGTGTTTGTCCTTGACGGGCGAGGCGTGGACTGAACGCCAGAATCAGAGCCCCGGCAATGACGATGATCGCCGCCAGAGCAAAGACATCCTGCCAGAATTGGAGCGGGAAGAGGCGAATCAGCGTATCGGAATAGTTGAACAACCAGCTATCGCCTTCAAAAAACAGGAGATGGAAGTAAGTAAAGAAATCCCAGAAGGCCAGCGCGCCGAAAATACCGATTAGCGCACTCAGCAGGAGGGTAAGCTGGCCGCCGCGCTGTAAGCCGCGCAGATAGGCCGGGAAAACACGAAAACGGATAGCAATCAGACCGAGGATCAGTAGCGCCGCCAAAGTCAGATCCCCAAGGCGCAGCGCTTTTAACGTGACCTGCTGCACGTCCACCATATGTCGCAGCTCGCGCTCGTTGAAGAGCGGGGTATCATCCGGCATTTTGAGATCCGCCAGGTAGCTCACAGGATACGGGGCGCGGATGAATTCCAATGCATAACCTGCCCAGTGGAGGCGATCGGCTTGGGTAAAACCATAAGGATCGGGTGGAAACGACGATCGCCCGTATTCCAGACGTAAAAAGGTGGGCGTGAGGAGTAAGCGCAGGGCCAGACTGAGCAAAAACAGCGGCACCAGCAAGGCAGTGAACCAAGAAAGAATCGTTTTCATTTCAGTCCCTCTACGTCTCCGCTCAGGATGAATTTTAACAGCATACTATCCACAACCCATTCCACCGAGGAACGATCATCGGTGTAGATCTGCCCAGGCTCATAGGCTGGCCGGCGCAGGTTCAGCGCCGTCACCTGCATGGCTTGCAGGAGCAATGCAGGAGTCTCAGGTTCGTTGGCCATTCGGATCAGGTTGAGCAGGAAATCCTGAGGCTGGGTAGGCTGGGCAGTGGCGAAGATCATCGTATTCAACGTGCCGGGCACGTCCATGACGTGCACGCTGGGAAACACGCTATTCAACGTGGTGGCGATATCGTTGACCAAACGCCGATCTCTGGGCAGCGCGGCCACGTTGATCGCCACCGCTCCGTGCTCGCTCAAGCGCTCTGCGCATAGGGCGAAGAACTCACGCGTCGTCAGATGAGCCGGGATATAAGGTGGGCGATAGGCATCGATGGTGATGAGATCGTAGCGTTCCGGGCTACGGAAGAGCCCCCAACGCGCATCCTGGACATACACATTCAGATTAGGCAGGTTCATGTCGAAATAGAGCCGCCCCACACGCACGATCTGTGGATCGATCTCCCACCCATCGATCGGGATCGGCCCATAGACGGCCGTCGCCTGACGAGCGACTGTGCCGGCAGCCAGGCCGAGAACGGCGATACGCTTCACCTCTTGCGGCCGGCGCTGTGGATAAAAAAACGGAGCAACCAGGAATTGTTCCCATGTCCCGCCGTAGAACAGGCGATCGGGGGCGTAGATCGAATGCACCCCTTGGCCTTCGTTCAGGCGCAGCAGGCGCTCTCCGTTGATTTCCTGAACGAGAATATAGTTATAGGCCGATTCTCCCTCGTAGATCTTCCCTACCACCGGACGGGAAAGGGCAGGAGTAAATATCAAAAGCCAGGCAGTCAACAGGATCGGCAACAGCATCATCCAGTCCCACCGATGACGCTGCTCGAGCAGCAAGCCGCCCAAGGCAGTAAGTTGTAAGAGCAGGCTAAAGACCAGGAAGGTGCGCAAGGTGCCCAGGAAGGGGATGCTCACCAAAACGGGCAAAAAAGTGCCGAGGAAGGATCCAAAAGTGGAAATGGCATAAAGCAGTCCGGCGATCGTCCCGCTATCCTCGGCGCGTTGAATGGCCAGTCGCAGCGCAAACGGTGAGATCATGGCCAAAAGGATCAAAGGTAAGCTGAAGAGGATCAATGTGCTAAGGAAAGAAGCCAGCAAAATCCCCACTTCCAATTCGATAAAAGCCTTAGCCGCCCAAGAGATGATCGGGCGTGCCAGCCAGGCGGCCAATCCCAACGTAAACCCGCCGATCAGCAAAAGCAAATAGAGCACCCGAAATTGTGGTCGGCGATCGGCTAGGCGCCCACCGAGGAAGTACCCCATTGCCAGGTATAGCATCATCAAGCCGATCACGCTCGCCCATACCAGATTGCTGCTGCCAAAGTGATTACTCAATAAACGCGAAATGCTCATCTCCGCTCCCAGAATGCCCATCCCGGAGACGAACACAGTAAAGTAAAGGTAGGGGCGCATGGGTGAGATTATATCACCCAGAGAGCCCGCCTTTCCCACTGCAAAATTCAGCGTGAAACGAGAAGTCGATGATCAACCGCACACCGAACCATACAAACCATCCGATACCGACTACCCTCCTCTTTCCTTCTTGCCCAAGGTAGCGTAAAATAGCAATAGAATACTGTACAGAGAGATTCTTCTGACCACGGAGGTTGAGGTGATCAAAGATATTTTGAAAGATGCCGAAGGGCGTATGAAGAATGCCATTCAGGTGTTGATTGATGACCTGGCCGGCATTCGCACCGGGCGTGCCTCACCGGCATTGGTGGAAAAACTGCCGGTAGAGTACTATGGAGTCCCCACACCGTTGATGCAATTGGCAACGATCACCGTCCCGGAACCGCGTTCCTTGCTGATCAAACCCTTCGACCCCTCCACACTGAAAGCAATTGAAAAAGCAATTCTTTCATCCAACCTGGGATTACCACCGAATAATGACGGAAAAAGCATTCGCTTGAACCTGCCACCGCTCACCGAGGAGCGGCGACGCGAGCTGGTGAAGCTGGTCCATGCCCGCTTGGAAGAAGCGCGCGTGGCTATTCGCAACATCCGCCGGGATGCTCATAATGACATCCGCGAGGCGGAAAAGGAAAAGCTCATCTCCGAAGATGAGCGAAAACGCGGCGAAGAGGAACTACAAAAATTGACCGATCGGTATATTGAGGAAGTGAATCATCTCGGAGAGAAAAAGGAAGCCGAGATAATGGAAGTTTAATATGTCTGAAACTCCTTTGAACATCCCGCCCGAACGTCTGCCGCGCCATGTGGCCATCATCATGGACGGGAACGGACGCTGGGCCCTGGCGCGTGGCCTGCCGCGATTGGCCGGTCACCGGGCCGGGACCGAAAACTTAAGGCGCATTATCCGCACCGCCGTTGAATTCGGCATTCCATACCTCACCATTTACGCCTTCTCCACCGAAAACTGGGGGCGCCCTCCCGAAGAAGTGCAGGGACTGATGCGCATCCTGGAAGATGTGATCGACCGCGAGCTGGAAGAGCTACACCGCGAAGGCGTTCAGATCCGGCACATCGGACGGCTAGAACGTCTCGATCCGCGACTGCAAAAGAAAGTGATCCAGGCGGTTGAAAAAACGCGCAACAACACCCGCTTGGTATTGAACGTTGCATTCAACTACGGAGGGCGCGACGAGATCGTCTGTGCCATTCAACGCATCATCCGCGATGGCATTCCGGCCGAGGAAGTGACTGCAGAGCTGGTCAACCGTTACTTGTTCACCGCCGGCGTCCCCGATCCGGACCTGATCATCCGCACATCCGGTGAGCTGCGGGTGAGCAACTTCTTGATTTGGCAAGCGGCTTACTCGGAGTGGTATGTCACTCCCACCTACTGGCCCGATTTTGATAAGGAGGAATTCCGTCGTGCACTCGAAGACTACGCCCAACGCGACCGCCGCTTCGGAGGCGTCTCGGCCGCGGTCAGCAATGTCCACACTCGGTAAGCGCGTTCTCACGTCCCTTATTCTCCTTTTTCTGGGGATACCGGCCATCTTATGGGGCGGCCTCCCGTTTTTTCTTCTGATCGCCTTTTTCTTGGTCACGGCAAGCTGGGAATACGCGCAGCTTTTCCGCCGATTGGGGTACCAACCTTCGCCCTGGATCCTCGCAAGCGCAGTGTTACTTTTCCTCATCGTGCGCGCCTTTTTCCCCCTATGGTCGGAAGGACTGTTGGCCTTTTACACTCTCGCCTTCCTGACATATTATCTCCTGCGCTATGAACGGGGAGATAACCAAAGTGCTCTGGATTTCACCATCAGCGTGAGCGGAATCCTATATTTTGGATGGCTCGGTTCATATCTCTATGCGCTGCGCAACCTACCAAACGGGGACTGGTGGTTGATGCTTGTACTCCCGATCGTTTGGTTGGCCGATAGCGGTGCATACAACATCGGCGCCCGCTATGGGAAGCATCGTCTTTCCCCGCGGCTGAGTCCGGGAAAGACCTGGGAGGGCTTTGCAGCCGGTTTATTCACCGCGGTGATCGCCGGTGCTTTTCTGGCCTGGGCCTATTCCGAATTCGGTCCTCTCCCGATCACGCCCTGGCAAGGCGCGGGGTTGGGCTTTCTGCTCGGGGTCCTGACGCCCATGGGCGATTTGGGGGAAAGCCTTTTCAAACGGCAGGCCGGCATCAAAGATTCCGGCAACCTTTTTCCGGGCCATGGAGGGGCCTTTGATCGCATTGACTCCTGGCTTTGGGCAGGAGTGATCGGCTATTATTTCATCCAATTTCTTTCTTAGGAGGGGATATGAACGAAGTGCCCACGCGTAATCTTGCCTTGGAGCTGGTGCGCGTCACCGAAGCAGCGGCGCTGGCCGCCGGGCGCTACATGGGACGCGGCGATAAGGAGGCCGCCGATCGGGCCGCCGTCGAAGCCATGCGCTTGGTGCTGCAAACCGTTTCGATGGATGGGATCATCGTGATCGGCGAAGGGGAAAAGGATCAGGCGCCCATGCTCTATAACGGTGAGCGCGTGGGGAATGGTCTACCGCCGGAAGTAGACGTGGCCGTTGACCCGATCGACGGCACGCGCCCACTGGCAAACGGCAACCTGAACTCGATCTCCACCGTGGCCATTGCCCCGCGCGGCACCATGTTCAACCCCGGCCCTTTTGTCTACATGAATAAAATCGCCGTCGGGCCGGAAGCCAAAGGCAAGATCCACATCGAAGCCTCGATCACCGAGAACCTCAAGGCCATCGCGCGGGCAAAGAAAAAGGACGTGCAAGACCTGACGTGCGTTATCCTGGATCGCCCTCGTCATGCTGAAATGATCGCCGAGATCCGCCGCGCCGGGGCACGCATCCGCCTGATCCCGGATGGCGATGTGGCCGCGGCTCTGATGACCGCTTGGCCGGATTCCGGCGTGGATGTGCTCTTTGGCATCGGGGGCACGCCGGAAGGAGTGCTGGCGGCCTGTGCACTGCGTGCCATGGGTGGAGAAATTCAGGGCAAGCTCTATGCGCGTAACGAGGATGAACTGCGCCGCGGCCGCGAGATGGGCTACGATTTCGACAAGGTCCTGACCATGGACGATCTGGTCGCCTCGGAGAATGTTTTCTTCGCTGCAACCGGCATCACGGATGGTGAACTCTTGCGCGGGGTACGTTATCTGGGCAATGGTGCAACGACCGATAGCCTGGTCGTACGCGGCCGCACCGGCACCATTCGGCGCATTACCGCCATTCATCGCATGGATAAACTGCGCCAATTGAGTGCAGTGAAATATTGACGGTGGACCGTGGAGGATAGACGGGATTGGACGGTGACCATCTTGCGCTCTCATGCCCAGGTCGCGGCGACCAGGGCAGGCAGGATTTCGCCGGCCTTCCCCCGAAAGGCAAAGTCGACACGCGGCGTGAGGGGGGTCTCCTCTAGGTTGATCTCGATGATCACCGCGCCGTTCCGTTTGGCCGCATATGGCAGCGAGGCCGCCGGCTGCACAATGCCGGAAGTGCCGATCGAAAAGAAGATCTGTGCCCGGCGCGCTGCGGCGATCGCCGCTTCTAATGCTTGGCGTGGCAGCATCTCACCGAACCAAACTACATCCGGCCGTAGCAGGCCGCCACAATGTACACAGCGCGGCACCTGCAAGCCGTCATCTTCCCAATCCAAAAACCGTTCTTCGCAAACCGAACAACGCACCCGCCGAATATTGCCATGTAGCTCAAGCACATTTCGGCTGCCGGCCATCTGATGCAGACCGTCCACGTTTTGGGTGATCAGCGTAAAGTCTGGCACCTGCTGTTCCATCTTCACCAAAGCATAATGTGCCGGGTTGGGACGTACCCCTTTCAGCGCCTCGCGCCGATAGGCATACCAATCCCAGACCAGCTTCGGATCGCGGGCAAAAGCCTGCGGCGAGGCCAGATCTTCCGGGCGATACTGTCGCCAAAGCCCATGCTGCGGATCGCGGAAGGTGCGCAAGCCGGATTCCTGCGAAATGCCGGCCCCGGTCAAAACGGCAACCCGCCGTGCTTGGCGCAAAAGGGCGATCAGCTCGGCTGAAAATTCCATCTTCACACCTCATTCAGCGAACGGTGATAGAGACCGAACCCAAGATTTTCATCCAAGCCCCATTCATAGTGTCAACGATCGCCATGCGGGCAAGAGAACTCAATAATTCATCTTCTTGCGCAAACCGATCACGGCAGACCACAGCGTCGGATCAATCCGCCGCCAACTGCCCGCCGATCAATCGTCGGGCTAGTTAGGTCACCGCATGAATTCGGCTATAAACAATCTGAGATCATTTCCTCTACGTTTTTGGACGATTGATCCTCGTTCCAGCAAGCCCTTATTCATGGGGCGTCAACCGCGGACAAGGTAAAGCAATGATTCATCGCCATGCAGCAAACCACAACCACCGATCGTATCGCCAATCTACAGCACCATCCACCGTCTACCGTCTACTACCGTCCACCGTCTACCGTCCGCTACCGTCCACCATCCACCGTCTACCGTCCACTACCGTCCACCGTCTACCGTCTACCGTCCACTATGGTAAACTTTAGCCCAGAATCTGTCAACAGGAGGCCACTTATGGATAATCTATCCGCAAATATCCACCCATGGTTGCGATCCATTCATCTGGCCTTTGTGCCTTCTGCACCGCTGAGCGCCTTGTTGGAGGAGAGCATACCGCAGCTACTGGAGGCTTTTCGTCGTCAGGGGCATATTGTTCAGGAACAACCCGATGAAAAAACCGACCTCGTGCTCACCAACGCGCCCTTCGCCGAGCCGCTGAACTGGCGACAGGCGGTGCTCTTCACCGTCCGTCGGCGCTTTGGCCTCAAACATACGCCCACCGTGCTCACCCTCATCCATGCTCCTTCCGCGGCTTTTCGTCGCTGGATAGAACACTTTGAAAACGCCTTGCGCAAATCCCCGCCCGACCCGGCTGATTTTACCTTCCCCGGCCTGGCCGAAGATGCCTGGAAAACCTTGCTCGAACAGAGTCAGCGTGGCGGGCCGCTTCTGGCCTTGCAACGCATGCTCCAGGCGCAAGCGAAAAGCATTCGCATTCTGCTCCTGGTGGGCGATGAAAAACCACTGGAAGCCTACCATTTCGACCTGGTCGGTGGTTACCCGCGCAGCAATGGTGCTTCTCCGGAAGAATTTTATCGGGATATCGTCTTGCGTCAGGTAACGGCGCTCAGCACCCACGAAGTGACCCAACACCAGGTAGTAGAACCACCTATTCCAGCCCAAATTTGGCGCCGCCTCTCGACCCCACAAACGATGATCTATGCCGCCCGCGAACTGGGCAAACGCAATTTCTTCACTCCCACGGTGTATGTCAATCGCCTGGTTCACGTTCCGGCCATTTCCGAAGCCGTTGCCGAGCAATACAGTGAAGGTTGTTTTGCCACCTGGGAGCCAGCGCTGAACGCCCTGATCTCCACCGTCACCGGCAGTGCTCGACCGGTGGACAAGGATAGCATCACCGAAGACGAGCTGGCAGTGATCGTCGGCGTTCGCCCGGATGGCCAAGGTGCGTTGGTACGCCATGTGGAGGGCAAACGGAACGATCCCCCCTCTTCCGAAGCCGTTGAGCTCATCCTGATGGATCGCGATCTGCCGCGCCTGCGCCGGGAAAACGGCATCGAAGTACCGGTGATCCGCTCCAAGCTGCACGGGCATCGCGGCGTACGTGCCTACGATCCGCGCTTCGTCGAATTCGTACCCCTCGATGAGCCGTACTATCACTATCCCGTCACCTGTGCCACCGAGGCCCAAGCCCACGGCATCCATGATGCTTTCTCGCGTTCCGAAGCCCTGCGCCACCCCGAAGATCCGCGCCAGGTTGTTTTCACCATCCTGCCCGGTCACGGCGTAGTGATGGCCGAAAAATGGCAGGCCGGCAAAGTCCCCTTCCAACTCTTCTGGGAATACATGGATGCCGGTTACATCCAGATCGACCCGCGCGTTCCCCAGGGACCCTTCCACTTCGATGAGCATGGTCACCTGGTAGACAAATTCTCCCCGCGCTAAAATGCCGATCCGCCTTCTTCCCCCAGAAGTCGCCTCCCAGATCGCCGCCGGCGAAGTGATCGAGCGCCCGGCCTCGGTGGTCAAGGAGCTGCTCGAAAACGCCCTCGATGCCGGCGCGCGCCAGATTCGCGTCCGTCTCCTGCAAGCCGGCCGTCGGCTGATCGAAGTCGCCGATGATGGCTGTGGCATCCCGGCCGAAGAGCTCCCCCTTGCCGTGCAACGTCACGCCACATCCAAGATTGCCCAGGCCTCCGATCTTTACAATATCCGCACCCTCGGCTTCCGCGGCGAGGCGCTGGCATCCATCGCCGCCGTCTCTCATCTCGCCATCACCTCGCGACCGTTGCAGGCTGCCCAGGGAGCGCGCATTCGCCTAGAAGGTGGGAAAATTCTAGGAATCGAAGCAGTGGGCGCACCGCCGGGCACCCTGGTGCGCGTCGAGCACCTTTTCTTCAACTTGCCGGCACGCCTCAAATTCCTCAAAACCGACCTCACCGAGCGCCGTCTGATCGATGTGCTCCTTTCCCGCTATGCCCTGGCCTATCCGCAGGTGCGCTTCACCTTGCAGGAAGGGGATCAGATGTTGCTGCAAACCGCCGGCGATGGCGATCGCCGCGCCATCTTAGCCGCTCTCTATGGCACGGAAATCGCCCGTCCGCTGATCGAAATCGAAGCAGAAGAAGGAGGTCTCCGGCTGAGCGGCTTCATCAGCCCACCGAGCATCACGCGTTCCAACCGCCGCGAGATCACTTTCTTCGTCAACGGGCGCTGGATCCAGGATGTGCCGTTGGTGACGGCTTTACTACAGGCCTATCACACCCTTCTGATGGTCGGGCGCTACCCGCTCGCCGTGCTGTTCTTAGAAATATCGCCGCAAGAAGTGGACGTGAACGTGCACCCGGCCAAGGCCGAAGTGCGCTTCCGAGACGCCGATCGCGTCTTTAGCTTCGTGCAGCGGGCGGTTCGGCGCGGACTTTTGGCCGGGGCCACGCTGCCCGAGCTTTCGCCGAACGTCGAGGCGATCACCCCGTCTCCCGCCCCCCAAGCCTCCTTCCCGGCAGAATGGGAGATAGCCCATTGGGAAATTTCCTCCCCCCCTCCCGGAACGGCAAGTGCGCCTTCTGCTTCTGCTCCTTCTCCGCTTCCTTCTGCCCGTTTGCCCATCCTGCGCCTGATCGGCCAGGTGGCACAGACCTACCTGATCGCCGAAGGCCCGGATGGCCTCTACCTGATCGATCAGCACGCCGCCCACGAGCGCGTGCTGTTTGAAAAATTGCTCTCCCAAACGCGCCAAAAGAACACGGCCTCGCAGGCTCTGCTAACGCCCGTCGTCGTCACCCTGCCACCACATCAGGCCAGCCTACTGGAAGCGCAACTCTCCTACCTAGAACGTTTCGGCTTTGAAGTGGTGCCCTTTGGACCCAACACCTACCAAGTGCGCGCCATCCCGAGCCTCTTCTCCGGCCGCGACCCGGCCTTGGCCCTGCATGCCTTGGTTGAAGATTTTGAAGAAGACGAAACGCCCTTGCAACAGGAGCAGGAAGCCCGCCTGGCAGCGCGCGTCTGCAAGCGGTTGGCGGTCAAAGCCGGCCAGACCCTTTCCCCTGCCGAGCAAAGCGCCCTATTGGAAGATTTGGAACGCTGCGAAAACCCGCGCACCTGCCCGCACGGCCGCCCGACCATGATCCACCTTTCGGTTGACCTGCTCGAACGTCAATTCGGTCGCCGCGGCGCGCGCTGAAAGAGATCAGATAGCGGAACGCCTCTCCGTTCGCGGTCCACTGTCTACGGTCCACGGTCCACTGTCTACGGTCCACGGTCCACTGTCCACGGTCTACCATCCACCGTCCACCGTCCACGGTCTACGGTCTACTCCAAAAATCACCTTGCTCAGTGCTAACTCCACTATTCCTAGCATAAGCGCCAAGTGCGCTATAATATTTCTATGCGCGGCTTAATCATCTACAATCCGGCAGCAGGACGGTTTCCGGTTCGCCCCTTTATTCCGGCATTGGTGCGCCAACTGCAGCGCAAAAACTGGCAGATCGCGGTTGCTGAAACGC
>JBBIGZ010000091.1:0-11187 GCA_037447295.1 Chloroflexota bacterium | reverse complement strand
GGATTCGAGCGCGGCAGCGATCGCCGGCAGGCATGTCTCACGGCGATAGAGAGCATGTAGCGGTTCGTAACCAGCTGAGCTGCGCGGCACGATCACATCCCATCCCTCCTGCATCCATTCGCGCGCCTGCAGGAAAAATTCGCGACTGGCAAATGGCATATCACAGGCCACCACCGCCACCAACGGTTGACCGGCTGCTTCCAGCGCCGTGTACAACCCACCCAGCGCCCCGCGCCCGGGATAGCGATCGCTCACCAAGCGCACGCCCAAAAAAGCATACGCTGCCGGACGATTAGTCGTCACCAGGACCTCATCGGCAATCCCCTCAAGCCGCTCCAAAAGGTGTACAATTAAGGGGCGACCCAAAAAGGACTTGAGCGCCTTGTCCTCTCCCATGCGGCGGGATTCTCCGCCGGCTTGAATGGCCAGTGTCAGCATATTGCTAATTATAGTGTATGAGCACTCTGACGATCGCAGAAATCCTGGATCGATTAACCGTTGAGGGGGAACTCTACGAGTCTCTGGCAGATGGTTCCGTGCGCTGTTATGCCTGCGGCCACCGTTGCCTGATCCGGCCCGGTCGGCGCGGCATTTGTCAGGTCCGTTTCAACGAAAACGGCAAGCTGCGTGTCCCATGGGGATATGTGGCGGCGCTGCAGAGCGATCCGATCGAGAAAAAGCCTTTTTTCCACATCCTACCGGGGGCAAATGCTTTGACCTTCGGCATGTTGGGCTGCGACTACCACTGCCCCTATTGCCAGAACTGGTTCACCTCGCAAGCCCTGCGCGATCCGGCCTCCGATCCGGCCGTTCAGTTGATGCGTCGCATCAGCCCAGAGCAAATGGTTGCTCTGGCAAAGCAAACCCAAGCCGCAGCGATCGTCTCCTCGTACAACGAACCGCTCATCACCAGCGAATGGGCGGTAAGCATCTTCAAAGAAGCCAAAAAGGCCGGCCTGCTCTGCGCCTATGTCTCCAACGGCAACAACACCCCGGAAGTGATGGAATACCTGCGGCCCTATCTGGATGCTTATAAGATTGACCTGAAATGCATGAACGACCGCAACTATCGCAAACTCGGCGGCACATTGCAAAACACACTGGATGGCATCCACCGCGCCTATGAGCTCGGTCTGTGGGTAGAAGTAGTGACCCTGATCGTACCCGGATTCAACGACTCCAACGAAGAGCTCTGGGAAGCGGCGCGTTTCCTAGCAAGCCTTTCGCCGGATATTCCTTGGCACGTTACCGCTTTCCACAAGGACTACAAAATGACCGATCCCGATAATACCGACGCGCGCACCCTGCTGCGCGCTGCCGAGATCGGCCGCGAGGCCGGCCTACGCTACGTCTATGCCGGCAACCTGCCCGGACAGGTTGGCGAATACGAAGATACCTTTTGTCCGCATTGCAACTTCCGCCTGATCCGTCGTTTCGGATTTATCGTACGCGAATATCACATCACCGCCCATGGCACCTGTCCGAAATGCGGTAAACGCATTCCCGGCCTATGGCCCTCGAACCCGGAGCAAGTGCGCCTGCATGGTTCCGGGATCCCCATCCCGCTATGGTAAACTTTCTGTCATGGAGGTACCGTGTTCTATAGTTTCGATTACTGGTTGTTCATGTTGCCGGCCATTTTGCTCACCATGCTGGCATCCTGGTATGTTCAATCTGCCTATCGGCGCTGGGGACGCGTCCCTGCCAGCAGCCGTATCAGCGGTGCAGAAGCTGCCCAGCGACTGGCGCTCTACGGCGGCCTGAGCGACGTGCGCATTCAGGTGATCGGCGGCACCCTCACCGATCATTATGACCCGAGCAAGCGCACCCTGCGCCTTTCTGCCGACGTTGCTCAAAGCGCCTCGGTGGCTGCCCTGGCCGTCGCCGCGCACGAGCTGGGTCATGCCCAACAGCATGCCGAAGGATATTTCCCCTTGCAGCTGCGCAGTGCGCTGGTGCCGGCGGTCAATATCGGCTCTTATCTGGGCTGGATTTTGATCCTGATCGGCCTGATGATCCGCGCCAGCGGCATTGCCTGGCTGGGTGTGATGGCCTTCTCTCTAGGCGCTGTCTTTGCCTTGGCTACCCTGCCGGTGGAGTTCAACGCCTCGGCACGCGCCCGCGCCCTGCTGCGCGAAAGTGGCCTGATCCGCACCGAAGAAGAGGCCCGCGGCGTGAGCACCGTGCTGAACGCCGCCGCGCTGACCTACGTCGCCGCCCTCGCCACCTCGCTACTGCAACTCCTCTACTACGTCTCGCTGGTGGCCGGCCTGAGCGGCCGTCGCCGCTGATCTAAACATCCTGGAGGAAACCATGTTCGATCGCCAAGAACTCGAAGAGCTTCAGCAGGACCTGAAAAACTGGGAAGAGACCACCCTACAAAAATCACTGGCGAGCATGCCGGAGCGCCGCGCCGAATTCATCACGACTTCATCCGAGCCGATCAACCGCCTCTACACCCCGCTGGACATCGCCGAGATGGACTATATGCGCGATCTTGGCCTGCCCGGCGAATATCCCTTTACCCGCGGCATTCACCCCACCATGCACCGCGGCCGATTGTGGACCATGCGCATGTTCGCCGGCTTCGGCACGGCCGAAGAGACCAATCAACGCTTTAAATACCTGCTGGAGCAAGGCCAGACCGGCCTTTCGATCGCCTTCGACCTGCCCACGCTGATGGGCTACGATACCGATGCCCCGGAAGCTTTGGGCGAATTCGGCAAGTGCGGTGTGGCTGTCTCCTCGCTCAAAGATATGGAGATCCTGCTCCAGGATATTCCCCTGGATAAAGTCTCTACCAGCATGACCATCAACGGCCCGGCCGCCGTGATCTGGGCCATGTACATTGCCACCGCCGAAAAACAGGGCGTCCGTCCCGATCAACTGCGCGGCACCATCCAGAACGACATCCTCAAAGAATACATCGCGCAAAAAGAATTCATCTTTCCTCCTGAGCCCTCCATGCGCCTGGTAGTCGACACGATGGAGTACGGCTCGAAGTACGTACCCCAGTGGAATACCATCTCCATCAGCGGCTATCACATTCGCGAGGCCGGCTCCACTGCCGTTCAGGAACTGGCCTTTACCCTTGCCGATGGCATGGAATACGTACGCTGGGGCATTGCCCGCGGCATGGATGTGGATGAATTCGCTCCACGGCTCTCCTTCTTCTTCAACGCCCACAACGACTTTTTTGAGGAGATCGCCAAATTCCGCGCTGCCCGGCGCATTTGGGCACGCGAAATGCGCCACACCTTCGGCGCCAAGAATCCGCGCTCCTGGCTGCTACGCTTCCATACCCAAACGGCCGGCTGCTCCCTCACCGCTCAACAGCCGGAGATCAACATCGTGCGCGTCGCCATTCAAGCATTGGCGGCCGTGCTCGGCGGCACACAAAGCCTGCACACCAACTCCATGGACGAGGCCCTCGCCCTGCCCTCGGAGCTGTCTGTCACCATTGCCCTGCGCACCCAGCAGATCATCGCCGAAGAATCCGGCGTCACCAACACCGTTGACCCCCTCGGAGGATCGTACTTCGTCGAAGCGCTCACCAACCGCATGGAAAAACAAGCCTACGAGTACTTCCGCCGCATCGAAGAGTTGGGTGGCGTGCTGCCGGCCATCGAAAAAGGCTTCTTCCAATCCGAAATCGCCGATGCCGCCTATCGCTACCAGCGCGAAATTGACGAAGGCATTCGCAAGATCGTCGGCGTCAACGCCTACGTAGATAACAAACCCATCACCATCCCCATTCTGGAAATGGACCCGAACGGCTATGATCGCCAAGTCGCCCGGCTGCAGGAAGTGCGCCGCACCCGCGATAACGCCCGCGTCGGCCAGGCGCTCGATCGCCTGCGCATCGCCTGCCTGGGCACCGAAAACACCATGCCCTATATCCTGGATGCCGTCCGCGCCTATGCCACTCTCGGCGAAATCGTCGCCGTGATGAAAGAGGCTTTTGGCGTATACCAGGAACCTGCCTGGATTTAATATGCTTCGCCGCTTTTCGCTCGGCCTGCTCCTACTGCTTCTCATCCTAGCCCTAGGGGCAGGCCTCTTCGTTCCGCTGCGCGCCCAAGCGCTCTATGGGCCGCCTTCCCTGCGGCTTTCTCCGCTGCAACGCTGGCTCTATAGCGCCCGCCTGCTCTGGCACAATGGCCTGCTCACCGCCGCCCAGAGCGATAACCCCACCGCCATCCCCTTCACCATCCACCCCGGCGAATCTATCTCCTCCATCGCTGCCCGATTGGAAACACAAGGCCTGATCTCCAGCGCCGCCGCCATGCGCGATTACTTGATCTATAGCGGCCTGGATACCCAAGTGCGCGCCGGCAGCTACCGGCTCAGCGCCGCCCAATCCATCCCGGAGATCGCACAGACACTTCAATTTCCTCGTCCCGATAAGGCCGTTCTCGTCGTCTGGCCGGGATGGAGATTAGAGGAGATCGCCGCCGCGCTGCCGACCTCCGGCTTAAACCTGGACCCGAACGCATTCCTGGCCCAGGCGCGGCAGCCGCTCGGCTCGTTCCTGGACCTTGAGCGCGTCGCCTCGATCGAAGGCTTCTTCTACCCCGATACATATACCCTCGATCGCGAGATTAACGCCAT
Organism: Chloroflexota bacterium; assembly: GCA_037447295.1. Lineage (GTDB taxonomy): Bacteria > Chloroflexota > Anaerolineae > Anaerolineales > Villigracilaceae > 630D-37. The sequence goes on along the minus strand of JBBIGZ010000091.1, from coordinate 6,576 downwards.
CGGCCTGATCCAGATCGCCTTGCGCAATTTTGAGCGCCACGTCACCCCGGAAATTCGGCTGGGTTTTCAGGCCCAAGGCCTCGATCTGTATGAAGCGGTCATCCTGGCTTCCATCGTCCAGCGCGAAACGGTGCACGAAGAGGAAGCGCCGCTCATCGCCGCCGTCTTCCTCAACCGCCTGCGCCTGGGCATGCCGCTGCAAGCCGATCCCACCGTGCAATATGCCCTTGGTTGGGATGGCACTAGCTGGTGGAAAACGCCCCTCCTGCCCGGTGATCTGCAAACCCCCTCCCCCTATAACACCTACCTACATCCCGGCCTGCCCCCCGGCCCGATCGCCAATCCCGGCCTGGCCGCCCTGCAGGCCGTCGCCGCTCCTGCCAAGGTAGATTATCTCTTCTTCCGCCTGCGCTGCGAGCGCTCCGGCTATCACGAATTTTCCCGCACCTACGAAGAACACCTACGGAACGCCTGCCCTTGAACCATGACCGCTCCATCCCGCGCGCCCTTTGGTCTCCGTCCTTCTCAAGAGAAAATCCTGCGATTCCGCGGCGGCAAAATGGGCATCGCCGCCGTGCCCGGTGCCGGCAAAACCTATGTGCTCTCGGCGCTGGCCGCGCATCTGATCGCCGAAAAACTGCTCGAACCGCATCAGGAAATCCTGATCGTCACCATGAGCAACTCGGCGGTGGATAATTTTTCCACCCGCATCGCCGCGCACCTCAAAAGCATCGGCCTACTCCCCCGCCTGGGCTATCGCGTCCGTACACTGCACGGCCTGGCGCATGACATCGTGCGCGAAAAGCCGGAAAAGGTCGGCCTGGATGAACGCTTCACCATCCTGGACGAATTTGAGGCGGGGCGCATCCTGCGCGAGGTAGCCCATCAATGGCTCGCACGGCATCCGGAATTCATAGAAGCCTATATTGCAGAGGTGAGCGAAGGGGAAGCGAGGACCATCCGAAACGAACGCTTCCCGCAAAAAGTCGAAGAGCTGGCCATGGCCTTCATCCGCAGCGCCAAAAACCTGCGCCTGACCCCGGAGCGCATCTTTCAAAAATTGCAAGAGCATCCCCAGCACCTGCCACTGGTTGAAATGGGCTGCGAAATCTATGCCGATTACCAGCGCATCCTGAACTACCGCGGCAGCGTAGATTTTGACGATCTGATCCGCCTGGCGCTCGATCTGCTCGAAAGCGACCCGGAGTATCGGCAGCGCCTGCAAGATCGCTGGCCATTCATCTTAGAAGATGAAGCCCAGGATTCCAGCCGTGCCCAGGAACAGTTACTGCGCCTGCTCATCGGCGACGAGGTGGCTCCCTCCTCCGGCCGCGGCTGGGTGCGCGTGGGCGATCCGAACCAGGCGATCTACGAAACCTTCACCACCGCCGATCCCGCCCTGTTGCGCAACTTTATCCGCAACGAGGCCGATGAACGCCCCACCTTGCACGAATCCGGCCGTTCCCAACCGGCGATCATCGCCTTAGCCAACCGCCTGATCGAATGGACCCAATCGGAGCACCCACACCCCGAGGTGCGCGATGCCCTTCAACCACCGCTGATCCAACCTCTCCCGGCCGAAGACCCTCAGAGCAATCCTCCCCATGACCCCAGGGGCGTTTACCTCTATGGCAAACCCTGCACCCCCGAGCGAGAAATCGAGATCGTGGTCCAATCCTTACAAAAATGGCTACCCAACAACCCAGATCGCACGATAGCCGTGCTGGTGCCGGATAATACTCGCGGCGGTGAAGTCATGAATGCGCTGCGAAAAGTCGGCCTACCGGCCGTCGAATTGTTACGCACCACGCAAACCACGCGCACAGCCGCTTCTTTGCTTTGCACGGTGCTAGAATGGTTAGAACAACCGACTAGCTCCTCACGCTTGAGCGAAGTTTACCAAAAAGTGTGGCGGCGGGAACATAAACAGGAAGAAGCAGTAAAAAAAGCAGCAGAGTGGCTCAGGCGTTGTGATGTGATTGCTTACCTGTTCCCTTTCCCCGGTAACGGCACCGCTAAAGAACTCTTTTCTCGGCTGGATGAGCCGACCCAAAGCGAGCTACGCGAATTCCATACCGTCGCCCGACGCTGGCAGGGCCTCACCCTCCTCCCGATCGATCAACTCATCCTCTCCCTTGCGCCGGATATCTTCAACACCGCAGCGGAGCTGGCACTGGCACACAAAATCGCCCGCGCCTTGGCCCAAGCCGCCCAATCTCATCCTGAATGGGAATTGCCTCAGCTAACCAACGAGCTGCGCGCCATCGCCGCCAACGAACGCCGCTTCCGCGATCTCGCCGCAGAAGAGGGCTTCGACCCGGATGCACACAAAGGCAAGGTAGTCGTCGCCACCATTCACAAGGCCAAGGGCCTGGAATGGGATCGCGTCTACGTCATGTCGGTGAGCAACTACGATTTCCCCTCGGCAGAAGAGACGGATTCCTACAAGGCCGAAAATTGGTTCATCCGCGATCAGCTGAATTTGCAGGCCGAAATGCTCGAACAGCTCGAGTGCCTATTGCATCCTCAGGAATATCGGGTTTACGAGGAAGGACGCGCCACCCAGCGCGCCCGCATTGACTACGTGCGCGAACGCCTGCGCTTGCTCTACGTTGCCATTACCCGCGCCCGCCGCGAGCTGATCGTGACCTGGAACACCGGAAAAGGGAAAAAAGCGAACCGCCAGGCACTGCCCTTCACCATGCTCCAAGGCTGGTTTGAGCAGAACATGCGCGTGGAGCGTGGACGGTAGACGGTGGACCGTGGACCGTAGACGGTGGACCGTGTGGGGTTATTCCTCCACCAGAATGCGGTTTTGCGCCTCCCATAGATGCCGATAGAGGCCGTTCTGGCTCAGCAATGCCGCGTGGGTGCCACGTTCGACGATGCGCCCCTTATCCAGCACGAGGATCTCATCCATGTTCTCCAACCCGATCAGGCGATGGGTGATGAGCAGCACCGTCCGATCGCGCAACACATCGAAGAGCGTTTCCAGCACTTCATGTTCGGTAATTGCATCCAGGTTTGCGGTTGGTTCATCGAGCAAGAAGATCGGCGCTTCTCGCAGCAGCGCCCGCGCCAGTGCCAGCCGTTGACGCTCACCGCCCGAAAGTCGCGCCCCTTGCTCACCCAAACGGGTACGATAGCCTTGCGGCAGCGCAGCCAACACCTCGTGAATGCGCGCCTGCCGCGCCGCGGCCTCCATTTCGGCATCCGTCGCTTCCAAACGCGCCAGCCGCAGGTTCTGGCGCACGGTAGCGTTGAAAAAGTACGAATTCTGCCCCACCACGGCGAACTGCGCCCGCACCAGATCGGGATGTAAGGTACGGATCGGCACTCCGTTCAGGCGAATCTCCCCCTGCTGATAGTCCCAAAAGCGCAAGAGCAAATGCACCAGCGTGCTCTTGCCGGCCCCACTTGGCCCAATGATGGCAATCTTGCGGCCGGGGGAAAGCGTAAAGCTCACATCCTCCAGCGCCGGGGCAGAAGTGCCGGGATAGGTAAACGAAACATGCTCAAAGCTCAAGGTCGGCGGGCCGGGCGGCAAATGCGTCTCGCCGGCCTCGATCACCGCAGGCCGGGTATCCACGACCTCGAACAACCGTTGCGCCGCCTGACGGATGCTCTCCCACATCTGCGCCGTCTGCGGCAGGGGTTGCACCGCTTCGAAAGCGGCCAAAGTGAGCAACCCCAATGCCCCGAGCATCACGCCCGGAATGCGGCCGGCACTTACCGCCGGGATAGCCAAATAGATCACCAGCCACAAGCCCAAGTTGGTCAGAAAGAGCATCGCTCCGCTCTGCAGCGCATTCAAGGAAGCCAGGCGGAGCTGGGCCCGGTTGTATCGCTGCTGGAGTTCATCAAAAAGTCGCATGCGCGCCGGCACCTGCTCAAAGGCGATCAGGTCCGCCATGCCCTGGACGTTATCCACCAGGTCGGCATGGAGCTGCGCCCGCAGCCGCACCCAGGCCTGACCGGCCCGGCGCGCCGCAAAGCGCATGACGATCGGCAGGAACAAGCCGGCCAGCAGGAACGAAACGATCAGCGCCAGCGCCAAGCGCACCTCATAGGCCGCCAGGAAAGCCGCCGTGCCGAGCAAAACCACCAAAGCGGTCAAAGGCGGCGAAACCACGCGCACGTAGAAATTCTCCAGCGTCTGCACATCGGCCACAATGCGCGCCAGCAAGTCACCGGCGCGGTATTCCAGCAGGCGGGCCGGCGCCAGCGGCTCCAAATGCTTATAGAACCAAACCCGCAAGCGCGCCAATAACCGAAACGTCACATTGTGCGAAACCAGCCGTTCCAGGTAGCGGAACACGGCGCGCGAAATGCCGAAAAAGCGCACCCCAACGATGGCCACGTTCAATTCGGCGATCGTTGGATGCAGGGCGGCCATGGCGATCAACCAGGAAGAGGTACCCATCAGCGCAATGCTGGCGCCGATCGTCAAAGCGCCGAGGAGCACCGAAAGTGCCACCCAGCGCTCCGAACCGCGTAAGAAGCCAAGCAACCGCAAAAGGACGGAAGTGCCCTTCCGCGGCGGCGCAGGCGGGAGGGACTCAGGCGCCGCGGGCAACTCTTCCCGAAGCATCAGCGCGGCCGAAGCTTGGGGTGACCTGCGCGGCTCAAGGTCCAAGGAAACGAGGCGATAATTCGCCAGCATTTGAGCATAGATCCCGCCCCGGCGCCGTAGCTGCTCATGGGTGCCGTCTTCCACAATTTCGCCTTTTTCCAATACCAAAATGCGATCGGCCGTATAGACGGTGTTCAGGCGATGAGCGATGATCAGCACAGTTCTTCCGGTCATCAAACGCTGCAGCGAATCTTCAAGCAGACGTTCGGTTTCCGGGTCGAGGCTGGAGGTGGGCTCATCGAGGATCAGGATCGGAGCATCTTTCAAAAAGGCGCGCGCAATGGCCAAGCGCTGAGCTTGTCCGCCGGAAAGGCGGGCACCGCCTTCGCCGATCACCGTTTGATAGCCCTGCGGCAGGGAATGGATAAACTCCTCCAGGTGAGCGGCACGCACCGCGGCTTCCAGCTCGGCCTGGGTGGCTTCAGGGCGCGCCAGGCGCAGGTTGGCTTCTACCGTATCATGCAAAAGATAGGGTCTTTGCGAAACCCAGGCGATCTGCGAAAGGGGCGGAGGCCCTGCATGCTCCTTCCCCTCAGCATCGCGCCAGAAGAGGCTGCCCTCGCTCGGCTTGAGGAAACCCAAGAGCAGCGCAGCGAGGGTGCTCTTGCCGGCGCCGCTCTTGCCCACCAACGCCACGCGCTGACCGCGATGGAGGGTCAAGGTCAAATGGCGCAAGACGGGCTCCTCTTCACCCGGATAGCAAAAGGTGACCCCCTCAAAACGGATCGCATCCGGCGTCGCGGCAGAACCTGCGGCCGGGGAGAGGGCGAGCGGATCCTGCGCCAAGAGCGTTTCGGAGCGATCGAGGATCTCGAATATGCGCCGGGCGGCGGTGCTACCGGCCATGCCGGCATGGAAGCGTGCTCCCAGGGCACGCAGTGGCATATAGAATTCCGGCGCCAGGATCAGGAAGAAGAAGGCCTCCCGGAACTCCATGCGAGCATAGAGCAGGCGCAGGCCGATCTCCACGGCAATGATCGCCGTGCTGACCGTCGCCAGCAGCTCTAGGGCAAAGGCCGAAAGGAAGGTCACCCGCAAGACCTGGAGCGTGACCTCGCGGTATCGTTCGCTGACCTCGGCAATGCTTTCGCAGTGGGCGCGGGCACGACCGAAGATTTTGAGCGTGGTCAAGCCCTGTAGGCTATCCAGGAAATGGGCACTGAGCAGGCTGAGCGTTTCGTATTGACGACGGGTGACGATTTCGGCGCCTTTGCCGATCAGCACCATGAAGAGCGGAATGAGCGGCGCGGTGACCAGCAGAATTAGCCCGGAGAGCGGATCGAGCGGAAAGACGAAGAGTAGGATGCTGGTTGGCAGCAGGGCAGTGATGATCAGCTGCGGCAGGTATTGGCCGTAATAGGCATCCAACGCTTCCACGCTTTCGGCCACCGTCTGGGCGATCTCACCACTCCGCTCGCCACGCACATAGGCCAGCCCCAAGCGGAAGAGATGCTCCAACAGGTTGCGCCGCAGCAGGGCTTTCAGGCGCACGGCAATAGTGGAGGCGGAAAGCTCGTTCAGCCAGGTCAATAACGCGCGGGCAGCGATCACCAGCAGGAAGAGGCGCAAGCTGGGCCAAACTTCCAAGAGCCTCTTGCCACCGAGGAACACATCGTTCACCGTGCCGCTCAGCAACCAGGCCTGCCAGATGACCAACAGACCGGCCAGGAAGCCGGAAAGCACGGTCAGGATCAGCAGAAAACGGGTGTGGCGAGTGAGGGCAAGAAGACGACGATGCATGGGGAAAATTATACTAGAGTTGATTGGTTAATCGCCTAGTCGCTTAATGTACTCAGATGGTTACGCAAGACTCATGCTAACCGGCTCAAAAGGCTTTTGATACCAAGTGAGAACCTCACCCCGAATCAAGTCGGGGACGGGTGGTGGGATATTTGCAAACTGCCAGACTGCAGGACTGTAGAACTGCCCTTGACAAATACCGA
>JBBIGZ010000090.1:0-11190 GCA_037447295.1 Chloroflexota bacterium | reverse complement strand
CTCCCGAGGATGGAGAGATCTTCGGGAGGTCTTACGTTTCGAGCACTGGAAAAACCGTCGGACCATACACATAGCCCGAAAATCAGCTTTTCGAAGGAGCAGTCATAGAGGCCACCTATTACCTATCCTGGTTCCCTGAAAGCGCTGGCGCGTAACTACCTACTCTGCGAGCAGGGAGACAGGGTGATGGGCAAACACATTCCGCTCTTGCCCACAGCAAGTGGAAATGACCGCCTGTAAACGAGCATAGACCCTCGCACCGTTTGGGGTGCGAAAGCCACCACTCACTTTCTGCTTCACTTTGGCCAGGCGACACGTTCAGCCTGGTTGTTGCTAAAAGACACTCCCTCAATGAAGGCAAATGCCAACACCGCCTCTTTCGGCTTCTTCAAACGACGAAGCAGATACGCCCAGGCGTACTTTTCGGTCGCCCTCGGCCTACTTTCGACTCCGGCGGCGACTCTCCTCGTTCGGCTTGAGACAGAATGCGCCGGTAACGCCGACACACGCGTCCGTGCGCTTCTTTCGAGAGTGGCTGAGGCGCAGCATACAGTTTGGCCCAGGCAGAGCCATTTTCCACCAATCCTTGTAGCTCCCGCTGAACATGCGCCAAGCTTAGTAGGATAGGTAGGTAGGTACGCCGGCGCTCAAAAAACATCCCACCGACACAATCAACGTCGCATACCTCGCCTTCAACAAGCGAATACATCAATACCATCGACTTTCAAAAGATCACGGATCTGCAAGCGGAAAGCACAGAAAATCTCGCGTTCTCGGGTATAATATACCCATGCTATCTTGCTCACTGCACATCCACGTTCACCATGTGACCCGTACCCCATGCGGATCGGGGTAGGTGAACGTTGGATATGCCTTTTGGGCAAAATTCCATGACATCCCCGGTCCACCGGGGATGTTTTTTTAGGTGTTGACTATGACCCGTCCGATTCGCCTTTCTCTCCCCTCCAAAGGTCGCTTGGAAGAAAGCACGCTGGAATTCTTGCGCGCCGCCGGCCTGCCGGTGATCCGCCTCAACCCGCGCCAATACGAAGCCTTTATCCCCACCCTGCCAGGGATGCAGGTGCTCTTTCAACGCCCTGGGGATATCGTCGTCAGCGTGCGCCAGGGAAGCGTGGAATTCGGCATCACCGGGATGGACGTTATCGAGGAAAAACGCGGTGAAAACGGAGAGGTGCTCGTGCTCCACGATGCGCTGGGATTCGGCCACTGCGCGCTGACCCTCGCCGTTCCGGAGACTTGGGAGCAGGTGCAGGACATCGCATCTCTGCGCGCCTATGCGCAGACCCTGGGCCGACCGCTTCGGGTGGCGACCAAATTCCCCAACCTGACCGAACGCTTCCTACGAGATCACCAAATTCCCCATCAGCTGATCGCCGCCGAAGGCACGCTGGAAACCGCCCCTGCTATCGGCTATGCCGATCTCATCTCTGACTTGGTCTCCTCCGGACAAACCCTGCGCGATAACCGCCTGCGCCCTCTGCCGGATGGAGTCATCCAGCCTTCCCAAGCTGCCCTGATTGCCCATCGCCCTTCGCTGCGCACACGGCCGGAGGTCCTGGAACTAGCGCGCCACCTGCTGGAATATATCGAAGCTCACCTGCGCGCCCGTGAGAATTTGCTGGTGATCGCCAACGTTCGTGGCGAGGATCCGCATCAGATTGCCCAAAAAATGTTCACCCGCACCGTGATCGGCGGCCTGCAGGGGCCGACCATCAGCCCGGTGCTGGTGCGTTCGGGAGAAACTTGGCATTCGGTGAGCATTGTCGTGCGCCGTGAGCAGTTGACGCGCGCCATCGCCGAACTGCGCGAGATCGGCGGAAGCGGGATCATTGTCTCGCCGCTCACCTATATCTTTGAAGAAGAGCCGCCGCGCTATCGGGCTATGCTGGCGGCCTTGGAGGAAGCATGAACATGTACCCACGTCCACACTTAGAGCGCCTGCCGGCCTACCAACCGATCGAACCGTTTGAAGTCCTGGCCGAACGCCTGGGTCGCCCGATCGAACAAATTGTCAAGCTGGATGCAAATGAAAATCCCTATGGTCCGTTGCCGGCTGTCCGTCAGGCATTGGCGAACCTACCGTTTCCGCACATCTATCCGGACCCGGAAAGTCGCACCCTGCGTCGGGCCTTGGAGCGTTTCACCGGCGTGCCGGCCGAATTTCTGATCGCCGGCGCCGGCGCCGATGAATTGATCGATCTGTTGATGCGCGTCCTGCTCGATCCCGGCGATCGTATTCTAAATTGCCCTCCCACCTTCGGCATGTACGCCTTCGATGCCGGCCTACACAACGTGGAGGTGATTGAGATCCCGCGCCGCGCCGATTTCTCGCTCGATCTGGAAGCCATCCGCCGAGCGGTGAACGAGTATCACCCCAAAATGCTCTTCCTGGCCACGCCGAACAACCCGGATGGTTCGCTCGTGGATCGGGAAACGCTGGAAGCATTGTTGGCACTGCCGATCCTGATCGTATTGGACGAGGCCTACATCGAATTCAGCGACGCAGCGCTGGGAGGCGCCCACACCTGGCTACCGCAGGTGCCGCGGTGGGAAAATCTGGTCGTGCTACGCACGTTCAGCAAATGGGCTGGGCTGGCCGGCCTGCGCGTGGGTTATGGCGCTTTCCCAAAGTGGCTGCTGCCGGCCTTATGGAAGACGAAACAACCGTATAACGTCAATGTCGCCGCTGCGTTGGCTGCTCAGGTTTCTCTGGAACATGCCGCAGCGTTGCAAGAAGTGGTAAACGCACTGCGAGAGGAGCGGGATCGGCTCTTCGCCGCTTTGCAGGGGTTGGAAGCATTGCAACCCTACCCTTCGCAGGCCAATTTCATCCTTTGTCGCGTTCGCGGTCATCAGGCCGCTACCCTGCAGCGCCGCTTGGCCTGGGAACATGGGATACTCGTCCGTTACTTCAACAAGCCCGGCTTGCAGGATTGCATTCGCATCAGCGTGGGACGCCGGCAAGATAGCGAACGGTTGCTCACCGCATTACACATCCTTTTCACGGAGGGGTAACATGCGTCAGGTAGAAGTTCACCGAGAGACGCGCGAAACGCGCATTTGGGTCACGCTCAACCTGGATGGGCAGGGCGAATATGAGATCGTCACCGGCCTAGGGTTTCTCGATCATTGCTTGAGCCACCTGGCCGTGCACGGCTTATTCGACCTGCAATTACAGGCCGAGGGCGATCTGGAAGTCGATGCTCATCACACCGTCGAAGATGTGGCACTGGCGCTTGGGGAAGCTTTCGATCGGGCCCTGGGCGATCGGCGCGGGCTGGTGCGCATGGCCGATTGCTTTGCTCCCATGGATGAGACCCTGGCACAGGTGACGATCGATCTCTCCGGTCGCCCATATGCGGTCATACAGGCCGAATGGCACACGCCCTATATCGCCCAGATTCCCGTCACGTTGATCCCGCACTTCTTTCGCTCCTTTTCCGTGACGGCGCGCTGCAACCTGCATGCCCGCGTGCACTACGGTGAGGACGATCATCATCAGGCAGAAGCGCTCTTCAAGGCCTGGGCCCGTGCGCTGGATCAAGCGACACAGATCGATCCGCGGCGGCGCGGCGCCATCCCCTCGACGAAGGGCAAACTATGAGCACCGATCCCGTGATCTTGATCGATGCCGGCACTGGCAACTTGCACTCGGTGCAAAAGGCGCTGGAATCTCTGGGCACCGTCGCCCGACGCACGCGGGACCCGGAACAGATCCGGCGCGCCCGGCAGATCGTTTTACCGGGCGTAGGTGCTTTCGGCGCGTTTATTCAGAGGCTGCGCACCCAAAACCTGGATGAGGCGCTAGAACAGGCAGTACAGAATGGAGCGCGCCTTTTGGGCATTTGTCTCGGTATGCAGGTGCTGTTCGAGTTCAGCCAGGAGATGGGAGAGCACCGCGGCCTGGGATGGCTACGCGGACGGGTGATACCATTCCCGGCCCTAGAAGGGCTGACGATCCCGCACACCGGCTGGAATCGACTCCGTATGGTACAGGAGGATGCGCTTTTTCGAGGGATCGGCGACGGTGAATACGTTTACTTCAATCACTCGTTCTACTGTCAGCCTGCAGAAGAGGCCGATCGGCTGGCGGAGACAGAACACGGGATATGGGTGACCGCGGCCGTCCGTCGCGGCCCGATTTGGGGAGTGCAATTCCACCCGGAAAAAAGCCAGGCGGTGGGATTGCGAATTTTGCAAAACTTTTTGGAGCAAAAATGAGCTTCACGATCTATCCGGCATTGGACTTGCGGCATGGAAAGGTGGTGCGGCTGGCGCAAGGCGATCCCCGGCAGATGACGATCTACGGCGAGGATGCAGTAGAGGTTGCCCGCCGATGGCTGGAGCAGGGTGCTCGTTGGTTGCATGTGGTTAATCTGGATGGAGCATTCGGCGAGGCCAGCTCGGAAAACCGCCACCTATTGCCGCGGTTGATCGCTTTGGCCCAAGCATATGGAGCGCGCATTCAGTTCGGCGGTGGGCTGCGTTCTCCGGAAGCGATCGCCGAGGCGCTTTCCCTCGGTCTGCATCGGGTGGTGATCGGCACATTGGCGGTGACCCAGCCTGAGGTCCTCCAGGAGGCGCTGGAACGCTTTGGCCGGGAAGCAATTGCCGTGGCGCTGGATGCCCAAGGCACGCAGCTGCGCGTCCAGGGTTGGCAGTCTCCCACAAACTATACTCCGATGCGGCTGGCACAAGAGCTGTGCCAAAAGGGGGTCGGGATTTTTATCTATACCGATACCGACCGAGATGGTTTGCAAGTTGGATTGAACCTAGAAGGCTTGCGCCCTTTGCTGGCGCTGGAAAACTGCGAGATCATCGCTTCCGGTGGGGTGCGTGATCTGGAAGATGTGCAGGCCGCCTATCGGCTGGGCTGTCATGGGGTGATCTTGGGACGGGCTCTTTACGAGGGGAAAATCCATTTGCAGGAGGCACTGAATGTTGGCCAAACGGATCATTCCCTGCCTTGATGTGCGCGATGGACGGGTGGTGAAGGGGGTGAATTTCCTGAATCTGCGTGATGCGGGGGACCCAGTGGAACAGGCGCGCCTTTACGAAGCGCAGCAGGCCGATGAGCTGGTAGTGCTGGATATTTCGGCCACGCCGGAAGGGCGACGCACGACGTTGGACCTGGTGGCGCGCATTGCCGAGGTGGTCTTCATGCCCCTGACGGTCGGCGGGGGAGTACGCACGGTGGAAGACATGCGGGCACTGCTTCTGGCCGGCGCCGATAAGGTGAGTTTGAATTCGGCAGCGGTGCGCAACCCCAACCTTTTGAGCGAAGCCGCAGCGCGCTTCGGCTCCCAATGCGTGGTGCTGGCAATCGATGCCCGTCGGCGCGAGGGAAACGGTTGGGAAGTGTATATTAATGCCGGACGGCAGCCGACCGGGCTAGATGCGATCGAATGGGCTGTGGAAGGGGTGCAGCGCGGGGCCGGCGAAATCTTGCTCACCAGCATGGATGCCGATGGTACGCTGAACGGTTATGACCTGGAGCTGACGCGCGCAGTGAGCGAGGCGGTGAGCGTGCCGGTGATCGCTTCCGGTGGCGCCGGCCGGCTGGAGCATTTTTTGCAGCTCTTCACCCAAACGCGGGCTCAGGCCGCGTTGGCAGCTTCGATCTTTCACGATGGGAAGGTGCGCATTCCAGAACTCAAGCATTTTCTGCAGCAAAACAATCTCCCCATTCGACCTGTGAGGCAGATATGAACTATTTCGCCGATCTCCGTTTTGATTCGCAAGGGTTGATCCCGGCCATCATCCAAGATGCGCAGACAGGGCAAGTACTTATGCTGGCCTATATGAACACCGAAGCCTTGCAGCGCACGCTGGAAAGCGGTGAGACGCATTTTTGGTCACGCAGCCGCCGCGCCTTGTGGCATAAGGGAGAGACTTCTGGGAATATCCAAAAAGTGATTGAAATCCGCCCGGATTGCGATGGCGATGCGCTCTTGATCCGCGTTCTGCCGGCTGGGCCGGCCTGTCACACCGGCCATGTGAGCTGTTTTTTCCGCCAGCTGGAGGTCAAGTGAGTTTAGAATGGCTGTTTGAAATCATCTGTGATCGTCGTGCCCATCCGCGACCCAACTCCTACACCGCCGAACTGTTTGCCGCCGGCCTGCCACGCATGGCACAAAAGGTGGGCGAGGAGAGCGCAGAAGTGATCGTAGCGGCCCTGAGCCAGGAAGATCAACGGTTGATCGAAGAAGTGGCCGATCTCACCTACCACGTGCTCGTTTTGCTGGCGGCACGCGGCCTTTCACCGCAGGATGTGCTGCAGGAGTTGGAGCGACGCCATCCAAACGCCGCCGGCAGTGAAATTCCCTGAGGGCATCTTGTGACATGAGCGCGATTTTGCTAGCGCTCCTACTTCTCTTTTGGTCGCAGGATCGCTGATGCACTTCTCCGACACACGCAAGATGTGCGAGCAGGAATTTTGCCCCCAGCACGGATGCAAAGGAGTAGCCATATAGGTCCAGGCAACCGACTAACGCCTCCAGCAGGAGGTCGGCTGGCAGGATTTGCTCTGCGCCTTTTGAAGCCACGCTAGGTCCACTCCTTCATGCGGAAAGCAAAATTCCGCGCTTGGATCGAAAAATCATCGCCGCGCCATGGATTGCAGTGAAGGGTTAAAAAGAGCGGGACTCTATTACCGGGCCATCCCAGAAACGCATGAAACAGCCGTTCTCGATCTTTCCTGGTAAAATAAGAGTCAGATTCCCAAATTTCCCCAAAGGAGGTTTTTATGGAAAAGAAATCTCTGTGGTCATTTGGAACGCGGGAGGTGGTCTATGCGGCCATCGGTGCGGCGCTCTACGCCGTGCTGAGCTACCTGACCAACTTTCCTGCAAATCCCTAGCGCCGGAACGTTTCGTTCCGACCAGGTGTGGTCATCCCGATCTTCTTCGGGGTAGCGTTCGGGCCACTGGTTGGTTTCATCAGCGGTTTTCTGGGGAACATCCTGGGTGACTTGCTTTCCGGCTATGGCTTCTGGTTCTGGTGGGACTTGGGCAACGGCCTGATGGGGCTGATCCCTGGCTTGGTCGCTCCTAGCCTGGCCAGTTTCAAGAATGGACGTTCGATCCTGCGCGCTGAGATCTTTACCATCCTGGGCGTCGTAGTCGGCATGGGGTTGGCCTCGCTCTCCGAAATGTGGGTTTCCGGCGCTGATATGGCGACGGTGATCGGCGCGAACTTCGTCCCTGCCACGGTGACCAACTTGGTTAACGGGTTGATCCTGTTACCTATTCTGATGGTGGCCTACGATGCGGTAGTAGCACGCTCTGGAAGGTAAAATTTGAGCAAGTGAACAGGAGGGGTCGGTGATCCACCGGCCCCTCTGACGGGCACAATTGGGCAGTCAAGAGGGCTTGAGCGTTTCCACGCGCATTCGTCCACTGTCTACCGTCCGCCGTCCACCACCCATCACCGTCTACCGTCCACCGTCCAACAAGAGGCCTCTCGCATGATCATCAGCTGGAGCTACCGCCCACGTCAGAGCCTGATGGAAGCGATCGATCCGCGCGCTCGCTGGATCTTTTCCTTCAGCTATCTATTTAGCATCACCCTTTTTTGGGATGCGCGCTTTTTGGCCGTCTTCTTCCTGATCGGGATGCTCTGGTATGCATTGGGACGGATCCCATGGCGCGAGGCACGCCGCGCCTGGATGCTGGTTTCTTTTTTGCTCTTCACGATGATCCTGATCAATACCATCATCACCGGAGGCGGTGCCGGTGGGGTGGTGCCGTCGGGAGGGCACCTGGTTTGGCCACAAGGATTGCAATTGCCCTGGGGAGGAGTGTGGCACTTTGGCTTGACTTGGGAACGGCTTTGGTTTGCGCTCTGTCAGCTGTTGCGCATTTTGGGCATATCGGCGGTATTTATCGTCATCCCGTTCACCATGGACCCACGCCTGTATGGCGTGACATTTCGCGGCCTAGGATTGCCGGATCGCTTTGCCTACGTGGTGGAGCTGGCTTTCCGCTTTGTGCCCACCCTGGCACGCGATTTCACCATCACCTTCGATGCGCAACGGGCACGCGGCTATGAGATCGAACGCGCCGGTCGCAACCCGATCCGTCAGATCGTGCGCATTGCTCCGTTGCTGGTCCCGGTGACGATGAGCGCCATCCTGGCCGGCGAAGATGTGGCCAACGCTATGGACCTGCGTGGCTTTGGCCAAGGCCCGCGCACCTGGCTCTATGAGCTACACTATCGCTTCGGCGACTATTTGCTGATTTTCTTGAGCATCACAATCTTCTTGGGAAGCCTGTTCCTGCGCTGGAGAGGCTACGGGGGGTTTTGGATCCCACCGTGGATCGGGTAAGCTTATGGCAGAGAAACCTGTTTCACCGCGCCGCAAACACTCCTCAGAAATAACTACGGCGCGCCTTTGCTACCTGATTGCTTTCCCTGACCTGGCGCCCGGTGAAGAGAGCACGGAAACGATTCGGGCTTTCAAGGATGCGCCTTACTTCCAACCGGTGGATGTACACCTGCGCACACTGGGCAGAGAACATGTTGTAGTGGAGGGGACAAATGTGCATATTTTACGCCAGCGCTATGAGGGGCTGGTGCAGGTCGTCGAGTGTCACTTCACGATGGACGAGCCACTTTCAGCAGAAGGATTCCGCAAGCGAGTGCAAATCGAAGATGCGCTGCAGCATTATCTCCTCGGAAACCAAAACGCGCTGTTTGAGGAATACTCCATCCTGCTTTTAGATAAAATCCGTTCCCCGGATACGTTTGTCGAACAATATGCTCCTCTGCTGGCGCGCTTCATCCGTGCACAAAAGGAACACCTGGATAAGAGCGATATCGAAGATACGCTGATCACCCGTGTGCGCTATTCCGAAAACGACCTGAGCATTGTTGATTGGGAAGGCGCAGTGCTGATCGCACCCGATGGCGATTTTCAGGGGGAAATCGAACTGCTCAAATTGGCCAATTATCAGCTGCTGCGCTATCGCATGCTGGATCAAAGCGTTGAAGAAGTTCTCCGCCACCTGAAAGAGGAATTCGCCCGGCAAAGGATACGCTGGTGGCAACTGGGACGCATTCGCAATGCCATCCGAAGAGTCCTAAGTTATCGGTTGGAAATGATGCTCGAATTCGAGCACGCCGAGCAAAAATTGCTCCTGATCGGTGACTGGTATACCTCCAAGCTCTATCGTGCCATCCGCGAGGAATTCTATTTGGATGATTGGAAAGAAGCGGTGCGCAGCAAGCTAGACGATCTGGAGCACATTATCGAGAGCATTCAGGCCAACTTCGCACTTTCCTGGCAGGACCTATTAGAAACGGTGCAGATCAGCGGCTGGTTGATCTTGTTACTCGGCTATTTCATCCTTTTCTTCATCGAAAGTGGTTTATGGAAACGCTGAGCAAGCCCATCGAAAACGCCTACTGGGTAGTGGAGGGACACTTCCTGGCCGGTGAATACCCGCTGCTCGGCGATGCCCAGGAATGCACCCGACGCTTGCAGGCATTCCTCGAATACGGTTTCGAGGCCTTTTTCGATCTGACTTTGCCAGGCGAATTGCCGCCCTATTATCCCCTGCTCCGCGATCTAGCCGCAGCGCGTAATCAACACATAGAATACTACTCCTTCCCCATCCCCGATTTTGGCATTCCCAGTCAGCAGGAGATGACGCATATCCTAGATACCCTGGAAGCAACCTTACACCGCGGTCTGCGCACCTATCTCCACTGCTGGGGTGGCGTTGGGCGCACAGGGACGGTCGTCGGCTGCTACCTGGTGCGCCGTGGCCTCACAGGGGAAGAAGCATTGCAGGACTTGCAGCTCCGTTGGCAACAGGTGCCGAAAAGTCGCTACCATCCGCGATCGCCGGAAACCGAAGAACAGCGGCGCTTCGTGCTGAACTTTAAGGCTTGAAGGGCGCTTCGATGGGCAGATGATTCTCCTCCGCAGCATGGCCAAAAAGGGGTAAATTCCAGGCCATGAGAATCGTCTTGAGCAAGGAATAATGGGTATATGGGGTAGCATCCTGAAAAGGGCGCCGTGCCTGAGGGGAGATCAACACCGTAGCCACCCGCCCACCGGCCTCCGGCGGCAATCCGCAACAGGAATGGGACCCCTGGCCCTCATCCCAGGTGAGCACGATCAGATAAGGAGCATTGGAAGCTTCTAACGCCGGCCAGAGCTTGCTCAGCAGGTCCTGCAACCACGCATCGGCCACTTCTAAGCCACAATCGTGGGCTGAATTGCATAGGTTCGGGGTGATGAATGCGAAGTTCGGCAGGGCACCCTGCTCAAGGTCCGAGAAAAGTTCCGTCAGCGGCACGATGCGTTGACAACGCAGCGGGTCCAGTCGAATCGAATCAAAATAGATGAACGGGTTGTGCTTCTGGGCATACTTCAATGTGCTGCCGAGAAAACACGGACGCGGCATGCTCTCCTGATAGGTCTTCCAAGTTCTTCCGCTCGCTTCAATGAAGTCCGCCAGATTAGGAGCCTGGACGAAGCAATCCTCGCAATTTCGCTTGATCCCAAAGGTATCGCCCCCGATCATGGCCAGGTAATTCGGCAGGCTGGGATGGGTAACGGCATAGTGCTGAGTGAGCAGGGTATATTCCTGCGCCAGGCGATTGAAATAGGGCATGCGACGGTTGCCGATCACCGTGCCGAACTCTTTGTTCTCGAAGACGATGATGACGACGTGCTCAAAAGCCGGAATGGGCGGGATCGGAGTCGGTGTGGCAGTTGGAGAAGGTTGTGCCGTGGGAGAAGGAGTAGGCAGCTGCGGAATAAACGGCGTGAGCGTTGCCGTGGGCGAAGGGGCAGGAAGGGGCGGGGTCGGCAATGTTCTTCCACTGCAGGCATTCAAGAGCATCGCCAGGCTCAGGAAAAGCAGGATCAGACGAGGCATCGTTCCTCCTATGGGGCTCTACAGGTTATCAGAATACTCAAGGCACCGCGCCTTAGAACGCTATGCTGAACAAGGCCAATCCTCGAATCGGCTTTCCACCGTCCAAGGTCCACCGTCTTATTCCTTGACAATTACGAAGTATATGCTAAAATTCAATTTAGCCATGCCTAAATATTCACCTTCTAGCGCCTCAATCCAAGATTACCTCAAGCATATCTACCATCTGGCTGCCCACGGCGAAGCGGTGACGACGACGGCCCTGGCGCAGCGGCTGGGCGTG
>JBBIGZ010000089.1:0-11279 GCA_037447295.1 Chloroflexota bacterium | reverse complement strand
CTTTCATCGCCGCATTGACCACGATGCGGATCAGATCGGGCAGGAAGTCCAATCCCTGTTCGGCAATCTGCTCCAGGAGCTCGTTTGGTAAGGTACAATCGCTTTGGTAGGTCATGGTCACTATCCTTTCTGAAGTTGAGCTTTCCGAAAGAATATACCAGACCTACCACCCTTCTTACAGTTTTACAGAAACAAGTTTACAATAACCCGGCCAAGGTGCGTATCTTTTTGGCATTGTAAAACGGCTCGCTCATAAGCTCAACGCCGTTGATGGTGACGCGTCCTTGCCTGGGGGTCTCGGTGGTGAAGCCGCGTTCAAGACGCAGGTCTGCCAGAAACAATCCCAGCAGGCCCACGCCCGAGGCCCTCAGAAAATCGCGGCGGGAAAACGTAGGCTTCAACGATCTATGCCGCGGAGTGACGTCGAACGAAGTAGTTGTAAGGGAGGGCGATCAATGCCGCGAAGTACAGGCTGTACAGCGTCAGCCATACCAGACCAATCACGAACCCACCGAACGTCAGCGGCCAGGTGAAGCCCGGCAGGAGAGGCGCCCAGGCCTGATACATCGTCCAGCCAAACAGCAGATCGCCGGCGATGCAAAGTACGTAACTTACGACGAGCGCGATCAACAACGCGATGGTCAATGCGCGAAAACTGATCGTTGTCTTCATTTCAAACTCCTTTCATCGAAAAAACACACCATAGGCAAGCACACCCAGAATGAGCAAGAGCACCAGCAATATGCCTTGCCCGATGGGATTGCTCATCATCATGGCTGTGCCGTGCATCATACCCATCGTGCCCGCCCCACCTGCCAGTAACAGGTCGAGCAGGAAAAGGACGAACCCCGCTGCGAGAACAATGAGCAGAACAGTCAACGGTTCCACGATCTCACCTCCACACGTCGCCTATCACCCTCCCCGAAATCGCTTCTTGACCCGCGAAATGACGATCGGCATCGAGACGATGAGACTGAGCAATCCCACCCAGACCGTGCCGCCGATGCGCGCTACCAGCGGATAATCGCCGGTCAGCGTGGTCGCCAACAGGAAAAGCAACGCCGCGCCCACGGAGATGGGAATGTATATCAACGCGCTCTTCCGTGCGACTTCCTTTTCGATTTGTTCGTGTTCCATTCCATAGAGATACTCCTTGAAAATTATGTGGATGCCCTGGCTGCCGAACGCGCGGAAATCAGCTTGAACATCCCCATCCTGTCCAGACCCTCGACTCGCTCGATCTGTAAGCCGGCTGCACGGACGTTTTCCACAGTCCTGCGGTTAATGCTGGCTCCGGACAATCGAACGCTGAGCGGGGTCAGAAGATCCATGAGGAATCCAATGACGGGCCGGTCGATGCGCACGTGTTCCAAAAGCAGGATCTGTCCGCCGGGGCGGACAACCCGCCCCACCTCGCGCAAGCCCCGGATCGGGTCCGGCACGGAGCAAAAGACGAACGTTGCCACAACCGCATCGAACACGGCAGCGGGGAATTCCAACGCTTGCACATCGCCCAGACGCAGATCGGCCTCACGGTTCAGGCGCTGGAGGCGTTGGCGGGCGAAACCCAGCATTCCCGGCGTCAGATCTATGGCGGTGATCCTCGAAGCAAGCGGCCAAAATTCGATATTCTTTCCGGTGCCGATGCCCACCTCCAGCACCTCGGCGCCGCGCACCGACTCCCACAGCTTTCTCCTCCAGGGCCGAAAGAGCCGCTCCAGCGGCGATTCAACTCTGTCGTAGATGGGCGAGAGGCGCTGGTAACGCGCGCGGGTCAGAGCGGTAGCTCGATCTTCCACGGTGAGGATCCATCAATCATTCCCAGCCGAAGCCGCGGCGGGACGCCGCTGCGCCTGCCCGTTTCTCTGCTTCGGTCTGTGCTCGCGCCCGACCGAGGGCGTGAAGCCTTTCAGCAACAGCGTGTTGAGCGTCACCGAGACCGAACTGACCGCCATCAGCAATCCTGCCAGTTCAGGGCTGATGATGACAGAGGCGAAGGGATAGAACAGCCCCGCACCAAGCGGAATCCCCAGCGTGTTGTAAACAAACGCCCAGAACAGATTCTGCCTGACCTTGCGCATGGTGGCTTTGGCAGTTTCGAGCGCGACGATCACATCGCGGATGTCATCCTTGATGAGGATCACGTCCCCGGTCTCTTTCGCCACGTCTGTGCCCGAGCCGATGGCCATGCCGACATCCGCCTGCGCCAGGGCGGGCGCGTCGTTCACACCATCTCCGACCATGGCGACTTTCCTGCCCTGCGCCTGGAGTTTCTTGATCTCCTCGGCTTTATCCTGTGGCAGGACCTCAGCCAACACACGATCAATCCCCACCTTGCGGGCAATGGCTTCGGCGGTGCGACGGTTATCGCCGGTGATCATGACGACTTCGAGTCCCAGTTGATGCAACCGCTTCACCGCCTCGACCGAATATTCCTTGAGCGTATCGGCCACGGCGATCAAGCCGGCGGGATGACCATTCACGGCCACAAACATCACCGTCTTGCCATCGGCTTCCAGGGCTTCGGCCTGCGGCACCAGCCAACTGAAGTCAACACTGCGTTCGCGCATCAGTTTGCGATTGCCCAACAGAATTTTCGTGTTCCCGGCTTTCGCCTCCACTCCGTGACCGGGGATGGAACGGAACGACTCCGGCTCGACCACCTCCAGGCCGCGTTCTTCCGCGCTGCGCACGATGGCTTCCCCAAGAGGGTGCTCGCTATTCTTCTCCGCAATCGCCGCTACCCTCAACAACTGCTCTCTACTCATTGACAACCGATCACCGACGATCACATCCGTCACGGAAGGCTCGCCTTTGGTCAACGTGCCGGTTTTGTCGAAGACGATTGTTTGCAATCTGCCCGCGTTCTCGATGGCTTCCGCGCCTTTGAAAAGCACGCCGTGTTCCGCGGCCTTTCCGGTCCCAGCCATCATGGCTGATGGAGTTGCCAAGCCCACCGCGCACGGACACGAGATGACCAGTACAGTCACGCTCAACAACAGCGAGAACCCAAACACACCGATCTCGCCCAGTTTATACGGTGAGAGGATGAAGCTCGAATTCGGGTCGAAGAACAACTGGTACCCGAAGAAGAACCAGAAGAGGAACACGAGCACGGCCAGCATGTGGACGCCGAGGATGAAGTGACCCGCCACCCAATCCGCCAGTTTCTGGATCGGCGCCTTGCTGGCCTGCGCATCCTCCACCAGTTTGATAATCTGCGCCAGCGCGGTCTCCTTGCCAACCCGCGTCGCCTTGAACTTGAACGCGCCCGTCTTGTTGATCGTCCCGCCAAAGACCGCATCGCCGGCCTTCTTTTCAACGGGCAGGCTTTCGCCCGTCAACATGGATTCATCCACGGCGGAGTAGCCTTCGATGACCTCTCCGTCCACCGCAATGGATTCGCCGGGGCGCACAACGACGATATCACCCAATTCGACTTCATCTGCGGGGATTTCCTCCTCCCTGCCGTTTCGCATCACACGCGCGACCTTGGGCTGGAGTTTCATCAATTTGCGAATCGCTTCCGATGTTCTTCCGCGTGTCAAGGCCTCGAGCCAGCGGCCCAGGGTGATGAACGCCGTCAACAACGCCGCGCTCTCGAAGAAGGTCGCGCCCTCGCCGCCGAAGCCCGCCCTCGGGAACAGGGTGTTGATCACGGCAATGCCATATGCGGCGCCAATGCCCGTCGCATAGAGCAGGTTCATGTCGGTGACGCCATGCTTGAGTCCGCGCCACGAGTTGGTGAAGAACTGTCTTCCTGGGCCGAAGACGATCGGCGTGGTCAACAAACCGATCACCCATTTGTACGAGAGCCATTGCGGGATGAAGGCCTTGAGCGGGCCCAGCATGTCATAGAACGTGCCGAGCATGACGATCAAGCCAATCGTTCCTGCAACGATCAAATTTCGTCCCTGACGCTTGATCTCTTCCTCGCGCGCCTGGCGTTCGCGGTCGAGGGCGTCGGCGCCTTCGCTGCGTTCCTGCGCCTCGTAGCCAACCTCGCGCACGGCGCGCTTCATTGCAGAAATAGAGACCAAGCCGGGGATGTATGTCACTTTGGCAGTGCCCAGCCCCAGGTTCACGACAGAGGCAATGACTCCATCCAATTCGTTCAACGCGCCTTCCACATGTGAAACACAAGAAGCACACGTCATGCCGCGCACCTCGAGGGTCAGTTCGGCGGTCGTGATGGCATATCCCACCCCTTCGACGGCGCGCCGCATATCGTCCAGTTTGACGCGTTGAGGGTCGTAGGAGAGGCTGGCTTTGTTCGTCGCCAGGTTGACGGTCACGTTCGAGATACCCGGCAATTCCTTGAGTGCATTCTCCACGTGCGAGACGCACGAAGCGCAAGTCATGCCCGAGATGGGCAATGTCAATGAAGAGAGAGTTTCGGTCATTGGATCACCTTGTCATGTTGATTGGGATGCAGGAGTATCTTATATAACGATTGCAGCCTTTTCAATTCAGCGGCGCGTTGCTCAGGCGAGGGACTGGCCAGAATCAAGGCTTCTCTTTGGCGGACGTTCCAGGTGAGCAGCATCACCCCGGCCGCGTGGAGCGCCGCTTCCACTGCGTTCAACTGATGCAGCACTTGCTCACAGGGTTGGCCGTTCTCAATCATTTCGATTACGGCATTCAAATGCCCCGCCGCACAGCGCAATCGCCGGCTGATTTCAGATTGTCGATCGGGTTTCATGCATCACCTCCATGGGAGAGGAAACAGCCGGGGGCGGGGCATGAGAGCACGTCGAATGGCCATCTCCAGGAGCCGGTTGGCGCGCGGCCCGCTTGGAGTCGCCAGCGACAACCAGGTTCTATCATCCTGTCCGTGAATCACCAGCGTGGCAGGATCGCCCCGTTTTCGGTACACGAGCAGGATGACCATCTGGCAGGTGCAATTCTCCGTTCCGTGATGTGGACAGGGACACTCCGGGTGTCCCAGACGAGCGATTTTCAGATCGAACGTACGCGCCACGCGAAAGCCCATACTGGTCAGTTGCTGTTCGACCCAGGTTTGCACCTGTTCACAGGTTTGGTCGAGGGCCAAGAAAGGAATCAGGACGCTCATACTGTAGTTCCTAAATTACAATTATAGAAGCAAGGGCACTGGAGGCACAGCGCTAAATCCCCCATTGAGCAGTAGGCATTTTCGCTTACGCAGAATCCCCGCGAAAACGAACTGCCTGACGGCCAATATAAAGTAAGGCCACCCGCTTGGGGTAGTCCATGGATATGGAAGGCATCTCTGTTATTTGTCGTTGCCGCTGAGTTTGCTTACCAGTAGCGCAACAAGCATTACCGGCAATGCGATCGGCGCCGGCATGAAGAGAGATCCGAAGGTCATCAAACCGTCGCCAGGATCAAGAGTCCCATCACAACCACGCCGCCGCCGAGCGCCAGCCGCACCCATTCCTTGTGATGCAGATTCCAATGCGCGAGACGATTCAAAGTCGGACGGGCGGAGGCAGCCGCGAGAATCACAACCAGCGGTAAGACGAAGATCAGATTGTACAGAACGAGATAACCATAACCGAGCAAAGCCGAGGGCTGGAGGGCAAGCAAACTCAACACGCCGAGGTAGACCGCGCCGCTATTTATGAACGCAAACCCGATGTTGTGGAGGACGAAATCATCCGCCGTCTGCGTCAGACGATTGCGCGCGACCGCGGAAAGTTTTCCACGGTCCATGTCGCGCCGTCCGAAAGCAACGACGTGCCGGATGAAAAATCCTGCCGTCTGGTCATTCTCTCGCCAAAATATCCGCATCGAGCCCGCAGCGGCGAAAGCGCGGCGCTACAAGCCACTCAAGAAATCCTCGAACACAGAGGCAGCAGCTCGCGCCTGTACCGCAACATGCTGCTGTTCTTGGCGGCAGATGCAGACCGATTGCCCGAATTACAGCAGGCAGTCCGCTCCTGGCTGGCATGGACTTCGATTGACGACGAAAAGGAACAACTAAATCTGGACCACGCCACCCAGCGTCAAGTCAAGAACCAACTCGCGAATCTTGAAGAGACGATTACCGAGCGTCTCCGAGAAACGTACTGCTACTTGCTCGTTCCTACGCAGGAAGGGACTGGCGCTGTCGTCTGGCAGAGTCATCGCCTTCAGGGAGAGAATCTGGTCGGGCGCGCTTCCAGAAAACTCATCAATGACCAGCAGATGATTACCTCTTGGTCGCCCGCCCTGCTTCGCATGGAACTGGAAAAGTGGCTGTGGAAAGATCAAAACCATCTGAGCGTCAGGCAAATTTGGGAATATTTCGCCCAATATCTCTACCTTTCCCGCATCAAAGACGAACAGGTCTTGATTGACGCCGTCCGCGCGGGCGTTGGTTCCCTGACTTGGAAGGATTTCTTCGCGTATGCCTCGGCGGTCCGCGACGATGGCAAATACGTCGGCCTGGTTGCAGGCGTCAACCCTGCTGTTACTTTGGACGGGGCGAGCGTGCTGGTCAAGCCAGAAGCCGCTCAAAAACAGCTCGATGAAGAAGCCGCATCGCAGCCAGACCTGAAACCTGCCTCATCCCAACCCAGCGGAGCGGTCAGTGAGACCCTGGCTGGCGTAATTTCGCCTGCGTTGACGGGCAAATCCGCGCCTCGCGCGCTGCGCCGCTTCCACGGTTCGGTGGAACTCGACCCAACCCGCATCGGGCGGGACGCCGGGCGCATTGCCGACGAAATCATCGCTCATCTCACCAGCCTGGTAGGCGCAAAAGCAAAAATCACCCTCGAAATCAACGTTGAAGTCCCCAACGGCATCCCCAAAGACCGTGTTCGGATTGTCTCCGAGAATTGCAACACGTTGAAGTTCAAGGGGCATGAGTTTGAGGAGGGGTAAAAAATTCAATTCGATAGCGTCATGCGTGCTGCTTTCGACAGATTATCGCATTTCAAACAAGCGAGCGGCCACTCTCTAATGGCCGCTCGCTCTTTTGATGACCTTTCAAGCAACACCTATCGCTAAGCCGCATTGTTCCAGAAAACCCACAGAAAAGGTGTCGCTTTATTCGGCCCTTGGCAATTTGTAAATTTGGCTGGGGTTCTTGAGAGGAGAACCTGCTAATGAATGGTTGGGCTTATGTCCATTATGACTCTGTAGTGAGGCACGCATTGCTACCATGCGCCGCTGTTCAGCAAGGAACTGAGCCTGTGCCTGTTTCTCTTCAGCACGTGCGCGGATAATCTGAGTAACTGCACGAGTGAAGATCCAACCAAAGAGGCTGAACACTCCAAGACCAGCAACAATCAGACCGCCGCTTTCTGTTGTCTGTTCCACGCTTTGACTTCGCGCCAATGCCGTAGTGGTCGCTGCAACGGATAGGCCCGCCATTTGCTGATTCCAAGCCAGCGCAGTCTGAGTGGCTTGAATAGCCAGTTGCTTGTTAATCGCTTCGCCAGCAATGGCTGTTTGAGTAGCGCGGGATCGCGCTTCTTCAACTTCAGCCATGCTGGAAATTTGGGTAGCAGTTTGCTGGATTGGAATGGCCGTCAATTGAGCCACAACGGCTGTCTGTTGAGCATAAACTGCTTGTGGCGTCGCGGCGGCATTCATGGCATTTTCCGTAGAGCGAATCGCAACCGCCATTTGCGTTTGAGCCATTTGATCTCTCACCTCTTGGCTGGGGCCGAAGGGATTTAATCCAATCCCTATGCCAAGAATGCCGCAGACTATCATAGCAATCAAGGCGAACACCACCCAAGGGGTAGGACTGTTTTGTACGATCATGGCGCTCTCCTTTCTCTAGCCCAACAGGGCAACCGACAATTTCATTTTGATTATTTCCGAATATCGCCTTCAAGGTTCTTTTCATTTACCTGCCATATTCCCCACAAAAGCGAATGCTGCGCCAACTTAATGATCAAAAAGGCCTGACAATTTCCTGTCAGGCCTTGAAAAGGGTCGCAAAGAGTGTATTTCATTCAGGATTATTCAAGCGATAACCAACACCCGCTTCGGTGATTACAAACTTTGGCTCTTTAGGATCATCCCCCATGGTTTTGCGAAGGCGTCCAATCAAGGTAGGGAGGTAATCTTCCGAATAATGCTCATCCTTAAGTACATTCCGAACCAGATCTTCTTTCGTACATACTCGATTGGCGTTTTGGAACAGGTACTCAAATAACCTGAATTCCTGGGCCGTGAGTCTGATTTCCCGTTTTCCCACCATGATCTTGTGAGCAACAGTATCTACAATATAAATTTTTTCAATCTGACCCACTACGGAGTCTGTCGTCTCATTTTGGCTCTCCAAAATTTTGGCTGCCAGCATGGACATCGAGATCACAATATGGGCCAGTCGCGCCAACTCCGTATCTTTGAGAGGACTGGCAGGATTGAAGTTGACTAGGCGAGATGCGGCGTGGAAAAACAAGCCGCGCTGATACTCCATCTCGTTTCGGCCTACTACCCGCGCCGCGAGTCTCCTTATAGTAGAGATAGCGCCTGCAACTTTGCGCACCGATGGTTCCAAATCGCGAGTGTCTGGTCTGGCAAAATTGCTAAAGATCAGGCATTTTTCCAACTCGAAGCGCCGCTGTACATCTTTTGTCTCCACCCAATCGAAACGAATGGCCGCCTCCAGCGCAACGAAATTCCAAAGGGAGGGCGCCAAACCGGCCCAGGCAAAATCAGTCAACCAGGCGTGCTGACCATCGGTCAGGATATTCTCACCAGAGAGCATTCCAGGTGTCGTGACCAAAAAATCTGTTTGTTCAGAATCGATAAGATTCAATAGCAGAGGAAGGGGATTAGCATACTGGACGGATTGTTGTTTGAAATGTACAACGAGCTCTTCACCCTTTCGTTCAATATGCACTCCCAGCCTTGGAGATTGTTTTTCTACCGTCCGGAAACGCTCTTCAAAGTATTCTTCCTTGCCAGCCAATTGCAAGCGCTGCCTATATAGACCATTTGCAATTTCAGCGCCGAAAGGAATAGATTTGTCCTGATGCCAGGCTTTCAACGTCTCCTGATATAGAGCATTCAAAACAGCATTGAAGGTCTTCTCGGAGCCAGAACGATATAAATCCCAGAGCGTCTGAACGCTCTCCAGATCATTTCCCGTCAGGGTATAGGCATTGGCGGCAAAATGGGTCGTCTCGGCCCGCATAGCTTCGGGCAAGACGGTACCACTTTCCCCTGCGGCTTTGGGAGCGACCTCATCAAAACGTCTCGCCTCCTGACGAATAGCCGCGTTTTCCCCGCAGACGACCACGAACGATTCGGGTCTGGCTCCTTCCTTGAACGCGAACACAACCAGCGCCGCCCGCCCATCTTGCTGCCAGAGCAAACGCTCGACCTGGAGATGATCTTTTTCATAGAACAGGCGGCGGAAAAGGTCTTCCAGTTCTTCGGCGCGGTTGAGAAGGCGTTCGCCTTCCACAGCAGGGTCGATACGCCAAACCAGATCGTGAGGAGTGGTGGCCTTCCAATCAATGTCGAGGGACCAGTTGATATGGACGTAGTGGGCAAAAGCAGTCTGTATTGCATTGAGTAGAGCATCAGGGCCATCTTGCTTGGCTACATAGTCCAAAACAGGAGGCCCTCCTTCAGGTATGGGTCGCAATGCATCTCGTGTAGACGATTGATTTGGAAAACCGGTCAGGATAATCTTGCAAACAGCGCTAAAGGAGGAATCCCTTGCTAGAGTCACGCCACTTGTGTCTTTTTCATCATCGTCATTGACCAAGCGTATGTCTAGAATTGCCAACGGGAACCACGCATCGCATAAAAGTTTTTGTGCCTCGACAAAAGTAGATACAGACCACACAGAGTAGCCAGCTCGCCTTAAGAATTCGCAGCGTGTGTCAAGAAAATCTTGATCATTGTCAGCAAATAGGATTACTCTAGGCATAGGAACCAACTTTCTTTTGGATGAAACTCTTTATTTTCATCTCGCCATGCTTCTCTACCAAAGTTTACTGTGGGAAAAAGAATCGCCACACATTTACAAACCAACCAATCACTGTATTCACACGAACACCTAGCAACACAAGAATAACAAAGACAACAATGACATAACCAAACAAGGTTGCGGTGGGATCACTTGGTTGACGCCCCCCGATCTCAAGGATAAAACGACCAATGGTACGGGGAAAGGTTACAAACACAGCAGTAAGTGCACGTGAGAAGAAAAGGCGCAACTTACGCCGATAAATGCTTTTCTCTGCTGGTCGTTTAGAAAAATCTCTGTGCTTTGCAAGATCAAGGGTACGCTTGATAGTCGTCAACATCGCTTCTGGTCCCTCTTGTTTGGCGATGAAATCATAGGCTATTGGCAGCCCATCTAATTGAGGTTTCAACACTTGACGCGCATATTCTACAGAAGGATAACCTGTAAGGAGCAAAACCGGTACAGAGCGGCATATTTCTTTGGCTAGTTCTATGCCGGTATTATCTTTCTCGTCATCGTCGTTCACAAGGCGAATATCTATCACAGCAGCATCCACGTGCTCCTGTCCAAGTTTGCTTCGCGCCTCGGCAGGTGAGAATGCCGCAATAACACGATAGCCTTCATTCTGCAGGAATTCTGCCCACGTCTCAATAAAATCTCTATCATTGTCAGCAAATAGAATGGCCGTCTGAGTCATTGGTTGATTTCCTCTTGGAGAATTGTCCTGATCGTTACAAGCAACTCTTGGCCAGATAGTGTACGCGGGAAATAGTCCACAACCCCTGCGCGCAAAATATCACGTGCCTCGCGCCAAGTTGGTATGGTTGTCATTACAGCAACCCGCACATCTGGCTTAAGTTTGTAAAATTTCTGCGCTAAGGATACCGGCTCTTCGACAGTAGCAGCATCTATGATAACCAATTCGTATGGACGTTTCAAGAATTCTTCGTTTGCATTTTTTTCTGTCGCGGCTTGCACATTCCCTAAAGGAGCAAGTGTTTTCACAAAACTGGATAACCATCCTGTTTGACTTGTGTTGGTGATCAGTAGAAAATTTGCCATCATCGTTTATATATTTCTAATGGGAATGAAATCACCATCGTTGTGCCCGTTGGCCCTGTCTCGCGGCAAGAGATTGTTCCGCTATATGTCTGCACGATCGTCTGCGCCAGCAGAAGCCCAATTCCCAGCCCTTTGGCGCCCTGTGGTTTTTTAATCGGCTCGCGAAAGAGGCATTCCAATACAGCAGGCGGTATTCCGTGACCGCTGTCGGTGATCAAAATTTCGGCATGTTTGTCGCGTCGTTGACTGCCAATGACGATCTTACGTTCAGGCAGTTCTGCTGTGGCTTCCACAGCGTTGTCAATTAAGATATCCA
>JBBIGZ010000088.1:0-11318 GCA_037447295.1 Chloroflexota bacterium | reverse complement strand
TGCGACTGGCTCTGCAATTTTTCCAAAAGTAACACCGGCCTCATCTATGTCCCCCTATGCGGCTTCCATCTACTACACCCTTTCGCCGGCCCCAGGAAATGCCTCCCCCATCCTGCTTTTGCATGGTGCCGGTGGGAGCCGTCTCTCCTGGCCTCCGCTGCTCAGGCGACTCGGCGGACGCACAGTCTATACCATCGACCTGCCCGGCCATGGGCGATCCACTCCCCCCGCCTGTGACTCGATCGCCGCCTATGCCGCGCGGGTGGCCGAATGGATGCAAGCCCTTAACCTGCCGCCTGCCGTGATCGTTGGACACTCCATGGGCAGTGCCATCGCCCTCACCTTGGCCCTGGATTACGCCGATCGCGTCCGCTCCTTGATCCTGATCGGCAGCGGCGCCCGCCTGCGCGTGCACCCCTCGCTCCTGGAATGGACAAAACAACCGCAAACCCTCGAACAGGCCATCCAGACCCTCTTGGAATGGGGCTTTGGCCCGAATGCCCCCCAGGCGCTCAAAGACCTGGCCGCCCAGCACATGCGCCAAACCCCACCGGCCACCTTCCACGCTGATTTTCTCGCCTGCGATCGCTTCGATATACGCGACCGCCTGGCAGAGATCCCACACCCCACTCTCATCCTCTGTGGCACAGAAGACCGCATGACCCCACCTCGCTTCTCTGAATTCCTGGCCAAAAATTTGCCGAACGCGCAACTGCGGATGATTGAAAACGCCGGTCACATGCTCATGCTCGAACAGCCTCAAGCAGTAAAAGAGGCCGTTCACACCTTCTTACAATCACAATCCTAGACTCCACTCGCGAGGACTCATGAAGCGAAAGATCAAACTCATCCTCAACCCCATGGCTGATATGGGCAATGCCTGGCGCGCCGCCTCCGATTTGCGCCCGATCATCGAAGAATACGGCGGCGCGGATTGGAGCGGCACTGTTTACCCCACCCATGCCACCGAGCTGGCCCGCCAGGCCGGAGAAGAAGGCTACGAACGGGTGATCGCCATCGGTGGCGATGGCACCGTGCACGAGGTCCTCAATGGCCTCATGCAACTCCCCCCAGAACGTCGCCCGATCCTCGGCGTCGTACCTCTCGGGTCCGGCAACGATTTCGCCCGCGCCATCGGCGTCCCCACACGCCCCGTCGAGGCCCTGCGCCGTGCCCTGATCGGCGACCCCCGCCCGGTAGATGTCGGGCGCGTGCGCGATGACCTCAGGCGCGAAGAATATTTCGATAACACCCTCGGCATCGGGTTTGATGGCGTCGTCAACCTACGTTCCCACCGCCTCCCGCTCCTGCGCGGCTTCCTCATGTACTTCGTCGCCGTCATACAAACCATCCTGCTCAACTTCGACCCCATGAAGCTGCACATCGCAACCGACGCCGAAACCATCGAACTCTCCGCGCTCATGCTTACCCTCTGCAACGGCCCGCGCGAAGGTGGTGGCTTCCACGTTGCTCCAAACGCTCGCCCGGATGACGGCATCCTCGATTACGCCCTCGTCTCCAAAGTCTCCCGTCCCATGATGTTCCGCCTGATCCCCGAATTCATGAACGGCACCCAAGCGCGTTTCCCGCAGGTACGCCTGGGCACCTTCCGCCAACTCAAACTCACCTCCGATCGTCCCCTCTATATTCATGCCGATGGTGAAGTCTTTAGCGGTTTTGGCACCCGCCTGCACCACCTAGAAGTAGAAGTTATGCCGGGAGCCCTGCGCGTTGCTTCTTGATCTATGCCTGCGCTGGTTCAATCCCTTTATGGTCAAGACAGAGAACACCTCACCCTCGTAGCCGATCTCTGGGAAATCGCTTCGCTGCCCTCCGAAACTGCGGCTGCCACCGAAGCGATTGCGCACTCGTTGATGGACCCGGAGCGGATCGCGGCGAAAGTAGCCTCCTTCCCCGCCGAAGCAAAAGAGGCTTTGCGGGCGCTCGTCAAAGCCGGTGGGCGCCTGCCTTGGGCCGCCTTCAGCCGCCGCTTTGGCGAAATCCGTAGCATGGGGCCGGCGCGCCGCGAGCGGGAGCAACCCCATCGTCACCCGATCTCGGCTTCCGAAGTGCTTTACTATCACGCCCTGTTGGCACGCGCCTTCTTCGATACCTCCTCTGGCCCTCAGGAATTCGCCTACATCCCCGATGATCTTCTCCCCCTCCTGCGCCCCCTCTTCCCGGAAGAGCCGATCGCCATCCCGGAACTCGGTCGCCCGGCGCGGACCTCCGAACGCGGCTATCTTTTGCCCTTTAGCGATGCCCTCCTGGATGAACTCACCACCCTCCTGGCCGCCCTGCGCCTGGGACGCGACCTGCAAAAGGAAAATTGGCGCTACCCCCTCACCGTCATGCAGGCCCTGCTGGAAACCGCCGGCCTCACGCACCAAGGCGAAGTTCAAGGAGAAGCCGTCCGCGCCTTTCTCGAAATGCCGCGGCCACAAGCGCTGAGCTTCCTGCACCAGGTCTGGTTACAGAGTCGCACCTTCAACGAACTACGTCTCCTGACTCATTTGCTCTTTGAGGGAGAATGGCAAAACCCGGCCTGGGAAACTCGTCAACGCATTCTGAGCTTCTTAGCCGCCTTGCCCCCCGGCGAATGGTGGCATCTGCCTTCATTTGTTCAGGCGGTCAAAGAGCAATTTCCCGATTTTCAGCGTCCCGCCGGCGATTACGATTCCTGGTTCATCCGCCGCCGTGCCGATGGACGCTTCCTACGCGGCTTCAGCAGCTGGGATGAAGTCGAAGGGGCGCTCCTGCGCTTCTTCCTGCTCGAACTATTGCCCATGCTGGGCATCGTGGAACGCGCCGCCCCTTCCGCCGATGAAGAAATCATCGCCTTTCGCATCCACCCCGCCTGGCGATTGCAACCTTCGGAAGAAGGCTACCGGCTGGAACTACAGGGTAACCTGCCCTTCACGGCAGAAGATGGAAAAATCAGCGTCACATCTCAAGGGGGCTTGCGCCTCTCGCCGCAAGTGCCGCGCAAGGTGCGCTACCTGCTGGCGCGCATGGCCGAATGGGAAGGCCTTGTACGAGGAGAATACCGCTATCGCATCACTGTAGCCTCGCTGCAGCGTGCTGCCCGTCAGGGATTGAAAATCGAACACCTCATCCCCCTCCTGCGGCAAAACAGCGCTGCCGAACTCCCCCCGAACCTGCTCAAAGCCCTGGAACGCTGGGGGCAACGCGGTGCGGAAATGACCCTGGAAGAGCACGTCATCTTGCGCCTAGGAGATGAACAGCTGGCCGAAGCCCTGCGTCGCTCCCCTGCGGCACGCTTCCTGGGCGAATCCCTCGGCTCCAAAGCCTTCATCATCCCCCGCGGCAACGAACGAAAGTTACTCGAAGTGCTCCTTACGTTGGGCTGGCTGGTGGAGGATCGAAGAAAAGATCAGGCATCGTAAGCGCCCTCGTCTTTCCCCTCCAAAAACTCCAGCACGCGCCCGAGCACCTCTTCAATGCTCAACTCATCGGTTTCCACGATCAGGTCGGCATGGGCACGGGCATGGGCCAGGCGACGCTGTTGCTCCTGATACTCCTCCATTGTCCAATTCAGAGCACGGCGCTTAACGGTAGTTTCATAGGAAGCGTTCAGAAAGATCAACACATCTGGATGGCTCAGACGAAACCACATGTCAGGCACATAAGAATGTTCTTGAGCAATGTGGCGACAGGTATAACCGTACCGACTCAAACCGGCAATCAGAGTAGATTTCCCCGCTCCGCAAGGACCTACAACACCTATCAGCGGTCGCTTGGCACTCATGGAAAGCGTATCGGCAGTCGCACGCTCATGCGACGAACATTATCCTCTCCCTCGGGCAAAATGCTTAGGACCACAACGCTAATATCATCGCTCGGACGGCCTTCATCCAGCGTAAGTGCCAAATTGAGCAGAGAATCGGCGATCTCTTGGGGCGTCGGCTGACGTTCTTCGAGCAAGGAACGCAGCACGATTTCGATCTCCGGTGTCCGACCATGACGACTTCCGGCATGCATCAGACCATCAGTACAGACGATCAGGGTCAAACCCGGCGTGAGATCGAATTCGGTGATGGATGGGCGAATGTTCCGTGCTGTACCGATCGGTGGTGTGGGGTTATTCAAGCACTGTATGCTTTCCCCCATGCAGATAAACACCGGCGCCGGGTTGTTGCGGGTGAGCACGATCGTGCCACTCTGCAAATCTACTGAAAGGATATTCAAGGTACAGGAAACCTTGCCTTTTTTCTCGGTGTAGAGGGTATCGGATGCGGCGCGAGCCGCCGCTCCATCGCGCACCCCTTCAGAGAGCAAACTCAGAACCTTACGCACCACCATCATGGAGATGGCTTTCGCTCCCGGTCCGGAAGTCTGCCCATCGGCTAAAACGACTGAAATGCCCCCGTTTGGGCGTTCGATCACTTCCAGAGTATCGCCGCTTTCAGAGGTCGCATATTTGTTGATTTTAGCAACGGCAACCTGCACTTCCATGCGCCGCCACTCCAAGAGATGCGCCTTTTACCTACTCTTTCTTCTCTGCCGTTGCTTTTGCCGCTTCCGGCTTTTCTTCCTTCTTGCCCTCCCCGCTCAGGCCGGCCTTAAAATTCCGAATGCCTTGACCAAGCTCACCGGCTATTTTGGAAATGCGCCCCGGCCCGAACAGGATAAGAATGATCACCAAAAGGATCAACAGTTCTTCAATGCCAAATCGAGTGAACATCTTTCATCTCCTTCAAGTAGTCGTGTGGATTTATGATACCACACTTTGGCTTGTCGATTTCCTGTATAATGGGAAGCGAACCTGTAAGCGGCATTCAAAACCGTTTTGGGAGTGAGCCATGTCTGAAGCCTCTCGCAAAAAGATCACCCTGCCGTATCTGTTTGAAAAGGTGAAAAAGGGGGAGCCGATCACCTGGTTGACCTGCTACGACTATCCCACTGCCTGGTTGATGGAACAAGCCGGCATCGAAATGCTCCTGGTGGGCGATAGCCTGGGAATGACGATGCTCGGCTACGAGAGTACCCTGCCCGTGACCATGGATGACATGATCCGCCATGCGCAGGCGGTTCGGCGCGGCGCACCGACGGCTTTTGTGGTCGGCGATATGCCCTATATGAGCTACCAGCCTTCCAACGAGATCGCCGTGCGCAATGCCGGCCGCTTTATGGCCGAAGCCGGCTGCGATGCCATCAAGCTCGAAGGCGGCGCAGCCATGGCCGAACGCGTTCGAGCGATCGTGGATGCGGGCATACCCGTGATCGGACACCTAGGATTGACGCCCCAATCGGCCTCCATGCTTGGTGGCTTCCGCCTGCAGGGAAAGACAGCAGCGCTGGCCAAACGCATCATCGAGGATGCTAAAATCCTGGAACAGGCCGGGGCATTCATGATCCTACTCGAAATGGTCCCTGATCGGGTGTGTCAGATCATCACCGAGCGCGCCGAACATTGCATCATCATGAGCCTGGGCTCCGGGCCTCACGCGCATGGTCAGCTGTTGATCTATCATGATATGTTCGGCCTCTACCCGCGCTTCAAGCCGAAGATGGCCAAAGTCTATGGCGATGCCGCCGGGCTGATCCTGAATGGGCTAAAGGCCTACCGCGAAGAGGTCATCGAGCGTCGTTTCCCGCAACCGGAAAACTGGTTTGGCATGCCGGATGAGGAATTCGAAGCCCTGAAGCGCATGCTCGCCGAAGAAGGATAGGTATCATGCACATCCTTTTGACCGGCGCCACCGGTTATGTCGGCGGTCGCCTGGCACCGCGTTTGCTCCAGGCCGGGCATCAGGTGCGCTGCCTGGTGCGCGATGCGCAGCGCCTGCGTGGGCGACCTTGGGCCGATCAGGTCGAGATCGTGCAAGGAGATGCCTTAGACGCGACCTCCTTGGCCCAGGCCACGCAAGGTGTGGAAGTGGCCTACTATCTGATTCACGGAATGCAAGGGGGGAGGGTGGATGTGGAACGGGAATTGCGCGTCGCCCGAACCTTTGCCCAAGTCGCCGAAGCACAAAACGTGCAACGCATTATCTACTTGGGAGAACTCGTACACCCCACTGCTCCCCTCTCACCCTATCTGCGCGCCCGGCATGAGACCGGTTACATCCTACGCCAGGGAAATGTGCCGGTCACCGAATTCCGCGCCGGGATGATTGTCGGCTCCGGTAGCCTGCTTTTCGAGATGATCCGTTACCTGGTTGAACGTCAGCCGATCCTGATCTGCCCGAAGTGGTTCTTTTCGCAGGCTCAACCGATCGCCATTCGCAACGTGTTGGAATATCTGATCCAGGCCCTGGAAAAACCGGAAAGCATCGGAAAATTGATCGAGATCGGCGGCGCGACGCAGCTCACCTACGCCCAAATGCTCTTGGAATATGCCGCTGAACGCGGCCTGAAGCGCTATCTCATTCCGACCCCATTCTATGCCCCTCGCCTTTCAGCCTATTGGGTGCATATGGTGACACCGGTGACGTGGTGGGCTGTGCTGCCGCTGATCGA
This sequence comes from Chloroflexota bacterium, assembly GCA_037447295.1. Lineage (GTDB taxonomy): Bacteria > Chloroflexota > Anaerolineae > Anaerolineales > Villigracilaceae > 630D-37. The sequence goes on along the minus strand of JBBIGZ010000088.1, from coordinate 4,835 downwards.
AGGCCTGCACACCGATCTCATCGTCCACCACGATCTAGCCAAACAGCTTTTCCCCGAAATCGAGCCGCTGGATTTTCGCTCCGCTGTGCGTCTGGCACTGGGTCGCATTGCCCGCGACGATGTGGAAACCTCCTGGTCCGATGCACTGGTGACCACGGTCGGGGATGTGCGTCCCTACACCTTCAAGGTCGAAGAAGGGATGATGATCGAGCGGCGTCAGGCGCTGGTCGATTTACCGGCGGAGGCGTTGTTCCGCGCCTATTGTGGGTTGGGCGGGGAGCGCGGCTGGCTCTATATGGATTGGGCCTGGGAAGTGCGCGGCTGGCTGGATAAACTCGTCGGTGGCGTGGGCACACGCCGCGGGCGCCGTCACCCAGACGAATTGCGCCCAGGTGAAGCCCTGGACTTTTGGCGCGTGGAGGCCATCGAAGCGCCGCGTCTGCTTCGGCTGCGCGCTGAGATGAAGGTGCCGGGTAAAGCCTGGTTAGAGTTCGAGTCCGTGCCACAAGAGGGAGAAAAAACCTGTTTCCAGATCACGGCCTATTTTGCGCCGCGCGGCCTCGGCGGGCTGATCTACTGGTATCTTCTTTGGCCTTTTCACAAATTTATCTTCGATGGGCTCATGCGCAAGATCATCGAACGCGCCAAAACGATCCATCGGGAGAGGACATGAAGCCTCGCGTGCTGGTCACAGGTGCAGATGGCTTCGTGGGACGCCATCTGATCCCGCTATTGCTGGAGCAGGATTACGTAGTGCGGGCTATGGTGCGAAATCGGCAAGCGCTGCTCCACGCGCCTTGGGCCGAGCAGGTGGAAGTTTGTGAAGGGGACATTCTGAAACCATCTACGCTGGAGAATGCCTGTCGCGGGATAGATGTTGCATTCTATCTGGTGCATCTCATGGGGTTGGGAAAAGGACATACGCAGGCGGAAGCACAAGGAGCACAAAATTTTGCCTGTGCTGCGGCCCAGGCCGGCATGCAGCGTATTATCTACCTCGGCGGCCTGGTGCCAGGAGAAGGTACTCCAATCGCTCCGCACCTCCGTTCGCGCCTGGAAACCGGCCGCATCCTACGAGAAGGCGCTGTGCCGGTGATCGAGTTGCGAGCGGCGATCATCATCGGCCAAGGTAGCCTTTCGTTCGAGATGATCCGCGGACTGGTGGATACGTTACCGATTTTGCCCCTGCCTCCCTGGGCACACAACCGTACCCAGCCGGCGGATATCGAACTCGTGCTGGCGGCTCTTTTGAGCGCTTTAGAACATGCCGATATGGTTGGGGAATATGAGATCGGTGGCCCAAATATCTTGACGTATGCCGATGTACTCCGCACTTATGCTCAGGTACGCGGCAAAAATCCCCTTATTTTCTCTTTACCCTTTCCGTTCCCATTAGGGTTGGTGGCCCGCCTGACAACGGCACTTTCAGGCGTTCCCTTATCGGTAACTCGAGCGCTCATCGAGGGCTTGCTCAACGAAACCTACCTGCGAGCAGACATCACCCATCCACTCCTGCGAGATTTGGCTCAATTTTCGTGCGCCGAATCAATACAAAAAGCCCTTCAACGCACCCATCCTCAATTTTTATGGCGATTTTGGGAATCTAACTGCACCCCAGTGTGCTCTTTGCATACACAGGGAATGTTCATACGTTCGGAATGTTTTCAGCTGATCGACAAAGAAGCATTCTCGGAGGTCCTCTTGCGCCTTTATGCACAAGGGTGGTTGGTGGAGGTCGAGGAGGCCAATCTACGGCGGCTGGTGAAAGATACTTTCCTGGGGTGTTGGTGGTGGGAATGGAAAACCAGTGGACGGGTTATGCGCCTAAGCTTATTTTTCTATCCACATGGTGCTACGGGGCGATTACTCTGGCCGATGCTCTCTCTTCTGGTTTGGAAGCAAGCGTCGGTCAGAGGCCAGTGAGAAGACTATTTGATGAGTTTACTACAAAAACATCGTTCCATACCCCACCCTGGCGAAATGGAACACAGATAGAGGTCCTTTCTTCTCCTCCATAGCGAAATGGCGCCCTCAAAACGCTTGAAAACTCCAACGAGCTTTTTCTCGAGGAGAACAACGACTAGATTCGATGTCTCCTGTGTCCCGTCCAGGATCGTCGCAGCCAGCCGTAGATATAGAGAACCGGGTAAATCAGGAAGAGAACGAGATCGAACACCAGCAATATCAACCCAATTTTCATCTCGCACCTCCTTGCCGGTGTTTCGTGAAAGAGAGGACAAGAAAAGCGCTTTCTTTCCGCTGCGAAGAAAGCGCCCCATGTTATAATGCCGAAGGTGGGAGTCGAACCCACACTCCACGAGGGAACACGATTTTGAGTCGTGCGCGTCTGCCAGTTCCGCCACTTCGGCGTATTCTGTTGTCACCCATAGTATAACAAACTTCAAGCCAAAAGGTCAAGATGAAACTGGGAATCATCGGCCTGCCGCAGGCAGGAAAAACCACCCTTTTCAATGCACTCACGCGCGGTCATGCGCCGATCAAGGCTTCTTCCGGAAAACTGGAAGTGCATACGGCTGTTGTAGATGTGCCGGATGAACGCATCGATCGACTCTCGGCGATGTTCAAGCCGCGCAAGACGATCTATGCAAAAGTGACCTATGCCGATATTGCCGGCTTAGAAGGAAGTGCCTCCAAAGGAGGCATTGCCGGGCCGTTGCTCAATCAGCTGAGCCAAATGGATGGTTTCATCCACGTGGTGCGCTGTTTTGAGGATGAAAACGTGCCGCATCCGGCCGGTTCCGTGGAGCCGGCACGCGATGTGGAAAGCATGTTGGGCGAGCTCCTGCTGAACGATCTGGTCATGGTAGAGCGGAAGCTGGAGCGCCTAGCCGAAGAACGCCGCAAAGGGGGAGTCGATAAAGCCCTCAATGAACGACAAACTGCCCTCTTCAACCGCCTGCATCAGGCCCTAGAAAGCGGCACGCCTTTGCGGAGCTTGGATTTAAGTGCCGAAGAAACGCGCGAACTGGCCAGCTTTGGCCTGTTGACGCGCAAGCCCATCCTCACCGTCTTCAACCTTGGGGAAGGCCAATCCCCGCCGCAGATCCCGCTTGATCACCCCTCCATCGCCCTGCAAGGGAAACTAGAGATGGAGCTGGCCCAGCTACCGCCGGAAGATGCCATGCTCTTCATGGCCGAATATGGCATCCAGGAACTGGGCCTCTCGCGTGTGATCCGCCTCTCCTACGAACTGCTCCAGCTGCAATCTTTTTTCACCGTAGGCGAAGACGAAGTGCGTGCCTGGACTGTACGCCGCGGCGCCACCGCTTGGGAAGCGGCGGGCGTTATCCATACTGACCTACAGCGCGGTTTCGTGCGTGCCGAAGTCGTATCCTATGAGGATCTGATCGCGCTCGGCAGCTTGGCAGAAGCCAGGGCGCGCGGCAAACTACGCCTGGAAGGGAAAGATTACCTGGTCAAAGATGGAGATATCCTCCACATCCGTTTCAATATCTAACGCAACGGTTGTGCAATCAGATGTGATTTCACGAAAAACGGCACCAAAAACCAAAATCTTGGTTTCTTTGGAGGCAGAGAGTTTCTGTCTGGCAAACGAAGCACTTTGCCTGCATAAAGGCTGTGCCTGCTGCACTTTAACAACCTGCCATCTGAATTCTGGATGACTTATGCGGAGAGGTAAGCGCCCACCTGCACTTGATACCCATTTTGTGAGCATTCAGACTGTTGGCTTCCGGGAGGGTCTGATGGGTCAGCCAGAGAGATGCCCAACGGATGAAATTGGCGGCAAAGATGACGAAGCATTCCTGAAGATAGATGGTCGGTTCGGAGCGTACTTTGATGCGGTGCAAGAAGAAGACCTGCTTGCTTTCCTTTTTCATTGCTGCCATGCTCATGGGACTGGCCCGCTTCCGCAGCCGTGGAGACAAGAAGTCACCTCAACCATGGTCCCTCAAGAACTGCTGGCGGGCGTCCGCTTTGTATGGGACGAACGTGTGGTGCGGATCTTAACCGAGTGACCCTCGTGTTTGGCTTCTTCTGTGCCACAATTCTGGCCCTGCTTCCTGCTTTTGTGGCTCAACACCTTCAGCAAGATGCACAGGGTTTTGGCGTGTGTGTGCCGCTCTTTCTTTGGGCATGCTGGTGGGGCCTTTCGCAGCGGGCTTTGGGCTTGACATGGCCGAGAGGAAGCGCGCACCTTAACCACGATCCTTCTCACCGGACTAGCCATCGTCGCCTTCTCGACGAGCCCACTCTTGCGGATCGCGATTCTTACGCTCTTCCTGGTGGGATTCTTTGATGGCATCTCTGAAGTTCTTTCTGCCTCCATTCCGCAGGCTCGCATCCCCGGCGAAGTGCGAGGGCGGGTATTCTCGATTCTGGCCACAGATACCATGGGGATACGTGTTGTGGGAGTCGGAATAGGAGGCCCTTTGTCTCTTGTGCTAACTGTGCAAGGATATTTCCTCTTCGCCGGCGTTTGTCTCACTGTTGTGGCCCTGCTTGCTTTTTTTTCACTGAGGTGCGTTTGACTTAGCGATATCTGATGTATAATAGGCGCTACAGTCTGACGATCCTCGGATTGTTGCGAGAAGACATCGATGTTGGAAGTAATCCGTGTAAGTAAAACCTACAGTCTCGGGCGCATCAGGGCGTTGGACAACGTATCTCTGTCTGCAGGGGCTCAGGAAGTGCTCGGCCTGTTGGGGCCGAATGGGGCAGGCAAAACGACGCTGATCAAAATCGTTGCCGGTCTGGTCGCCCCCTCGGCCGGCCATGTCATCCTGGCCGGCTTCAACGTCCAACGCCAGCGATACCAGGCCCTAAAACACCTGGGAGTGGTGCTTGAAGGCGCC
>JBBIGZ010000087.1:0-11476 GCA_037447295.1 Chloroflexota bacterium | reverse complement strand
CGTCCGGAAACGGCGATCCCCCATTGTGCCTTGGCCCATTCCGCCATCTGACGGGCAATCTCAGGTGGCAACGGCTTATCCCCATGACCCTGGAGGATGATTTTCCCCGCCGCGGTTTCGCTTTCGCCCTCGGCATAGGTCTGGGTCCAGCGGATCACCTGTTGACGCAACTCACGCGCCATCGTTTCTGGGATGGACTGTGGCGCGGCATTGCATTCTCCAAAGGTGACCAATTCATCACCGATGCTCAGAAAAGCGCATGGAGAAGCGCTTTCCCAACGGAACAGTTCCTGGGGAGAGACGTTTCCCTGGGCCGAGGGAGTTTCTTGGGGGATAGGAGTGAATGCAGGAAGGGAAGTAGCTGGGCGCTTTTTTGGCATTTTCTGAGGAGCCAGCACTGCCGGGGTTGGTTGGCAGGCAAACAGTAGGATGAGTAGGAAGAGAAATACACGACGCAAGGGGCACCTCCTACTGGTTTAACGAACCAGGACGAACGGTGTTCCGCATACAGTCATGTTCTTATATCTTCATAATCGCTGCCCGCGATAAATCGTCGGGGCGGCAAGGAGGCCGAATGAATTCGAGAAGCTCCGTTCATAGGGCATAGCCCATATGAGTTTACTGCAAAAAGTCCTTTCAACACAAAAGGACACGCCCTCGAAGCGTTTCAAACTTTTAGATTCAAATATATCTAAGAAAATAACGCGATTTTAACAAATAATTAGTTCTATTTGTCAATGTCGTGGCCAAAAACCGTTTTGGCCGTAGAACTGTTCACATTTTTCTGTGTCGTCCGTGTTTGTCCGTGTCCCATTGAATCGAGCCCACATGGCATGGCAGAGATGGTTTTTGCGCTGGACTCATTCTTGATACAATTGACCTATGTCGGTGCGTCCAGTTTCTCGTCTTCCTTTTCAACGTTTGGGTGCTGTTGGCCGGCAAAACCTGGGGTTAGCGGCGCTAGCCACCTATTACCTAATCTGGTTTCTCATTCCGTTGACCCAGGGGCTTTTCTTTCTTTCGCTGGCCTCGGATTACCTGGCGCTTTGGAGCGCCGGTCACATTGCTGCCGAGCAAGGCTTTGCGCAAGTTTACCGCTTGGACGTTTTGCGCCGCGTGCAACAGCCCCTGGTCCCAAATCCGGATCCGACGAACCTGGTCTTTAGTCCAATTCCGGCTCCCTACTTGCCGATCTTCCTTTTACCGATGTCGCTTTTGGCGCGCCTTTCGCCCCAAATCAGTTTCTGGATATGGACGGTGTCGAACCTGGGCCTCCTGCTTGGGTATCTGCTTTTCTACCTCCAGCGTCTTGGTGAGTGGCCTCGTCTTAGGCGCCCCTTCTTGTTCCTGCTCTTCTCCTTTCCCGTCTTCGGCAATTTTTTCTGGGGGCAGTTAAACGTCTGGCTGGTGATTTGCGTGGGAGAATTCTTCTGGAATCTGCGCCAAAGTCACCCCTATCGTGCCGGTGTATGGCTGGCCGGGATGTTGCTCAAGCCTCAGACGTTGCTTTTGATCCTTCCGATCCTGCTGATCTGGCGCGCCTGGAAGGTGCTTGCCGGGTTCTCATCTGCCTCGGCGGTGCTCTTCGCGATTTCTGCTTTGCTGCTCGGCGGCCAAGGAGTGCGCAATTTTTTCACCCTGAGCCGCTTTTGGGGAAACGAAGGGAATGCGCTGGTTGCCATTAATCCTTCTAACATGATGAACTGGCGTATGGTAGCCGAACACCTTGGCAGATGGATCGGCTCCGGGCCGGCTTGGGCGCTCGCGTTGATCGGCAGCGCCTTGACCCTTTGGTTTGCCTTGCGCCCTGTGCTGAAATCCCCTATGGGAGATCACTACGCCACTGCTCTTTTGCGCATCTTTGCCGCTACCCTGATTGTTACCTGGCATGCGCATTATCACATGGCTATGATCCTCTTGCCGCTCTTGTTAGCAGTTTTGGCTCAAGAGACACTCTCATTCCGCCCGCTGCTATGGTGGGTTTTTCTGCCCCCACTTGTGCAATTTTTAGGGATGAGCGCAGGGATCTTTACTGGTATTATCAACCTCTTGCCCTATGAAGGCACCAACAGCCTGCTAACCGGCCTGGCGATGATGGGCACGACGGCGGCTTTCCTGCAAGTGGCGTCCCCGCGCCCGATCTCACTCGATCAGGCGTAACCGCAAACGGTAACGGATCGAGTGAAGTCCATCCCCTTCGCTGAGAGCCAAAATACGGAGCAGGGAAGGAGCATCGGCGGAAAGGAAAACGCCTTCCCCGTTACACGGCAGAGGGATCACTTCCTGCACTCCCTGCTCGTTCCAACGTTCCAGCCGCAGCTGCCCCTGCGGCTCGCAGGCTAGTCGGACCTCGAGCTTAAGTGCCGCGGTGATCTGAACGCGTATCCAATCTTCTGCATCGCCTTGCGGCGCGGAGATTTCATCTTCGAGGATCACCTGGCGGGGAGGGATGGGCGAAAAGTCAACCGTCCAAAGCGGAGCGCTCCGCGAATCTTCATCGGACATTGCCGGGCGCAGGGTGGAAGTGACTGTTGGCGTAGCTGCCGGTGGGGTGCCGGTGCCGATCACCGTGCCTTCGGGGGAAAGGATCGGCAATCGCTCGGCGTTTTCCAGGCGCAGAAATGCGGCATTGACCCAACCGACCCCCTGTGGCCCTATTGCGTATTCGATTTGTATCCATGCGCCGAATTCATCCTTGCCGAGCGCTTTGACCAGATCGCCGGCCTGGAGCATGCCCAGGCTGTTGAAAGACGTGCCAGGCCCACTGCGCACATTGAGCGGTTGGAGCACCAGTGCCAGCGGCTCGTTCCATAGGGGGATGGATTCCTTCGATACCCCTGTCACATACGTAGCGCTGATCCAGCCCTTCCCTGTGGCATCTGGGTATAGGATCAACAACCAGGAGTGGGTGGCATCTTGGGCCAGGATTTGTATTTCAACCCCGGCCTCCAGGATACCCAGCACTTCTGCCGTGCTGTTCGGCGCCCGGCGGACGTTGAGCCGGGTGGTTGTTTGTCCGCGCAGAGGGGTGGGGGTTGCCGCCCTCGGCGGCGATGGAGTGAACGTCATCTCGCCGTTCGGCGCGAGGGTCGGATAGGGGGAAAGGGTGGGCGTGATGGATGGGGATGGATTGATGGCAGGAACAGGGGTGAGGGGAGCCGAGGTACAGCCGATGAGAAAGAGCAGGAGAGACAGGAGGAGGTTACGCATAGGAAAAAAGCCGCCTGTGCGGCGGCAGTACCCCTGGGCAGATTCGAACTGCCGTCTTTGGCTCCGGAGGCCAACTCTATCCACTGAGCTACAGGGGCATCGGTGCGCCCGAATTTTACCATGAATGACCTTTGCGGTCTATATTTTGCGTTCGTTAGGGCTTTTCGGCGTTTTCAGCAAAAGCGATCGACTGCCGAATTTCTCAAAATTTGTGTTGCCGATTGGGATCCTCAAGCCGACAATTCGGGAGCAGGAAAACGATGCCTTCAGGGATTGTTGTATAATGGGAATGCCCGATCTAGCCGCATGCGATCTTTTGAGGGTCAACCGTTCGGATTGTGGCTCGAGGGCACAGCGACCTGTGCTACTGCGCGTTCTCTGACCTAGACTCAATCGGTCTTACGCATTATCTTATCCTGCGTCTTGCGGAGTGTTGTCGTGAGCGAGTCTCCTAATTTATCCAAATGGCAAATCTGGTGGTTGGCGGCACGTCCGCGGACCTTGCCGGCCTCGATCGCCGGGGTGGTGATGGGCACCGCCTTGGCCTGGTGGCAAGGGCGCTGGCATCTGCCCTCTGCTGTGTTGGCCTTGTTCGGGGCGATCTTGCTGCAAATCGGTAGCAATTTGGCCAACGATGTCTATGATTTTGAGCGCGGTGCCGATACGGCCGAGCGCTTGGGCCCCTTACGGGTGACGCGCGCCGGGCTGCTTTCGCCGCAAGAAGTCAAGCGCGGCATGTGGCTTGTTTTCCTGTTGGCTGCCCTGATCGGGGTTTTCCTAATCGTCCGCGCCGGCTGGCCGATCGCTTTGATCGGGGTCACAGCCATCCTGGCGGCGATCGGCTATACCGGCGGCCCCTTCCCACTGGGATATTACGGGCTGGGAGACTTCTTTGTCTTTCTCTACTTTGGCCTGGCCTGTGTGGTCGGTACCTATTACGTACAGGCGCTTGCTCTTCATCCACTCGTCTGGTGGGCGGCGCTGCCGATCGGCGCGTTGACCACGGCCATCCTGGTGGTCAACAATCTGCGCGATCTGGCACAGGATCGAGCGGCCGGCAAACGCACCCTCGCCGTCTATCTCGGGGAGAAAGGCACGGTTTGGGAATATACTCTCCTCGTCCTCTTCGCTTTTGGCCTTTTGCCCCTCTTGATCGCCTTGAAATTCCTTCCCTGGGGAGCGATCGTTCCCTGGCTGGCACTCCCCCAGGCAGTGGCGCTGATCCGCCAGGTTTGGCAGGTGCGCGGTCGGGCGCTGAATGCCACCCTGGCCGGCACCGGTCAACTAGCGCTGAGGTATAGTCTCTTCTTTTGGCTCGGTTTATTGTTTGCAAAGGTGTTCCCATGACCCATCTAAAAGGTGAAGAACGGGCGCGTTATGTACGCCAGATGTTTTCGCAAATTGCCCATCGGTATGACCTGATGAACCGCCTGATGACGGGGTGGCAGGACGTGCGCTGGCGCCGCGAAGTGATCACGCGTGCCCGCCTGAGCGCCGGCGCTCACTTGCTGGACCTTGGCACCGGCACCGGCGATTTGGCTCGGGAGGCCCTTCGGCGCTATCCCGGCCTACGGGTGGCCGCGGCCGATTTCACGGTGACCATGATGCGGGTCGGCGAGGCGCGCTACGGCAAATTGCCCTGGGTGGCCGCCGATGCCCTGCAACTGCCGTTTGCCGAGGGGCAGTTCGATGCCGTCGTCTCCGGTTTCCTGATGCGCAACGTGATCGATGTGCTCCAGGCCTTGCGCGAGCAATATCGTGTGCTCAAGCCCGGCGGGCGGATTGTCATCTTGGATACCACCCAGCCAAAGCGCAACCTGCTCTGGCCTTTTATCTGGGTTCATCTGCACGTTGTCATTCCCGTTCTGGGCGGTTTACTATCCGGCCGGCGCGATGCCTATACTTACCTGCCGGATTCCACCGAGAAGTTTCTAACTGCCGAATCCTTGGCCGAGGGCATGCGCCAGGTTGGGTTTGAGCAAGTCGGTTTTCGTCGCCTGATGTTCGGCACCATTGCCATTCACTGGGGAGAGAAACATGCCGCTTAAGCAACCGAATTCACGCCATTGCTTTGTCTGTGGGGTGGAAAACCCGCTAGGATTGAAGTTGAAGATCTACGAGACCGAACCCGGCCAAGTGGAGGCCTGGTATACTCCTCCGGAGCACTTTCAGGGCTATCCCGGCTTGCTTCACGGGGGCATCGTCGCTTCCTTGCTGGATGAGCTAAGTGGCCGCGCGCTGATGGGCAGCGATCCGCAACGGCCACGCTTCATGTACACGGCGAAGCTAAAGGTCAAGTATCGGCAAAACGTGCCGATCGGCAAGCCGTTACGCATCGTGGGCAAGGCCTTGCGCTCCAAAGGCCGCGTTGCCGAAGGGTGGGCCGGGCTTTACGATTTGCAAGGCAATTTGCTGGCAGAGGCCACGGCGCTTCTGGTGGATGTGCCGGCGGAACAGCTCGATTTCTCCCAACTGGAAGCGCTGGGGTGGAAAGTCTACGAAGATTGAGGCCCTATGCCGTTCAATCCATCCGTTGTCCGCGCCCTTTGTTTCGATGTAGACGGCACGTTGAGCGATACCGATGACCTCTTTGTTCGTCGCCTGAAGCGCTGGATCCCCTCCGAGCGATTGGCGCGCCGCGCGGTGATGTGGCTGGAGGCACCCGGCAATGGATTGCTCGCGCTTGCTGATCGTTTGGGGATCGATGATGAGTTGGCGCGCCTGGTTGATTGGATGTACCGTCATCGCCGTAAGCGCTGGCGCGAATTTTTGATCATCCCCGGCGTGCCACAAATGCTCCAGAACCTTTCGCAACGCTACCCGCTGGCGGTGATCAGCAGCCGTGATGAGGATAGCACGCTCCAATTCCTGGATCACTTTGGCCTCACCCCGCTTTTTCGGGTGATCGTCACTGCCATGACCTGTGAACACACCAAGCCGTATCCCGATCCCATCTTCTATGCTGCGCGTCAATTAGGAGTGCGCCCCGAAGAATGCGTGATGATCGGCGATACCACGGTGGATATTCGCGCCGGTCGCGCCGCCGGCGCACAAACGATAGGTGTGCTCTGTGGATTTGGAGAGGAAAAAGAACTCCGCCGCGCCGGTGCGGATCTGATCCTGCCGACGACGGCGGATGTGGAAGAGTATCTATAGTGACCTAAAGCGCGTCGTTACCTGTTTTCGCGATCAATACCGCCCGCGCAGGAAGGGGGCCGGCGTTTCTTCATGGGCCGGGAAGACTTGGGCGGCACAGGCTTTGAATTCCGGAATGCGCGCTTGGGGATCGAGCACATCGTTGGTGAGCAGGTTGGCTGCGGCCTCGGCAAAGTGCATGGGGAGGAAGATCACGCCGACGGTCGCCTTTTCAGTGACGTGGGCACGCAGGATCACTTCGCCGCGCCGCGTGCTGACGCGTACGCGCATCCCGTCCTGGATACCGTGCATTTCGGCATCGGCCGGGTGGAGTTCGACGAACGGCTCCGGGTATAGATCGTTCAGGCTGGAATGCCGCGTCAGCGTGCCGCCGTGCCAGTGTTCCAGTAGGCGCCCGGTGGTCAGGATGAAAGGATATTCGTCATCCGGTGTCTCCGCTGCGGTGACGTGATCCAGCGCAATGAAGCGGCCGCGGCCGCGCGGGAAGGTCTCGCTGAAGAGGAACGGGGTGCCTGGGTAATCCGTATCCCAAACTGGATACTGCAACCCCACCTTTTGAATGCGTTCATAGGTGATGCCGGCATATTCCGGCACCACACGGCCGACCTCGGCCAGTATCTCGGAAGGATGCCGATAGTCCCAGCCGGCGCTGGGGCGTCCTAGCCGTGCCTCGATGCGTTTGGCCAGATCGCAGAGGATCTGCCAATCCGGGCGCGATTGACCTCGCGGCGGCAATGCCGCACGGACCCTCTGCACGCGGCGATCGGTGTTGGTGAAGGTGCCGTCCTTTTCGGCGAACGGCGTAGCCGGCAGGAAGACATCGGCATATACCCCGGTCTCGTTGATGAACAGGTCCTGAACGGCCAGGAATTCCAGCTGCTCAATGTGGTGGCGCGTCTTGTTCAGATTTGGCTCGGTCATCATCGGGTTTTCGCCCATGATATAGAGCGCCCGCACCCCTTGTGGCCCGACGTGGGAGAGGATCTCGGTGGTGGTCAGGCCGAGCTCGCGGCTCAGACCGCCGGGTTCGATGTTCCAGGCTTTTTCCCATTTCTCGGTGTTGCCGGGAACATCAACGCGCATGTAACCGGGGAAGTGGAAGGGCATGACGCCCATATCGCTGGCGCCTTGGACGTTATTTTGACCGCGCAGCGGGTTGAGGCCGGTGCCGCGCCGTCCGATGTGGCCGGTGAGCAGCGCCAAGTTGACCAGCGCCAGTGCGCTGGCCGTGCCATGCGAGAGCTGTGAAATGCCCATGCCCCAGAAGATGGCACCGTTGCGCGCCGTGGCGTAGAGCCGCGCAGCGCGGCGAATATCTTCGGCGGGGACGCCGGAGACGCTTTCGGCGAATTCGGGGGTGAACTTTTCCAAGCTTTCGATGTATTCTTCAAACCCTTCGGTGCGCGTTTCGATGAAGGCGCGGTTATACAGCCCTTCTTTGACGATCACATGCGCCATGGCGCTGAAGACAGGGACATTCGTGCCGGGGCGTAGCGGTAGCCAGAGCTCGGCGAAATCTACCAGCTCGATACGCCGCGGGTCGACGACGATCATCTTGGCGCCTCGTTCACGCACGGCCTTTTTCATATGCAGGGCAATGATAGGGTGATTTTCGGTGGTGTTCGAGCCGGTGACGATGAAGACATCGCTATCCAGCACTTCGATAGCGGTATTGCTCATCGCCGAGGTGCCCAGGGATTGGAGCAAGGCCATCACCGAGCCAGCGTGGCACAGGCGGGTGCAGTGATCGACGTTGTTCGTGCGGAAGAGGGCACGGAAGAGCTTCTGGAGCAGGTAATTATCCTCATTAGTCGCTTTGGCGCAGCCATAAGTTGCCATGGCGCGCGGGCCGCCTTCGCGGTAAATTTGCACCAACCGATCGGCTACTAGATCGAGGGCCGTATCCCAGTCGGTTTCGATCCAATCCCAAGGGGAGGGGGCCCCCCCGTTGCGCGGATAGGTAGCTTGCGGTGCTTGAGAACGATCCGGCCGCGGCTTGCCCTCCAGCAGGTAGCGGCGCACCAGGGGCACGGTGACGCGCTTCGGGTGGTAGATGAAGTCATAGCCAAATCGTCCCTTGACGCACAAATTGCCCTGATTGACTACAGAATCAAAGGGCGAAGTAACTTTATAGATGATGTCATCCTTGATGTGTAACTCTAAGTTGCATCCAACGCCACAATATGGGCAGATGGTTGAAACAATTCGATCGGGTGTTACCATATGAGACTCCTTGAAATCAATTCAACACTCGCAAACTACGGTCCACGTTTCATGTCTACCGTCCAAATGCAAACGGCCATTCTCCTTGCTCCAATAGGTACTCACGCTTCGGCTCCAGCGCGTCGGTGGGGCAGACGCCGATGCATTGACCGCAGAAGACGCAGGTGGTCGCCGGCATGGGTAGGCCGTAGAAGGTGTCAATGTGGGTGTGATAGCCGCGCCCGGCAAAGTTGATCGCATGGGTATATTGGGCATCTTCAGCACAAACCTGCACGCAGCGCCAGCACAGGATGCACTTAGAATATTCCCGAACGTACATCGGGTTATCGTCAATTGGCGGGAGATGGCGCGGTTGGGCTTCCGGGAAGCGAGCGGTATCGGCCTCGTAGGCTTTGAGCATTTCCAGGATTTCGGGCGCTTCGGAAAGATCGGCGGTAGCGGCCAGCATTTCCAGGATCGTCTTGCGGGCGCGCCGCACGCGCGGGCTATCCGTTTGTACCTGCATGCCCGGCCGGGCGGCTACTACGCAGGCTGGTTGCAATAGGCGCGATCCTTCTACCTCGACGACGCATATGCGACATAGCCCGTTTGCCTTTGTGGCCGGGTGAAAACAAATGGTGGGAATTTCAATCCCGTTGGCGCGGGCGATTTCCAATAACGTTTGCCCGTCCTGGGCGGTGATTTCTTTGCCGTTAATGGAGAGGGTAAATATTTCGCTCATGGTCACTCCGTTCAAACGGTGAAGAGCTGTGGCCATTCTTTGATCGCGCTCAGCACGGCCGCCGCCGCAGTTTGACCCAGGCCACACAGGGAAGCATCGCTCATCGTCCAGCCGACATCTTCCAGTCGCTGCCGATCGCCGGGAAGCAGGCGCCCTTGGGCCAGACGTTCCAGGATTTCCAGCTGACGCTGGGTGCCCATCTGACAAGGGTAGCATTTGCCGCAGGATTCGTGGGCGAAGAAGCGGCCGATGCGTAAGAGGACCTGGCGCAGATCGCGCCGATCATCGAAGACCATAACTACGCCGGAGCCGAGGGTCAGGCCGGCCTGATGCAGGTCCTCGTAGGTCAGGCGGGTATCCAGGTGGCGCGGGGTAGCAAAGGCGCCGGCCGCACCACCAAGCAGGATGGCCTGCAGTTGACGTCCCTCGGCCACGCCGCCGGCCATTTCGAGCAGCTCGCCCAGGGTGATGCCGAAGGGGGCTTCGTATAGTCCTGGACGGGCAATATCGCCGGAGAGGCAGAAGAGCTTGGTGCCGGGGGATTTTTCGCTGCCCACCGTCCGGTAGGCCGCCGCTCCGTGCTCAATGATGAAGGGGACGCAGGCCAGGGTTTCAACGTTGTTGATCACGGTTGGCTTGCCAAAGAGGCCATGGGTGGTGGGGAACGGCGGTTTGATGCGCGGGTAGCCACGTTTGCCTTCAATGGATTCAAAGAGCACCGTCTCTTCGCCGCAGATATAAGCGCCGGCGCCCATGCGAATTTCGATCTCGAAGCCATCGAGCAGACCGGCGCTTTGGGCCTCGACCAGGGCCTTTTCCAGGATCGGACGAATGTAGCCGTATTCGCCGCGCAGGTAGATATAGCCCTTTTCGGCGCCGATGGCATAAGCGGCGATGCGCATGCCTTCCAGGACCTGGTGCGGATCCTCGCTGAGCAGGACACGGTCCTTAAACGTGCCGGGTTCGGATTCATCGGCGTTGCAGACGACGTATTTGGGCGTGCCCTCGGCGCGCGCCGCACCTTCCCACTTCAGGCCGGTGGGGAAGGCGGCACCGCCACGCCCGAATAGGCCGCTGGCTTTGACCTCTTCAATCACCTGCTGTGGGGAAAGTTGACGGGCACGTTCCCAGGCACGGTAACCGCCATAGGCTTCCAGGGATGTGGTGCCGTTTCCGCAGCGCGCCGTTAGCCGACGCACCGTCCCGCTGACGAAGGTAACCGGGCGTTCGTCCCAATTTCCCGTTTCCGTGCCGATGCGCCAGGCGTGACCTTCTTGCAGGAGCCGCGCTGGAGCGCGATCGCATAGGCCTAGGCAAGGACTTGGTTCGATTTCCAGGTTCCCGTCCAAGGTCCCTCCCGAGGCGGCGAGCGACGGGCCGGCAGCTTTGCTACGGAGGAGATCATCTGCCCCTCTTAAGGCACAGGCGACATCGGTGCAGATATGCAGCGCCTTTTTCTTATGGGGTTGATTGTGCAGGAGATCGTAGAATTCGATTACGCCGTGCACTTCGGCCAACGGGATGCGGAGAAGCCGGGCAATCTCGGTAGCATGTTCTTGGGAAATCCAGCCGTATTCGGCCTGTACGGCTTGTAGAGCGGGGAGCAAACCGCTCCGCCCTTGAGAAAGATACGGTTGGATGAGGGAGTTGATTTCGCTCATTAGCGCCCTCCGCCGATGATGTAACGTTCGAGGTTGGAGATAAGGATTTGCTGTTCATCCACCATCGCTTTGAGCAGATCGCGAATGGAGATCATGCCGAGGAGCCGATCTCCTTCCATGACCGGGAGGTGACGGATGTTCTTTTCGAGCATGAGTGCCATGCCTTCTTCAATGGAGCGCGAAGCTTCGATGTAGAGTACGCGTGGGGTCATGATCTCTTCGACGAGGGTGGTGCGAGAAGAGCGCCCTTGCAGATCGAGTTTGCGCACGCAATCTCGCTCGGAGAGGATGCCTAGGATGCGTTTATCTTCCATGACGAGCAGGGCGCCGATATTGTGTTCGGCCATTTTTTGGTAGTCTCCCTTTTAAGATGTGAGACCTCACGAGATTGTAGTAAGCGTCTTCCCAAGTCGCAGCCGCACGACAACAAGCCAGGTTTTTGGAAAATGCCAAGCTCTTGCGGGTCTGACGGCTATTGAATAAGCGGCTGGTCAAATGGCTGCGT